>QIDH01000026.1 GCA_003229305.1 Acidimicrobiia bacterium | reverse complement strand
TCCAGTCGAGGGATCCGTCGTGGTCCCACTCCTCGCTTTGGGCAAACTCACCACCCATGAACAGCAGCTTGAACCCGGGCAGGCCGTACATGTAGCCGAGCAACAGACGCAGGTTGGCGAACTGTTGCCAGCGGTCGCCAGGCATCTTGTAGAGCAGGGAGGCCTTCTCGTGAACGACTTCATCGTGACTCAGAGGCAGAGTGAAGTTCTCCGAAGACGCATAGATCGAGCGGAAGGTCAGTTCGTCATGGTGATGTCTGCGGTGGACCGGGTCTTGGCTTAGGTAGGCGAGCGTGTCGTGCATCCAGCCCATGTCCCATTTGAGATCGAAGCCGAGACCACCGTCAGAGGTTGGGGCGGTCACCCCCTGCCAGGCGGTCGATTCCTCCGCATAGGTGGCGACGCCAGGGAAACGTTCGTGCACCATGTCGTTGAGCTGGCGCAGGAAGGCGATTGCCTCCAGATTCTGATTGCCACCGTGCTCGTTGGGGATCCACTCACCCTCCTCACGGCTGTAGTCCAGATACAGCATGGACGCAACGGCGTCGACCCGCAATCCGTCGAAGTGGAACCGCTCCAACCATGAGGCGGCGCTCGACAGAAGAAAGCTCCGAACCTCATGGCGGCCGTAATTGAAGATCGCCGTCTTCCAGTCGGGATGAAAGCCCTGCCTCTCGTCCGCGTGTTCATAGAGGGCGGTGCCGTCGAAACGTGCGAGACCGTGGCCGTCCGTCGGAAAGTGTGATGGGACCCAGTCGAGTATCACGCCGATACCCCTGCGGTGAAGTTCGTCGATCAAGAATCTCAGATCGTCAGGCGAACCGAACCTCGACGTCGGGGCAAAATAACCGGTCGTCTGGTACCCCCACGACGGATCGTATGGGTATTCGGCGAGCGGCATGAACTCGACGAAGTTGAAACCTGTCGCCTCCAGATGATCGGGAAGAATCTCCGCCAACTCCCGGTATGTCAGCCACCGGTTTCCTTCCTCAGGGACCCGCTTCCACGAGCCGAGATGCATCTCGTAGATGGCGACCGGCCGATCCGAACCCTGACGGTCCACTCGTTCTGCCATCCATCGTTCGTCTGCCCACTCGTACTCAGACCACCAGAGTTTCGAGGCGGTGGCAGGTGGATGCTCGGCTGCGGCTGCCAGCGGATCTGCCTTCTCGATGACCTTGCCTCCACCGATCCCGATGGCGTACTTGTAGGTGTCGCCGTGACGCAGACCCCTCAGCGCGCCACTCCAGATTCCGGACCCTCCTGTCGGCACCAAACGGTCTACGCCGCTTGTCCAGTCATTGGCATCGTGGAGGACAGAGACGGATTTGGCCGAAGGGGCCCACACTGAGAATTCAACGGCGTCAGGTCCATCACCGGCGATGCGGTGGGCGCCGAGTACGTCGTACAGGCGAGAGTGGGTTCCCTCGTTGAAGAGGTACAGATCGTCCGCCGTCAACCGCCTGTCCGGCATGGTTGACTACAGGCCTGAGGCGAGGGCCTTGCTCGCTTCACCGAAGAACGCCGCAATCTGAGGCAGGACGCCTGCCACCATCACGAATATGAGGCTCAAAGCGATTGCCAATCCGAGGGAGGCGCTGACCGGCGCCGGTCTCGACACGAGGCTGGCGGCACCAGGCGCGACAGGATCCATCCACATCACCTTGGCGATCCGTGCGTAGTACACGAAGGCGATCACGGCGTTGAGGACCGCGATCACGGCCAGGGCGGTGACCCATCCGCTCTGGGCGGACAACACCGCCTGGAACATCACGAACTTGGCAAACCAGCCTGCCATCGGAGGCACCCCGGCAAGCGACAAGAAAAACACAGCGCCAACCAGACCGAGCCCTGGGGCGTAGGAGCCCATGCCGGCGAAGCTATTGATCTCGCCGCTGCCGGTCTTCGCAGTGGCCGCGATCACAAAGGCGAAGGCTCCGAGGTTCATGAATGCGTAAATCACCATGTAGACAACCGTTGCCGAAAAGGCGTCTGGCAGGATCGCGTTGTTGTTGGCGGCGGCCGCTGCGAACGGAACGAGAATGAAGCCGCCCTGGGCGATCGACGAGTAGGCCAGCATTCGCACGATGTTGTGCTGACGCAGAGCAACCAGGTTCCCGAGGGTCATCGAGGCAGCCGCCAAGATCCACATTGCGGGACCCCAAACATCGGTGACCTGGGGGAAGGCGAGGTAGGTGAGCAGCAACAGCCCCACGAATCCGGCGGCCTTGGAACTCACCGACAGATACGCCGTAACCGGGGTTGGCGCGCCCTCGTACGTATCGGGGGCCCAGGCGTGGAACGGAACCGCCGACACCTTGAAGGCGAACCCGATCAGTGTGAAGAGGATCGCCATCTGGAACGCGCCGTTGTCAGCCAGAGCGCCAGAGGCCGCCCGGATGTCGTCAAACTTGACCGATCCGGTCAAGCCGTAGAGGAACGACATGCCGTACAGCAGGATCGCCGTGGAAAGCACCCCGAGGATGAAGAACTTGAGCGCAGATTCGTTCGATTTCGAGTCGCCCTTTCGCCAGCCTGCCAAGAGGAACAGAGGCCCGGTGACCAGTTCGAGCCCCACGAACAGCGTGATGAGATCTCGCGATGAGGCCATGATCACCGACCCGAGAATCGAGACAAGCATGAGCACGTAGTACTCGCCCATGTAGTACCGGTCCGACTCGATGTAGGAAACAGACATCAGTAATACGATGTAGCCGGCCGCCAGGAAGACGCCTTTGAAGACGAGGGCGAAATCGTCGACAACATATGTGCCGCCCAGCATCACCCTCGGTCCGACGTCATCGCCGAAGGCGAGAGTGAGCACTGGAACCGTCGCCGCCATCAGCCCGATGACACCTACGACCGCCACCACCCACTTGAGGCGGGTCGGCAGCGACAAATCGAGCGACAACACCACCAGAATGGTGACGGCGACGATTATCTCAGGCGCCAGCGCGTGGTAGTCGAGGTTCATCGTGCGCTCAGCCCCCGAATGCGTTCTGGACGAGGTTGACGACAGCATCTCTGGTTGCACCGAATACGATGTTGGGGAAGACGCCGATCGCCACCGTGGCCACGATCAGCGGTGCCCACGCCAGCCATTCGAATACGTCGATATCATGGAACTCTCGACCTTCCCACTCGGACTTCGGCTCGCCGAGGTTGACCCGTTGCAGCAGCCACAGCATGTAGCCGGCCGTCAGTACGGTCCCGATCGCGCCCAACACCATAAGGGTTCGGAACAGAGTCAGGTCGAGCCCGCCGAGGGGACTGTAAGAAGCGAGCAGCGCCATGAATTCACCCCAGAACCCGGCAAGGCCTGGCAGGCCAAGCGAGGCCATGGCCGTGAACGCCAGCACGCCGCCCATCCACGGCATGAGTTTCTGATTCCCGCCAAGCCTGGCGATCTCCCTCGTGTGGTAACGATGACTCATCGAGCCGGCCAGGAAGAACAGGAGCCCGGTGATGATGCCGTGGGCGACCATGCCGATGATCGCCGCATTGATCCCGATATCGGTCATCGTTGCAATGCCGAGCATCACAAAGCCCATGTGCCCGACAGATGAAAACGCGATCAGGCGTTTGATGTCCGTTTGGGCCAAACAGGCCAACGAACCGTAGATGATGCCGATCACCGCCAGGATTCCGATCGCAGGCGCCCACTGTTTGGCCATGTCTGGAAGGATCGGAATGGAGATACGTATAAAGGCGTAGGAGCCGAGCTTCAGCATCACGGCAGCGAGCAGCACAGACCCGACGGTCGGGGCGGCGGTGTGAGCGTCAGGAAGCCAGGTGTGCAGCGGCCACATGGGGACCTTCACGGCGAACCCCAGGAACATTGCCCCGAAAACCAGGAAAGCGAACGTACCGCTGCCGAATGCGTTGTTCGACCCGAGATCGATGAGGGTCGGGATGTCGAAAGTATTCGCGCCTGCACCTACCTCACCAGAGCGGAAGTACAAGCCCAGGAAACCCAGCAGCATGAACGCAGACCCGAACAAGGTGAACAGGAAGAACTTGAGCGACGCGTACAACCTGTTTTCGACGACCTTGTTGAACACTGGCAGAGTGCGCTCTGATTTGTCACCCCAAATGCCGATCATGAAATACATGGGGAGGAGCACCAGCTCGAAGAAGATGAAGAACAGAACGAGGTCTAGCGCTACGAACGTGCCGTTCATACCGGTCGCCAGGATCATCATCAGCGCCAGGAATGCCTTGGGATTGTGCGGTTCCTCCCAGTTGTTCCAGGAATAGATGATCGCCAGCACCGTGATCACAGTCGACAGAACCAGCAGCGGCAGGCTGATCCCATCGACTCCAACGGTGTAGTTCGACCCGATCGCCGGGATCCAGCTCAGCTTGGTTCCGAACTGGAATTGCTCGGCCGACCCGTACTCGAACGTCGCCGCGATGATGATCGACATCACCATGGATACGCCGGTGAACAACAGGGCGGTCCACTTATGGGCGGTCTCCTGGGCCTTGGGTATGCCGAACAGAACCATCGCCCCGAGGGCAGGCAGGAACACGACGAGGCTGAGCCCCCAACCGTTGTCGAACCAGGACATCTTGTCTCCCTCTTAAGCGAAAATCACGAAACCGACGACGAGCACAACCGCTCCCACCACGAAGGCGCCCGCGTAATGCTGGACCTTCCCGGTTTGGAGGAACCGCAGAGCCTCACCAAGACGGCTGGTGCCACCAGCCGTCGCGTTGATCGCGAGGTCAATGCCTCGCTGATCGAAACCTTGATATACGACCCGACCGAAAGCGCCGACGAGAAACGCCATGCCGTTGACGATTCCGTCGATCACCGACCCGTTCACGAATTCGATTCCCTTGGCGATGGTGCCTTTGATCGGATTGACGAGACCACGCATGTAGAAGTCGTCGATGTAGTACTTGCGGCGCAGCAGTGGGTAGAGGACAGGGATTTCGAACGTGTCTCTCAGCTTCTGGGTTCTGGCGTCTCGGCCGAACAGGGACCAGCCGAGCGCGATGCCGAGGGCCGCGGCGGCAACGCCGGCGGTCGCAAGACCCCAGTTGATTTCGCTGGCATGCGGGTCGCCCATTGGCACAACGCGGGCCCCGATCCAGCTCGTGAAGTTCCCGATTCCTCCCCAACTGACACCCGGGATGTTGAAAAGCCCTGCGATGGTCGCCGGCACGGCCAACACCACCAGCGGGATGGTCATCAGGCGGGGCGACTCGTGGGGAACGCCCTCGCCCTTGTAGGTGCCATGGAAGGTCAACGCGACCGCCCTTGTCATGTACAGGGCGGTGATGAAGGCACCGGCAATCGCCAGCCACATGAAGGATGTATAGCCCTCTTCGCCAAGCACTCCGAGGATCTCGTCCTTGGACCAGAAGCCGGCCAGAGGAATGATCCCGGCCAGAGACAGCGAACCTATGACAAAGGTTCGGTAGGTGGTCGGCATGTATTTTCGCAGGCCGCCCATGTCGCTCATGTTGTTGGAATCCACAGAGTGGATGACCGAGCCGGCCCCGAGGAATAACAGCGCTTTGAAGAACGCGTGGGTGAACAGGTGGAACAGCGCGGCGGTGTATCCGCCGGCCGCGATCGCCACCATCATGTAGCCGAGTTGAGACACGGTCGAATAGGCGAGCACCTTCTTGATGTCGTCGGTCACGAGTGCGAGCAGACCCATCGCGAACAGGGTGATCGCTGCGATCGGCACCATCCACGCCCTGGCGTCCTGGGCGAGGTTCTGATAGAGAGGAAACATCCGACCCATCAGATAGATGCCGGCCGTGACCATCGTGGCCGCGTGCATGAGAGCAGACACCGGGGTCGGGCCTGCCATGGCGTCCGGAAGCCATACATGCAGGGGGAACTGGGCGGATTTGCCCATCGCTCCCAAGAACAGCAGTAGACCGGCGGCCACGGCAACTCCGGCCAGCGCCTCATCCTGGGCGAGGGCCGCTTTGGCGATCGAAGAGAAACGGAAGTCGCCGAGTGTCCTGCCGATGATCACCGCGCCGATGATCAGCCCAACGTCTGCGACCTTGTTCACCAGGAACGCCTTCATCGCAGCGGACGAGTTTTCTTTCTGTTCCCAGTAGTGCCCGATCAGTAGGTAGCTGGCCAGACCCACACCTTCCCAGCCGACGATGAGCTGGATCAGGTTCGGGGCGCCAACCAGCACCAGCATCGATCCGGCGAACAACGAAAGAGAGGCAAAGAACCATGGGACGCGGACGTCGCCCTGCATGTAGCTGACGGCATAGATGAAAACCATCGTGCCGACGAAGGCGACCACCCAGTACATCATTATCGACAGGCCGTCTACGACGAAGCCCAACTCGAAAACAAGTTCTCGGCCCATGAATTGACCGATGTCTGCAACCACGAAACCGACCTCGTGGAAGATGCCGTTTGTCATGTTCGAAACGAACAGGACACTCGCCCAGCCGAGGTTGATGGCCATGGCGCCGATCGCCAACTCTGCGCCTTTGTACTTCATGCGCTTGCCGAAGAGAATTATTGCAATGAAGGCGGCGAACGGGGTGAGCAGCATGATGCCGGCCCATTGCGCGAAGAACCCGCCTGAGACCAGCTCGACCGCTTCTGCCACGGCCTCGCCCTCCTCGGCGGTGGCCAGGACTGTTTGGGCGAGAGCGACCACGTTCACCATTTCATCAGGTCCAGCTCATCGACGTTGCCGGTGGCCCTGTTGCGGAATATGAGCAAGACGATGCCGAGCCCAATTCCGACCTCGGCAGCCGCAATCGTGAGAACGAAAATTGTGAAGATCTGCCCGGAGGCCAACGAGTCACGTATGACGGATTCGAATGCGATGAAATTGATGTTGACGCCGGCCAGCATCAGCTCGACGGCCAGCAGCACCGTCACGGCGTTGCGCCTGACCAACAGGCCGTAGACGCCCAAGGAAAACAGGAGCGATGCGAGAACCAGGAACTGGCTGACAATCATGGCTTGGCCTCGGTCTCTTCGGCAGCCAGTCTGGCTTCCTCCTCAGCGGGATTGTCGTCACGCCTCGCCAAGGTCACCCCGCCGATCAGCGCAGCGAGCAACAGAAATCCGACCGCTTCGAACGGAAGCACGAACTGGCCGAGCAAGCCTCTGCCGAGCACCTCGGTTGAGGTCGGCACCCCGACGTCCACGATCTCGGTGGTCCCGAAGGCGTCAACAGACAACCAGCTCGTCGTGGTGAAGATCGACAGCGCGGCGAGGGCGGCCGGCCAGCGTTTGGCGTGGCTGAGTTCGGCTTCCATTCCGATCGGAGCTCTGGTGATCATGATCCCGAAAAGGAACAGGACGATCACCGCACCGATGTAGACCAGCACCAAGACCCAGGCCACAAACTCGGCGCCCAGCAGGATGAACAATCCGGCAGAAGCGGCGAGAGCGAACACAAGTGAAAGGGCGGCGTGTACTACGTTGCGTGAGGTCACGACCCTCCACGCGGCCAGCACGAGCGGGATCGCCATCACCAGGAACGCCCAGTTGGTGGGTTCCGAGATCCAGTCACCGAAGGTCATGGCCGGCCCCTCATTTTTCGATCTCCGGGGCGTCTGGAACCGTGCTCATCCAGTCCTGGAGGCGGTCCATGTCGTGCAGCATGTCGCCCATCGCCAACTCGCTGTACTCGTACTCTGGGGTCCAGTAAAGGGCGTCGAACGGGCAGACTTCGACGCAGATGCCGCAATACATGCAGAGGGCGTAATCGATGTCGAAACGGTCGAGCGTGCTGCGCTTGCGTACCCGGCCGCCAGGCGAGCTCGGTTCTTTTTGTTCCTTGTGCCCTTCGATGTAAATACACCAGTCAGGGCACTGGCGGGCGCACAGCATGCACACAGTGCAGTTTTCCTGATCCAGGGCGATGACTCCCCTGGCCCGCGAGACTGGTACCTCCTTGACCTTCGGGTAGTTCACCGTGGATTGCAGGCCCTTGCGGCCCCTCGTGGCGATGGACACCCAGGTCAGGATCATGGTCTTGAAGGTGACCTTCAGTCCGACGAGCAGGCCGTAGCCGAGCGGTTTCTTCACAGCAACACCTTGAAAGCGCCGGTGGCGATGACGTTGAGCACCGACAGTGGGATCAGCCATTTCCAGGCGAGCGTCTGGAGCTGGTCTTCCCTGAATCTCGGGAACGTCCAACGGAACCAGATCATGACGAAAACGAGAACGAACGACTTGGCCAGCAGGACGATCACTCCGAGCAGAGCCGAGTCTGTCGGGATCCCCCAGAACCAGTAGCCGCCGAGAAACAGGGTGACCGCGATGGCGGACATCGTGAACATGTTCACGTATTCGGCCAGGAAGAAGAACAGGAACCTGAAGCCCGAATATTCGGTGACGTAGCCCATGACCAACTCGGATTCGGCGACCGGCATGTCGAAGGGAATCCTGTTCAACTCGGCAAGCGCGGCGATGAAAAAGATGCCGAAGCCGAGGAACTGGGTGACGACATAGGGCCAGGCCTGGGCCGTCTGGGCTTCGACGATGCCCTGCATCGACATGGTGCCGGCCTGGATCACGACCCCGACGACTGCCAGAACGAGTGGAAGTTCATAGGCGATGAGCTGTCCGGCGGCCCGCAGACCACCCATCAGCGAGTATTTGTTCGCCGAGGACCACCCGGCCATCAGCACTCCGATGGTGCTGAGCGACGAGATGGCAAGGGCGTAGAAGATGCCGACTTCGAGGTCCTGGATGATTCCCAGTTCGGCGGCGCTGATCGGGACAATAACCAGCAGCGCCATCGTGCCGATGAGAGGCAGGGCGGGTGCCCACCGGAAGACCGGACGATCTGCATCCGCGGGGATGATGTCTTCCTTCTGCATGAATTTGACGCCATCCGCGATGAGCTGCATCCAGCCGAAACGGCCGCCCGCGAAATACGGCCCAATCCGACTCTGCATGTGGGCGGACAACTTCATCTCAGCGAACCCAAGCACCATTCCGATGGCCGGGACCGCCGCCGCGATGATCCCGATCTTGATGGCAAGCTCAGCCCAGAAAACGATCGCCAGGGTCATGGAGAACCCCAGACTGGGGTGCGTCGACTGCTGTTCGGGAGACCGCTGTCTGGAGACCCGCTTTCCGCCGTCCGCCGTCCGCTATCCGCATGACCTTGTCGCGACTCAGCCCTTGCGGAGGGCGGAACCGTCGTGCCAACCAAAAACACGCGGTCCGGAAACCCGCTGTCCGGCATCCGCCGTCCGTCATCCGCATGACCTTGTCGCGACTTGGCCCTTGCGGAGGGCGGAACCGCTGGCGCGACAAACGAACCGACATCAAATCGCGGCCGCGAAGAGTTCGGCACCCGCGAGCAT
>QIDH01000094.1 GCA_003229305.1 Acidimicrobiia bacterium | reverse complement strand
GGACATCACTGGCACATATCCGTGCGGCAACTGCCGCCAGCTCATGAACGAATTCCAGGTCGAAAACGTGATCGTCACCGGCAACGAGGGTGTTGTGGGTGAATATCGGTTGGATGAGCTTCATCCGCATGGGTTCGTTCTGCCAGAGCCGTTGGACGAGTCGCCGTGACCTACCCGTTTACGCCGCCGATCAAGCCGGCCATCGCCAAGATCAAGGTGATCCCGCCGAGTCCGCCCGGTTGGGTGTACGAGCCAAAGTGGGACGGGTTTCGAATGATCGCATACGGAGGTGATCCGGTCAGGATGGACTCACGCAACGGCAAGACCTTGCTCCGCTATTTCCCTGAACTGGCGGCCGGCCTCAACCAATTGCCGTCTGGCACAGTCGTAGACGGCGAGGTGGTGGTGGTCGTGGATGACATCACCAAGTTCGACAGCCTTCAGCTCCGGATTCACCCGGCTAAGTCGAGGGTGGACATGTTGGCGGCCGAGATTCCGGCCCAGCTCGTCTGTTTCGACCTTCTCGCAGACAAGGGTGAAGACCTCAGGGACCATCCATATGCAGAGCGTCGAGATCGGCTCGAGAGCCTGTTCGATAACCTCGCCCACCCGTGGCATCTGACGCCGGTGACCGAAGATCTGACTGTTGCCGAGCGTTGGTTCCACGAGTTCGAACACGCAGGTTGCGACGGGATCATCTGCAAGCAGATCGACGGCGTATACCGAGAGAACAAGCGCGATTGGATCAAATGGAAACACCGCAGAGACGCGGACTGCGTCGTTGGTGGGTACAGGGTGCACAAGGACGGAGACAAAATCGGGTCGATCCTGCTTGGACTCTACAACGACCAGGGCGACTTACACTTCATAGGTCATTGTTCGGGATTCTCCGACCACGACAGGGTTGAGCTGCTGAAACAGTTTGAGAAAATCCGCAGCGACGAGAGCTTCGGTGGGGGAGACAAGACGAGGGAACCTGGTGCCCAGAGTCGGTGGTCATCTGAGAAGTCTGCGCAATGGACGCCTGTCGATCCGGGGGTCGTGGTCCAAATTAGCTACGACCAACTGGAAGGAGGCAGGTTCCGTCATGCCACCAGGTTCGAGCGATGGCGCCAGGACAAACCGGCCTCTGAATGCACCATGGATCAGCTGGTCCGTCCGGAGGGTGGTGGTTTCAGCGACGTCATTGCGGGGTGAGGAGCGGCAGTGATCTCTCTGCTATTCCTCCCAGTTTTCTTTGACCATCTTCGAAGGTTGCACTCTTGGCGGCTCCCCAGGCATTTTCGGGTAGTTGGGAGGCCATGGTGCTTCGCCCTGCCCGTTGTCCTCATCGCGAAGCACCCATTCCATCAGGGTGTCTATCCGTCCCACTTCCTGGTCGATCCCCTCGCTGAGATCACCAACCGAGGCGTACCGTTCAGCGAATCCGACCATGGGGAAATCTTCGATCTGCACCTCAGGCACCTCGTCCCAGGTGATCGGGGCAGAGACGTACCCGGTTGGCCGGACACCGTATGCAGACGACACCGTCTTGTCGCGAGCGTTCTGGTTGTAGTCGATGAAGATGCCGGTGCGTTCTTCCTTCCACCATTTTGTCGTGATCAGGTCTGGATGACGGCGTTCCAACTCTCGGCCGATGGCCAACACTGCCCGCCTCGTCTGGAAGAAGTCCCAGATCGGCTCAATCCTCACGTAGACATGGATTCCTCGACTTCCGCTGGTCTTGGGCCAGCCGACCAGTCCGACCTCGGTGAGGAGCTCCTGGAGGGCCAAGGTGGCCAAACGAATCTCGGCCAGGCCGAACCCCTCGGTAGGGTCGAGGTCGAATCGGAGTTCGTCAGGATGGTCGATGTCTTCGGCTCTGACCGGCCACGGATGGAAGTCGAGGCATCCGAGTTGCACGAAACGCACAACATCCGCCTCGGTTCTTGGAACGTTCATCCTTCCAGGCCGCTGGGAAGGAAAACGTACGTCGGCCGTCTCAAAAGGCGTGTTCTTGGACGCCCGTTTGTTGTAGATCGGGTCTACGGTCACGCTTTTCATGTAGCGCTTCATCATTGTTGGGCGGCCGTAAATGCCTCTCAACGTGCCTTCGGCGACGGAGATGAAATGCTGGGCGACGTCGAGTTTGGTCCACCCCTGGTCTGGGAACACGACCCGACCGGGTGACGAGATCCGTACCTGCTCGCCACCTACTTCGACCATCACTTGGTCAGCCATTGTCCACCAGGCCGATCATCAGCTGTGTCTGGCCCATGCGGGTCGATTCTCGCGCCTGACGACCAAACGCAGTCCGCTCCAATCGTCATCGATTGCGCAGACTTTGTTGTCGACCACGCCGGTCGGCAGCGCCACATCCCGAATGACATCCTCGGTCATGTCCATGTAGAGAGGAGAAGACTTCTTTGGCCAGGAGATCCACAACGAACCGTCAGCGGGCAGGATGTCCAAGGTGTTTGGGAGCAAGGTCGTGAACGTCTTTTTGTCCTTGGCGAACAGCACGAAGACCTCACAGGGCGATCTCGGGTTCCTGACCAGCTCGACTGCGAGAGGCAATGGAGCGACCAACTCGGCGAAATGCCCAGGGTCTCGGATCAAACCGACCCTTTGGTCCTGCTTGATCCCGAGTTTCTTGGCGAGCGGAGTGCTCGAATAGCCTGCCATGGATGCAGCGTACTGCGCGGTTACTGATCCGCCGTCCGCTGCGTGCCTATGTGCGCTTCTCGAGTTCCTCAATCAGCTTGGGGAGCACTTTGTGGACATCTCCGATCACACCCAGGTCTGCCACTCCAAAGATGGGCGCGTCCGGGTCCTTATTGATGGCGATGATGATCTTTGAGTCTTTCATCCCGACGAGATGTTGCATAGCGCCAGAAACTCCTGCCGCTATGTAGACGTCGGGTTTGACCGTCTTGCCGGTCTGGCCGACCTGCTTGGCATACGGCACCCAGCCGGCGTCAACTATCGCCCGTGTGGCCCCGGTCGCCGCTTTCAGTGGGGCAGCGGCCTTTTCGATGAGCTCATAGCTCTCAGCAGCCCCGATTCCCCGTCCGCCCGTCACAATCACCGCTGCTTCGGCCAGCTGTGGGCCTTCGGCCGCTTCGACAACCCGCTCCGTGATGGTCGCGCTCGATCGTCCAGCGTCCGGCATCTGTACCTCGACTACTTCTGGTGCGCCTCCATCTGATGGATCGGCCGCGAACGATTTCGGCCTCACAATGACGATGTGTGGCGTCTCGCCGGTGAAGTTGGTTGCAACCAGCTGAGTGCCGCCAAAGATCTCGGTCACGACCGTCAGACCGTCCTCGGTGTTCAGATCGACGGAGTTCGCGATTACGGAGCGGCCGAGACGGGCCGCAACCCTTCCGGCGATGTCGCGGGCCGTAGGTGCCTGGCCGAACAGCAGCAGATCTGGCATCTCCGACTCGACGATCTCGCAAATGGCCGCCGCGGCGGGAGCAGAAGGCAGCTGATCTGTTTGGCCGCTCAACAGCAGGACTCGCGATGCCCCGTGGGCACCGAGCTCAGCAAAAGCCGTATCCGACCGTTTGCCCAGGTACAAAACGGAAACTGTTGTTTCCAGAGTTCTCGCTTTCGTCAACAGCTCGAGCGAGGTGGCGGACGGCGCATCGTCGATTTCTTCAGAGAAGACCCACACCTGGTCGAGTGCCATTCAGATCACCTTCGCTTGTTCAAGAACCTCGATTATCCGTAGATGGGCTTCGCCATCGTCCTCGACTATCTCGCCTGCTGCCCTTTCCGGGGCCGGAGATATCGAGGCAATCTGTTGACCCGCTGTGGTATCGATTCCCAGTTCTTCGGCGGTCAGTTTCTCGACCGGCTTGGATTTGGCGGCCATGATCCCCTTGAACGTCGGATACCTGGGTTCGACAACGCCAGCGGTGACTGCGAGGAGGGCGGGTAGAGACGCCTCCACCTTGTCGTACCCGCTTGCCGTCTGCCGTTCGATTCGAACGGTGGACCCTTCCATCTCGACCCTTCTAGCGAAGGTCAGCGCTGGAACATCCAAGAGTTCGGACATCATTTGGGGCACTACGCCGCTGTAGCCGTCAGTCGATTCGACCCCGGCTATCACAACGTCGAAAGGGTTTCTGGAGATCGCGGCCGCCAAAACCCTGGCGGTGGTGAGCGCGTCTGCGCCCTCGAGGTTCGCATCGTCGATCACGATTGCCTGGTCCGCTCCCATGGCCAGCGCCTGTCTGATTCCCTGCATCGACCCTGCGGGTCCCATAGAGACGATCGTGACCGTGCCGCCATTGTCTTCCGCCAATTGCAGCCCGACCTCGAGACCGTACCGGTCGGTGTCGTCCAGTACTTGTTCGTCTGGCCTCACGAGGCGGTTGGTGGTTGGATCGAGCTCAGGCGGTGACGCGGGGTCAGGAATCTGCTTGACGCAGACCGCGATGTCCATCGCAACTCCTTGGTGGTTTGGTAGTTGACGCCGATGCTAACGAGCCAGCGAGCATCGCCGGCCGTCCATTCAAGGCCTGGTCTGTCCGGCGACCTGACCGGCGTGTGGGAGCGTTTGTGGGTTCTTGGCCGGCCTGCGCACAGGATCGGTTACTTCCTGCGGAAGAGTCCGCTCTTTTCCTTCTTGCCGAGTTTCTTGTTGGCGGCCTTGAGTCCGGCCTGCGCCTGGTCGTGGTCCGGGTGCTCGTCGAGAACGCCCTGGTACGCGGACGCCGCCTCCGAGTACTGGTCGAACTCCATGAGGATGTCGGCGGCGACGAGGTTGAAAGAGGCGTATGGGGCGAACAGGCCCGCTGCCTCCTGGTACAACGGCGCGGCCGCGATACCTCGCCCCTCCGCGTGCCGCGCATTCGCTTTTTCGATGAGTTCGGTCGCTCGCTGTTGATTGTCCATGCGCTGACTATCGACCCGAGGGCGAACGAACCAAACCGGTTTGCCGGTTTCACAAAGGCCAATGTGCGCATGGCCTCAGGCCAGCAGGCGTTGGAGCAGATTGTCGACGACGGAGGTGAATCGCCCTCTGGCTTGCGCGGCAGTTGCAGTTACTTCGTCGTGGCTGAGCGGTGTCGGCGAGATGCCGGCCGCGAGGTTGGTGACGAGGCTCATCCCGAGCACGTCTGCTCCCATGTGTTTCGCGGCGATTGCCTCTGGCACGGTCGACATCCCCACAAGGTCAGCGCCCATCCGCTTCGCCATTTGCACCTCAGCAGGTGTTTCGTAGGAAGGGCCAGTGAACCACGCATAGATCCCCTCTTTGAGGGAGGTCCCCGCGGTCTCGGCAGCGGAGTGGCCTGCCTCTCTGAGCGCGGCCGAATAGACCTCTGTCATGTCAGGAAACCGAGGACCGATTCGATCATCATTGGCTCCATGGAGCGGGCTTTGGCCGGTCAGGTTGAGATGATCTGTCATCAGAACCAGATCCCCCGCTGCCAAACCCTCTCCACAGCCACCAGACGCATTCGTCAAGATGATCTTCCGGCACCCGCTCAGTACCGCAGTGCGGACCCCGAACACCAGTTTTTCGAGCGACCAACCTTCGTAAAAGTGCACACGACCCGCGAACACCAACGCGGCGCCGTTTCCCATTCGTGTGGAAATCAACGTCCCTCCGTGCCCGTGCACCGATGGCACCGGGATTCCCGGAATCTCGCCATACGACATCTCGACGGCGTTTGGCAGAGTTGCGGCGTATTCGCCGAGGCCAGAGCCGAGTACCAGGGCCACGGTATGTTGCCTTCCAGTGCGTTCTTTGATCACCGCGGCAGCGTGTTCGATTTCGTCGTAGTTCATCGAATCGTCTCCAAGATCAGTGGCGGAACATCGACAGGCCCATCAACGATGGACCAGGCCTCTGAGAGAATTGCAGTGGCCGTTGCGAGTCTGGCCGGATTGTTGTACGAAAGTGCCGCAAGTGCCTCTCCTGCCTCTACACGGTCACCAATCTTGGCCAGCACCCTGATTCCGACTGCGTGATCTACCTTGTCAGCCGCGGTCTCGCGCCCTGCCCCGAGTCGCATCGCCGCTACTCCTATGGCATGGGCGTCGCACCTCGCGACAATGCCGGACCGATCGGCGTTGATCGTCATATTTTCCTCTGCGGATGGGAGGAGGGCCAAGTCCTCGAGGGCGTTGGCGTCCCCGCCCTGGGCTGTCACGACGTCTGCAAGTTTTTGAAGGCCGGCACCACTGTCGACCGCGGACCTAATCCGGTCCTGCGCTTCTTCGCGCGACTGTGCGGCTGAGCCTGTCAACAACATCTCGGCGCCGAGCTCGAGGACCAGTTCTGTCAGATCGGCCGGTCCTTCGCCGCGTAGTACCTCGACCGATTCTCGGATCTCGTTGGCGTTGCCTACCTCTCTGCCCAACGGCTGATCCATGCCGGTCAGGAGGGCACTGACTGCAACTCCGTGGGAGGCCCCGATGTCGACCATGGTCTTGGCGAGCGTCCTGGCCGAACCGAGGTCCTTCATGAATGCGCCGCTTCCGACCTTCACATCGAGAACGAGCGCGTCCAGCCCTTCTGCGAGCTTCTTCGACATGATCGAAGAAGAAATGAGAGGGATCGACGGAACGGTGGCAGTGGCGTCCCTGAGGGCGTAGAACAGCCGGTCGGCCGGGACCAAGGTTTCAGACTGACCGGCGAGGACCATCCCGTGAGTCGCCACCATGGTCTTGAAAGTGTCAGAGTCGAGCTGGGTCGAAAAGCCTGGGATCGATTCGAGTTTGTCCAGGGTGCCGCCGGTGTGCCCTAGCCCCCTACCCGACATCATCGGGACGCTGACACCGCACGCGGCCACAAGGGGAGCGAGAGGGATGCTGACCTTGTCGCCGACGCCTCCAGTGGAATGTTTGTCGACGACTGAACTGTCGAGATGGCCAAAATCGAGCACCTCCCCTGAATGCAGCATGGCAGCCGTCCACGCCGAGAGTTCATCACGATCGAGCCCGTTGAAGAAGATTGCCATCAACATGGCGGTTACCTGATAGTCGGGTATCCGTCGTGAGGTGGCGCCTTTTATGAACCACTCGATCTGGGACGGATTGAGCCTCTTCCCGTCGCGTTTCGTTTCGATCAGCTCAAATACGTTGTTCAGTGGGTACCTCCGTAACCGAGATGAGGCTAGACCCTTTTGCATACGTTTTCGCCCCAAAGTGTCTAGATCTATGGACTTTTCGGTGTAACTAGTCAAATCGTGCGAAATTTAATTGACACGTTCATCCCGCCTATGGCATAACCGAAGGAGGTCGCGGGTCTGAAGCAACGCATCGTGTTGCGCCCCGGCCGAGAGGGGTGCAATCATGCACAAGTCGTACACAAACGCGTCCAAAGGGACCTCAAGTTGCGCGTTCCGTCCGCTCGCGGGTTCTTCGTGGAATGGTCCTATGGCGGGTTCTTCGTGGAATGGTCCTATGGCGGGTTCTTCGTGGAATGGTCCTATGGCGGAGAGCGAACTAGTTGCCGTGTAGAGTTTCTCTTGCTGCAAAGGTCAGATCGGTCGGCGCAACACGCCGGCCGATCTTCGTATAGAGCCGTAGAGGACGGTGCAGATGGCGGGACGGTTCGTGCATGGCCGGATATGGGCGCTCAGCGCGAGCGCTGTCCTGATCGGAGCCGTCGTACTGTTCGGGGTTGATTTTCCGCCGATCGACACGACCTACTCGGTTCCTTGGTGGCTGATCGCTGCCGTGTTTGCGTTGCTCGAGTGGAAATCCATCCATCTTCCGACACGCCGGTCTTCGCACACCATTTCGCTTACGGAGGTTCCGCTGGTAGTGGGTTTGGCTTTCCTTAGTCCGCTGATGCTGGTGATGTCTCATCTCGTCGGCGCTGCCGTCCCATTGGTGTTCGCCCACCGGCAACGTTTCGAACGGCTGACGTTCAACCTCTCCATGTTCTTTCTCGGAACCTCAGCCGCTGCGGCTGTTTTCCACATAGGGCGAAATGGGATGGACCCGACGGAACCGCTCGCGTGGTTCGCCCTGTTCCTTGCCGGCATGACTGCTGCGGGAATCAGCTCGTTGATGGTCGGAGTAGCCATCGCCATGCATGACGCCGAGCGTTCCCTGGTGGCACGATCTAGGGAGATCGGTATCAGCCTCTTCATCGGCGCAGCCGCCAGCTTGCTCGGTGTGCTCTGGACCGTTGCCACGTGGACCGACGCCAGGGTCGCTCTACTGATCGGAGTTGCGCTTGTTCCAGTGTTCTGGGCACTGAGACGGTTCGAACAACTCGGCAGACGCCATGGCGAATTGGAGATAGTTTTCGAGCTGACCAAGGATCTGGAAACGTGCGTATCGCTGGCGGATGTGGGCAAGCAGGCGGTGACCCATGTGTCTGAGCTGACCAGGCCGGCGGCGGCCGCCGTACTCTTTCAAGGTGAGGAACCGGTGTTGTACACCATCGAGCAGGACGAAAGGGTGAATCCCCATGCGAATTGGCCGGAGATGGCTCGTATGCACCTGGGTCGCCGCGACGGACCGGGGTGTGCCTGCGCGAGCGATGTCTTTGGATCAACTTGGTCGAAGGCCTCCTCGTATCCGGTGATCTCGGGTGACGGCCAGGTCGGTTTGCTCGTCGTGCGCCCCCGGCTTGCGCCAGGAGGAGAGTTGACCGAGCGTGACCATCGCACGATTACGGCAGTCGCTTCTCAGGTCTCGTCCGCGGTGACTCGTATTGCGGCGCTGAATAGGTTGGAGCTCGAGGTCGAGAAGAAGCGGGATCTGATCCGATCGAAGGATCAGTTGATCGCGTCGGTCAGCCACGAGCTCCGGACTCCCCTGACTGCCATCCTCGGATTCGCTGAGGTACTTGCCGAGGAGGGGCTGGATTTCAGCGAAGAGGACAAGGATCAGGCGACCCAGTTCATCGCGGCAGAGGCGAGGGACCTTGGCAACATCGTCGAAGATTTGCTGACGGCAGCCAGGGCCGACCTCAACACGCTCGAAGTTCAGCGCAAGCCGATCGCCATCCTTGCAGTGGTCACACAGGCTGCCGAGGCGTTGCCTGATGGTCGTCTCGTCGAGGTCCGCGGCGAAGACCTGGTGGTCTTGGCCGATCCTCCTCGAGTGCGCCAGGTCTTACGGAACCTGTTCGCGAACGCCGCCAAATACGGGGGCAGGCGCGTCGAGGTCGAGATAGTAGGAGATGGCGACGTTGTGGCCGTATTGGTGCGAGATGATGGAGACGGCGTCCCGGACGCTGGAGCAGAGAAGATTTTTGACGCCTACCAGTCTGCACACGACGAACCGAGCCAACCTGGCTCGCTCGGTCTGGGTTTGACCATCTCACGAACCCTATCGCGATTGATGGACGGTGATCTGACCTACCGCCGAGCCGAGGGATGGACAGAATTTCGCCTGGAGCTGCCTTCGGTCGAGACACGGTAGTTTTCGCTTTGCCGAGGCGCGCCATTGGCGAAAGCGTCTGACTGACGGGCCGCTCGCCGGCCCCGCCAGTCATCTGCCCGCCACGTTGCGGCGGATAGCG
>QIDH01000046.1 GCA_003229305.1 Acidimicrobiia bacterium | reverse complement strand
GGCAACTACTCCCAAAACGACGTCGTAGAAGCCGGGCGGGCGTTCACCGGATGGGTCATCAACGTACCTGGCGAACGCGTCGGTCCAGACCTGGATGCGCTCGGGATTGGGCTGTGGCAGTCAGGGTTGGTTGATCGCCGCCACGACGCAGGGTCGAAGACCATTCTCGGCTCGACTGCGAACCATGGCATGGCCTCGACAATCGACCTCCTTCTCGAGCAGCCATCCACAGCCGAGCACGTCGCCGCCAAGTTGTTCCATGAACTAGTCGGTTTGGCTCCTGGTCCAGACGTCTTGCAAGATCTTGCGACCGGATTCCGCACCGACTACGAGGTGATGCCGCTGGTCGCTTCCATCGTCTCTCTCCCAGAGTTTTCGTCGGACGAGGCGATCAGGGCCAGAGTGCGGACGCCGCTCGAAAAGGCAATCACCCTCATGCAGGCCTTCCCTGAGCAACAGACCCTGGATGGATTGACGGAGATCCTCCGATTCTCTGGATATGTTCCCTTCCTCCCACCAAATCCGGCCGGGTACCCAGACGGCACCGAGCTACTCGGGCCGTATCTGTTGACCCACACGCTCGACCTCCTCTGGTTGATACCCAAACGGGCCGAACCATTCACGACCACAGAGGCGCTCGAGACCCTCGGGATCTTCGACGCATCCAGCTCAACGATCGCCGTGCTCGACGGCTTCGACGACCCGTTGTCGAAGCTCGCTTCCGCGCTCGCCTCTCCCGAATTCATCTTGACGTAGGAAGGACACTGATATTCCCATGTCTGCCAGGGACACATACGACGGAGAGACCGACCCACCCTGCCAAGCGGTCACCCGCCGAAAATTCGTCAAAGGGCTCGGAGCTTCAATTGTCGTGACCACGATCGGCGGCTACGCCGTGACCGTCTGGGCAAGGGACGGCAGCGTTCCATCCGCATTGAGGCCGCTGGCGGCTACGCCGCCTACAACGTTTGGCTCGATCGCCCAAGGCCGCACCCTGGTTGTCGTGGAGATGGCCGGAGGCAACGACGGGCTCAATACGGTCGTGCCCCACGCCAACTCGACCTACTACGACCTCAGACCGGAACTGGCAATCGAGAACCCGATCGATCTGGACGGCGAGGTCGGGTTCCATCCGGAGCTGAACTTCCTCTCAGGCGAGTACGAGGCCGGCCGACTAGCCATCGTCGAAGGTGTCGGGTATCCGGAACCGAACCTGTCACATTTCGAGTCAATCGACACCTGGTGGACCGCCGATGTCGGAACCAGCGATGCAGCGGGATGGCTGGGGCGGATGCTCGACGGGACGGTCGGCTACGACGATCCGCTGGCTGGTATCACCATCGGTCCGAATCCGAGTCGGGCCCTGCTCGGGAACTCGTCTTTCAGCATGTCGATCAAGGACGCCACTGGGCTCCAACCCAGGGTCCCGCCGTGGATCGACAACGTCGACGAACTGATGGGGGCTTGGGGCGGGTTCGCCCCCGCCGAGGATGGATCCGGCGGACTCACGGGTGCCGTCCGCCAATCCTTGAGCACCACCGCAGACTCGCGCGGAGCGCTGGCCTCGGCTCTCGGAGGCCAGGCGGATCGAGCTCGCCGGGGGGCGTTCGAAGACCAGATGTCCGTAGCCGCCAGCCTCATAACGTCAGGGTTGGCGCCCAAGGTCATTTATGTTCACGGGTTCGGTGATTACGACACCCACAACAACCAACTCGGCCGCCACACCACCGAGCTGACCGAGATTGATCTAGGTCTGAAAACCTTCTTCTCCGAACTCGCCGATGCCGGCATGTCAGACGGGGCGATCGTGCTGACCATGTCCGAGTTCGGTCGACGCCCACGCGACAACGGCAGCGGAACCGACCACGGGACGGCCTCGCCCATGTTTGCGGTCGGCAGCCCGGTCATTGGCGGCCGGTTCGGACAAACGCCGAGCCTGACCGCCCTTGACGAGACCTCCAACATGAAACATACCGTCGACTTCCGCTCGGTCTACGCCACCGTCCTCGATTCATGGCTCGAGGTGGACGCGGACGGAATCCTCGGTGCCGGCTACGAGCGGATCCCGTTCCTCTAGGTGCCACATTCCTCCCACCAACCAAGAGTCTTTTGACCCTGGGAGGCTCCTATGGGACCGACTTCACTCTGAGTCGACGGTGGTCAGCACCATCGGATGAGACCGAACCGAGGCAGGAGAACGATGAACATCGCAATCGTGTATGACAGCCGCACCGGAACGACCGAGGCGGCCGCCGAAGAGATGGCTCAGATGGCCTTGGCCGCGGGTCATCAAGCGACGGCTGTCTCCGTGCAATCGGCGTCGGCCGACGTCGTCTCGGCGGCGGGCGCAGTGTGCATCGGGAGCTGGACAGAGGGCCTCTTCTTCATCCTCCAACATGCGACGAAGGCGACCATGGCGTTCGTCGATACACTCAGCCTTGAGGGTAAGCCAGCCGCGGTCTTTTGCACCTACAAGACCTCTCCCGGCAAGATGCTGGAAAAGATGGCCAGCGCCCTCGAAGCCCGAGGTGCGGCTGTCACCGGCACGTTCCGCTCCAAGGGACCCAAGGCCCCTGGAGGTTTCGATCGCTGGTTGGAGTCGCTCGCTTGAGCAACTGACCTGGCCGAGCTGCCACCTAACGGAGGATATTTGGTGGCAACCGAGGATCCGCCATAGATCACCGAGACGACGGCGTCGCAGGCCGGCTCAGGCGGGCAGCCTGGTGTCTGGGGGCGGTTCTGGTCGAGGCGGTTGAGGGGCGCCGGATGGTATCTCTTTGATGTACACGTCCTGTTGGGGAAACGGGATGGCTATCTGGTTGGCCATGAACTGCCGGTAGATCTCCAGATTCAGTTCATGCAGCACCACCCCACGGTCCACAGGGCGTCGGATCCAGCATTGGAGAGCGAAGTCGAGGCTCGAGGCACCGAACGCCGTGAACCGCACCCTCGGCTCAGGGGAGGCGAGGGTTTTCGGATGTGTAACGGCTACCGCACCCAACACGTCGATCACCTGGTCAACGTCCGATCCATAGGCCACCCCAACGCTGGTCGAGATTCGGTACCGGTTGGGCGGGCCGCCGGCCTCGTTCACGATCTTGGTCGCTCCCATAACCCCGTTGGGAACTGAGACCTCCACGTCGTCACGAGTCAACAGGCGGGTGGATCGCAATCCGATCCGGGTGACCTCGCCACGCTCGCCGGTATCGAGAATGATGAAATCCCCAATTTGGTATGGCCTATCCGAAAGGATCGCGACCCCGGCAAACAGGTTGGACAAGGTGTCCTGGGCGGCGAAACTCAGCGCGAGGCCGACGATTCCGACCGAGGCCACGAGACCGGTGATGTCGATGTCCCAGATGATGAGAATCGAGTACACCGCAATCAGAAAGAAGACGACAGCCGCTGCGTTCGCGAGCAACGGCTCGGTCGTTTGACGAACCAGCCGGTACTTGTTGGTGTTGCGTTTCATCGTGCCGAGCAACAGCCGGAAGAACCGCAGACCGAACAAGATCCAGGCGATCGCGAGGATCGTCTGGACGATCGTCACGGTGACATCTTCGATGTCGGTGCTCAGGTCCAGGCGGTAGGTCGCCAGGATGAGACCGATCAACGCAACTGTGGTGAGGACCGGGCGGTGCAGGATATCGATCAGCTTGTCGTCAAAATCGGTATTCGAACGAGCCACCAGCCGGCGTAACGAGCCGGAGAGCACCCGGTCGACCAACCTGGCGGCAATGACGAACACGACGACGATCAGCAGACCCTCGACGTATGGGAACCGATCGAAGAAGCTCAGGACCGAATCCCATGCGTTACCCATGCCACCGCCTCAGCCACATATGTTTCGAGACGGTAGCCGCGGGTGGCTCAGGCCGCCGCGTACTGGCCGGCCCTTGCCCATCTCATGAGCCAGGGCCGCGAACTCACCTCAATGTCGCTGCCGCCATAGATCGGGGAGGCGAACACCGAAGTCCTCGAGCGGCTCGCCATGGCCTTCCAGCCACTCAACCGCGTCCGCCCTGCTAGCCCCTTGATGCTTGCTCAAATAGTGAGCGAGTTTTGCTGCGACCTGGGGTGCAGCGAAGGAAGTGCCCAACCACAGAGCGTTCGGGTTGGGGCCGTCCCATCGGTCTGGGTACTCGTCGTAAGGGTCACCGGGGTCACTCGTTCCTGGCGTCTCCTTGCCAACCACATATGGCACCACGATGCCCTCGGCCTGCGCCGAGAACGCAACGTCTTCGCCTCTGCTCGACCACTCGGCCGGTCCGCCGTCTTCGTTCAGGCCCCCAACTGATATCACACCTGGCATGGCGGCCGGCCATGACGGTCGGTCATCGCCCCAGTTTCCAGCCGCCGCCACGACACAGAGCTGCGATTGCGATTCCGTCAGACCGAGCTTCGCAAGCTCCGTCGAGAGCAACATCGGAGGCTGATCGTTGTAGCTCTGGCTACCGAACGACAGGTTGATCACGCCACAGTTTCCAAGTTGCTCGGCCGCCGCGAGAATTGTTCGGGCGATTGTGGCTTCGTCGCCCACTCCGTCGGGTCCCAACGCCTTGAGAATCTTGATGTCCAGCGTGGGATCAACCGATTCGATTACTCCTGCAACCGAGGTGCCGTGCCCGGCCCCAAGATCAAGGCAACCGTCTGGTTGAGGATTGCCATTCCTGTCGACCTCATCGAGCAGATCACGGTCTCCGTGTGCCCTGGCAAGCCGCCCGTCGGTGCGACCAAGGTCCTCCATTCCGGCGAGACCAGTGTCAACCGCGATTATCAAGGATCCGGATTCTTCTGAGCCTTTCAGCTTCCCAAGGGGTTCGCAGTCGATTTCCGGCCCTGCCTTGCCCTTGATGGTCCATGCAAGCGGCATGATGTGGTTGGGTCCGGCCGTCCAACCGCCTTCATTCAGAATGCCCAAGGCCTGCTTGAGGTTCTTGGTATCTCGATCCGCGGCCTCGAGCCGCACGACAGTCACCGATTCGGTTTCCGATTGTGTCCCTGGGATCGCCTGCTGTTTGTTCGCCGGATCGTCTCTGACCGACCATCCGAGAGCTTCGAGAGTGCTGGACATCTTCGTGAAATCATGCTTCATGGTTTCGTGGACCTCGACGAATAGTTCACCCGCCACCACCGGCAACACCTCTCCATCTCCTCTCCAGTCGAGCAAGTCGATCGGAGGGAGTGTGGAGACCAACTCGCAGCCTTGGTGGCCACAACGGCAATGAGGATCGACGGGTCGCCTCTCAATCAGCCATTCCATCAACCGTCTGTGTCGGTTCCTGGCCGATCGGTTGTCTTCTTGAGACGTCAGAAGTTGGGCGCGTTGTCGTTCGATGGCCGCAGTCCTGTTGCGCATGATCGTCCTCCCAGACTCAAATGCCGCCTACGAGCGAACGCCAAGAGGCGCTCTCATTGGCACAGCCTCTAAGCTACTCAGCGTTGTCGTGGTCGAGGTGGCATCTTGAAAGTCGAGGCCGATCCTCCGCTCCTGATACGAGCTTCTGCCGCTGCGAACGAGGCTCTCAAGAACCCGGCGAAAGGACGAAGGCTCGCCGAGGGAGTGGCCGCTGACGCTCGGGACGCCAACCAGCCCGAAGCGTTGGTAGTCGCTCTGCGAGCGGCCGGGCGGGCGGCGAGGGAGCTCTATGACCACGAGGCAGCAGAAAAGTTGGTTGCAGAGGCCGCTGGTGTGGCCAGACGGAACGGGCTCAATGGCCGCCTGAGCGAAGTCCTCATCACCAGGTCCTCGATTCGCCTCGAGGAGGGCCGCATCGATCTCGCCAGACGCGACATCGCCAAGGCCCGCGATTGCGCTTCGGTGGAGACGTTGCCAGACGTTGCGTTCGCTGAGGCTCTTCTGGAGGAGCACGCCGGCAGACTTCCGGCGGCAGAGGCCGCCTACGAACTCGTTATTGAATCCTCCGGACGCACCAGAATCGATCTCGCTCCAAAGACACACAACAATCTCGCACAAGTCAAGCGCCGCCTCGGCGATCTGGATGGAGCGAGGCGACATCTCGAGGTCTCGATCGAGTTGGCGTCATCATTCTCGCCAATGGTGGTGGCCATCGCGACCCACAACCTGGCCGGCGTCGCCGGCGAGTCCGGCGACCCTGTCCAAGCGCTGAGACTGTATGACGACGCGTTGAAAATGCTCCAGAAAGCAGAATTGCCACTCGGCGAGCACTTCCTCGACAAGACCCACACGTTCCTCGGCCTTCGTCTACTCGACGAGGCCGCCGGCGCCGTCAGCTTGGCGGTGACCGAGCTGGACGTCCCAGGAGGATCCCTCATGTTCGGCGAGGCACTGATCTTGCAAGCTCGTGTCGCGTTTGAGCGAGAAGACTTTCAGGCGAGCATCACCGCGGCCGATGCCGCTGCCGAGATGTATGCCCGCCAGGACCGGCAGGGTTGGCAAGCGGTGGCTTCACTCCTCGCCCTACGTTCCAGGGCTTCCGAAAACGATGTCGGGGAGGGCTTCCTGGCTGAGCTCGCCGCGGTCGAGGCCAGTCTTTCGGAGTACGGCGATCATGTCGGCCTGGTCGATGCTCTAATGCTGAAAGGTCGGACCTCGCTCAGACTTGGCCTCTCTCGAAACGCCAGCACGGCCTTCTCCCAAGTTGCCGGTTTGACCTCCTCCGGTCCTGTGCTGCTTCGGATCCAGGGCCATTTGGCGCAATCTCTCGAGTCGCAGATCAAGCGAGACAGACGTCGGCTTGGGCGCGCATCGCGGGCCGGGTTGGACGCCCTCGAACGCTACCGCCAATCCTTCGTTTCATCAGAGCTGCGCGCCAAGGCGGCCAAGTACGGGGTCGAGCTCTCAGAGTTGGGATTGCGCTCGGCCTTAGAGCATGGAACCCCGCTCCAGGTATGGTCATGGCTCGAACGGACCAAGGCGTCTGTCATCGGCGGAGCGATTGCAGCAAGGACCCCGGCCGACCTCGGCCCGCTGCTCGCGGAACTCAGGGAATCACGCCGAGCCATCGACGACCCGTCAATCGGCCACTCCGGCCGTCGAACGCAACAAGATAGGCTCGCCCGGCTGGAGGGCAGGATTCGGGCGGCGACCTGGAAACGGGAAAAACAAGACGGCGTCGACGCATTCGCCAGACCGACCCAGTCGCGGCTCGCCCACCTGAAGACCGCGCTCGGTAGCCGCGTGCTCGTCCAGTACGGCGTTGTTGACGGAAAGTTGATCTCCGTTGTTGTCAGCTCGAATTCAGTTCGAATGATGCGAATGGGACCTATAGGAGTGGTGGAAGAGGCAGGCAGGAACCTCGGGTTTGCCCTCAACCGCCTCAGTCAACCTCGCTCAGATGCGAGCGCTTCTGCAGCCCGGTTGAGCGCCGACGACGCCCTGGAGGTGCTCGACAGCGCTCTGGTTCGGCCTATCGCCCGACTCATGGGCTCGCCCAGTCATGCCGTTGTGGTCCCGCCGAGCGACATGATCGGACTTCCCTGGGGTTCGCTGTCGACCTTCAGGGAGGTGGCCGTCTGCATTGTGCCTTCCGCCATGCTGTGGGCGGCGACTGCCACGAGCTCCACCCGGTCCGAACGTGTAGTAGCGATTGAGGGTCCAGGCTTGGATGCAGCTGCTGCCGAAGTCCGGCTCGTGGCGAAGATCCACGGCGATGCGGAGGCTCTGGTCGGTCGGGCCGCCACGGTCTCGGCGACGCTCGAAGCTGTCGATGGCGCGAAACTCGTGCATCTCGCCTGCCACGGCACTCTCAGATCCGATAGCCCGACCTTCTCAGGGTTCCGGATGAGCGATGGACCTTTGACGGTTCACGACCTGGAGGGTCTGAGCTCACCTGCTCATCATTGGGTCTTGGCCGCTTGCGATCTCGGCAACCCAGGAGCGCTGTCCGGGTCTGATCTAGAGGGAGTACTGGCGTCGTTGCTGGGAGGAGGCGCCGCTGCCGTCGTCGCCGCAATTACTGCTGTCCCCGACCAGGTATCCGCAGCCTTGATGGCGCCGTTGCATCAGGCGCTCGCAATGGGAGCCAGCCTCCCTGATGCTCTCCACCAGGCCAAAAAGACCCTTGACCAGAACGACCCGATGAGCTTCGTCACCGGGGTTGCGTTCAACTGCTATGGCGGGGGATAAGCTGAAACCCGAAACCCGCATGAGGCCGTTTGCTACGGTCAAAGCCTGCGATGACAGGTCCAAGCCATTCAGCCACCATACGCGGCCACGACCACACCTCGCTGCAAACCCAAGACCCGGCGGCCGCGGTCGACTTCGACAGTTTGAGCCACTGGCCTAAGGCGGGCTATCCACTGAAGGGATCGGATTCGTGAGCCACCGAAGACAGAAGATCAGCCAGGGCAGCACGTTCGAGGCCCAGATCGGGTATTCGCGGGCGGTTGTCGACGGGCGGTGGGTTTTCGTCAGCGGGACCACCGGCTTCGACTACTCGACGATGGTCATATCCGAGGACATCAGCGACCAGGTCGACCAGACGATCGCCAATATCGACGCAGCGTTGCGCGAAGCCGGATCCGGACCGGAGGACGTCGTTCGGGTGAAGTATTACCTGCCAGACACGGCAGACTTCGAGGATTGCTGGCCGGCGCTCCGCGAATATTTCGGCGAAGCGGCTCCGGCCGCCACCATGCTCGTCACAGGACTATCTGATCCTCGCATGAAAATCGAGATCGAAGTCACCGCCCTCAAACCCTGAGGGTGATCCCGATAGACCCTGCGGCGCGCCTCGTCCAGCTCGACGGTGACTTGAATCGCGCAAGTGGCGCTGATCAATCGGGCTCCCTGGAAGGAGGCGAGCCCCCGAGCCCCCCGTGCCATGACACGCCCGTGAGCCCAGACAAACACTGGTCTGGCGATCGGGGCGATCACATTCATCCACCTCGCGGGCCTGTGCCGGCCTCGAATAGCGGACGCTATGGGCCGGTTCTGGGTTAGAAAAGTCCTGGTGGGGGGTGTTTTCTGTCTTGGGGGTGTGATATGATCGAACGTATGTTCGACACAACAGTTGGGTCGCATTCTGAGGTGATTCCAGCGGGCCTTGATCAGATGGAACCGGGCGTTTTCCTGGCTGCGATCCTGTCCGCGGTCGACCTAGAGGAACTATCCGGCCATGACCGCATCGTTGTACTACGAGCCCAGCAGCGCATGGCATCACACTTCGCGGCCCGCGTGTACGAAACGATCGCCTCGGTATCCGATCACATGAGCCAACTAGACGACGACCCAGAATTGGCCAACGAGGCCGCTGCAGCCGAGATCCGGGTCGCTTTGCGTTTGACCCGGCGCGCCGCTGACAGCGAACTCGCCTTTGCCCTCGATCTCAAGCAGCGCCTACCCCAGGTTTCTGATGCTCTGGCCGCCGGTGATATTGATGTGCGTAGGGCGAAAACGATCTTGTATGGCACCGCCCACCTGTCTGAGGAGACCGCTCGCGCTGTGGTGCGGTTGACCACCGGCCAGCTACGAGCTCGGATTACCCGCCTCTGTATCGAAGCGGACCCAGACGAAGCAGAGCAGCGTTATGAAGACGCAGTGGGGCAACGCCGGGTGGTGTGCCTACCGACCGAGTCAGGGACTGCGAACCTGTTCGCATACGATCTGGCTCCGGATCGGGCTGCCGCGGTGACCCGACGGATCAGCGCTTTGGCCAAGAGCCTGAAGACTTCGCATGAAACCCGCAGCATGGATCAGCTCAGGGCTGACGTGTTCCTGGACCTGCTGGAAGGAACACCAACCGCAGCGTCTGCGGGTAGGGGTGTGGTAGACATCCACGTCGACCTGCAAACGTTGGCCCGATTGGCTGACAATCCGGGTGAGTTGGCTGGCTACGGGCCGGTCATCGCCGATATCGCCCGCCAAGTCACAGAACAACAAGAATCTGCTGAGTGGCGCTACACGGTCACCCACCCCCAAACCTCAGCTCCTGTGTTTAACGGGACGACTAGGCGTCGACCCACCGCTAGCCAACGCCGCCACGTTGAGGCCCGCGACCGCACCTGCATTTTTCCCGGATGTCGCATGCCCGCCACCAACAGCGACCTCGATCATCGGGTCCCATGGTCAGAAGGCGGCCCCACCACCGTTTGGAACCTCGACCCGCTGTGCCGCCACGACCACCGGATCAAACACCAATCCGGATGGACCCACCGGCCCCTCCCCAACGGCGACCACCAATGGACCACCAAGCTGGGCCACACCTACACAACCAGCGGCAGCAAACCACCCTGAGCCTGACCGTCGATGGGAACGCACGAGGAAAGCCTGGCCGCTATTGACGACCGCGCCCTGGCTTCGTCATGTCTTCGATGCCTCGAAGATGCCGGCAATGGAGACATCCAAGGCGTCGTCGAACTCGTTTTCGCTCTGCTGGAAGGTCAATCCCTCGGTCAGGGCGCGCGAGAAGCTGGCGATCATCCCGTGGTTCCTCGCCAGTCTCTCATTGGCACTCTGGCGGCTGAAACCACCCGACAGAGCAACAACCCTCAGCACGTTTGAATGCTCGATCAGCGGGACGTAGAAGTCATCCTGGTCCGGCAGGGTCAATTTCAGCATGACTTTGTATGCCACGTCGAGTCGGTCAAGGTGGTCCAGGATCACCTCTCTGAGCAGCACCTCGCATTCACCCTTGGTAGGGGAGTGGATGTCGATCTCAGGCTCAATGATCGGGATAAGTCCTTTGTCCAAGATGCGCTGGGCGACATCGAACTGCTGTTCCACGACAGCACTGAGACCCACCGGATCGGCCGCCTTGATGACAGAACGCATCTTGGTGCCAAAGATGCCGGCATCTTTGGCACGTTCCAGCAGTGATTCAAGGCCTGGGATCGGTCTCATCGTCTGGACACCATCGGCCTCGTCCTCGAGGCCCGCATCGACCTTGAGGAACGGCACCACGGTCTTCACATCCCACAGGTAGTGAGCCGAACCCCGGCCTTCGATTTCTCTGTCCATTGTGGCCTCAAACAAGATTGCGCCCAGAATTCGATCGCCATCAAAGCTCAGGCTGGTCACAATCCGAGTCCGCATTTCGTGGATCAGCGCGACCATCTCATCGGTGCCGG
>QIDH01000048.1 GCA_003229305.1 Acidimicrobiia bacterium | reverse complement strand
TCGCCGTTGTGGATGCAGATGCGTTTGGCAGCAGCAGGCCAAAGACCAATCTCGAACGTTGTAGACGTCTCCAACTACGTCATGCTCGAGATCGGGCATCCGATCCACACATTCGATGCGGACAAGATCGACGGCGAGCGGCTGGTCATTCGAAGGGCCAAAGACGGAGAGCGCCTCAGGACTTTGGATGGCCAAGATCGCCGACTCGATGAGGGCGACATCGTCGTCTCCGGCCAGCACGAGGTTCTCGCCCTCGCCGGGGTGATGGGGGGAGAGTCAACCGAAGTCTCGGATTCGACGACTCGTGTTCTGATCGAGGCTGCCCATTGGGACCCAGCGTCGGTGATCTTGACGTCCCATCGCCTCGGTCTTCGATCCGAGGCCTCGTCACGGTTCGAGCGCGGAGTGGACCCGAACCTCTCTGACCTTGCCACTGCCAGGGCCGCAGAGCTCATCGCAGGCACAGCGGGAGGTTCGGTGAAGCCGGGCCTTGTTGATGTTTATCCCCAGCCGATCACGCCCTGGATCGTCGAGCTGAGTGCAACGCAGATTGCCAGACTGCTCGGCCCTGAGCCGGATCTGGGCGAGAGTGCCGACTATCTGCGACGCCTGGGATTCGGAGTCGAGCGGGTCGGGGATGATCTGGTGGCGATTGAGGTACCTACCAGGCGACCGGACGTCACGCGTGCCGCTGACGCTGTTGAAGAGATAGCACGAATGCACGGATACGACAGCTTCGCCGACCGGCTGCGAAGAGGAAACAATGGTTCGCTCACCCGCCGCCAACAGGCGGGCCGAAAGCTCGCGGCCGTCATGGTAGGAGCCGGATTCTCTGAAGCTCAGACGTTGAGTTTCATCGGCCAGTCCGACCTCGACCGCCTCCGACTGCCGGCCGAGGATCATCGTCGGACTGGTATCACGGTGAACAACCCTCTGCGCGAAGAGGAGGGAACGATGCGAACCACGCTGATCCCTGGATTGCTCAAAGCTCTGGGTACGAATCTTGGCCGAGCCGCGAATGACGTCGCCCTTTTCGAAACGGGCAGCGTGTTCCTCAGATCACCCGATCGCGACGATCCGCGAATCCCTTACCAGCCGAACATGCTTTCGTTTGTCGCACTGGGCTCGATGGGAGCTCCTGGCATGAACGGGTCCGCCAGGCCCGTCGACGTCTATGCAGCCACGGGGGTAGTCGATCTGATCGGCGAAAGCTTCGGATTCGCTCTCAATGTAACTCAGGAGCAAACGGCCATGCTGCACCCTGGCAGAAGCGCCAGAGTCGACCTCGCCGGCGTTCCAATTGGCTTCGTGGGCGAACTCCATCCGGCGATTGCCAGAGATTTCGGCCTCACCGGGCGCCTCATCGTCGGCGAATTGGAGACGGCCATGCTGCTCGCACCGCAAGATGACTGGGCGATCGTTGAAGTCTCCGAGTTTCCGCCTGCGGCGTTCGATTTGGCGTTCGAACTGGCCGAATCGGTCTCAGCCGGCTCGCTGTTGGAGACGGTCGAACGATCGGCTGGCGCAAGCCTGGAAAACGTCGAGGTTTTCGACGAGTTCAGAGGAACATCGATCGGCGGCGGCCGGAAGAGTTTGGCCGTCAGGCTTAGCCTCAGGGCGATCGATGGCACCCTGACGGACGAGGAGTTGGTTCCGATTCGTGGCGCGATCGTCGCAGCGGTGAGCGAACAACTCGGCGGCACGTTGAGAGGACCCGAATAGGCGGTGGCTGATTTTCTGGGCATTGCAGATCTAGGTGTCAAAGGGCTGCGCTCGGTACTGGACTTGGCCGCCGAATTCAAGGTTGACCGAGCGCACCGTTCAGACCTCGTCGGAAAGAGCATCGGATTGTTCTTCGAAAAGCCCTCGACGAGGACAAGGGTCAGCGCTGAGGTAGCCGCCATCGAACTAGGAGCCCACCCGGTCGTCCTTCGCCAAGACGAGGTCGGCCTCGGCATCCGCGAATCTGTGGCAGATGTTGCGAGGGTTCTCGATCGGTTCCTAGATCTGCTTGCGTTTCGGGTATTCGACCACGCCAACCTCCTCGAGATAGCGGACCATGCGGCCGCACCGGTCGTGAACCTGTTGTCCGACCTCGAGCATCCCTGTCAGGCATTGGCCGACCTCTTGACCATCGAAGAGACCCGGTCGGTCGACGGTTGCGTCGTCGCCTACATCGGGGATGGCAACAACGTCTGTCATTCATTGATGGTCGGTGTCGCGATGCTAGGGGGGAGGGTGCACGTCGTAGGACCTGCCGGGTATGAACCCAAGGCGCAGTACGTCGAAATGGCCAAATTGTTGGGGAACTCGACCGGTACGGCCGTCCAGGTCGGGACGGACCTTGGGCTTGTCGATGGAGCGGACGTGGTCTATACCGACGTTTGGGCTTCGATGGGCCAGGGGGCGGATGCCGAGGCGAGAGCCGAAGTATTTGCGCCGTACCAGGTTGACGCGGATCTGTTTGCCATGGCAGCCAATAACGCGATCTTCCTCCATGACCTTCCCGCGCACCGAGGTGAGGAGGTCACGGACGCGGTGATTGATCACGAACGCAGCCGAGTCTTCGACCAGGCCGAAAACCGTTTGCACGTCTTCAAGGCACTGCTGGTGCATCTGTTCAGATGAGCGTGCTCGATCTCGGTGGGTCGGTCGAGTCAATCGCCAGACGGATGCTCGGCTGGCGATTGACGAGCACCATCGGCGACAGAACAGTCGAGGTGCTGCTGACCGAGGTCGAGGCATACGGCGGCCACCAAGACCCTGCCTCCCACGCATTTGCGGGACGAACGAAACGCAACGGCTCGATGTTCGACCGAGCAGGGACTCTGTACGTTTACCGGTCGCACGGCATCCACTGGTGCGCCAACCTGGTGACCGGCTCGATAGGGGATCCCCAGGCTGTCCTGTTGCGGGGAGCGGAGGTCGAGGCAGGCAGATCCCATATCGTGGCCAGGAGGGGCCGACAGGATCATTTGACGGACGGTCCAGGAAAATTGGCGCAAGCCCTTGGAATATCAGGTGATCTCGACGGGCATCTGGTCACAGACCTCCCTCTGGTTCTACGGGCCGGCGAGCTGCCAGACGGTTACGAGGTCGGCGTGACCACACGAATAGGCATTTCGAAGGCGGTCGAACGCCCATGGAGATTCATCGCTGCGCCCGTCTGAGGTGTGGCGTTGGCCGGCGGCTAAGGGTTCACCCAAAGCTTGACCGAACCTGTTGCGTCCGCCCCCGGCGCCGGATCCTGTTTCCAAACGACCCCCGGTCTGCGGGCGGCGTCATCGGGATCTGATTCGGCCAAGACAACGATCTCCGCACCAACACCGATGTCTTCGAGCTCGACCTCGGCCTGTCCGCTTGGAAAGCCAAGCACCGACGGAACGGTGGAGCCGGGAGCCGGACCGGCGACCATCAGTCGAACGATTGTGCCGTTCTGAGCCGGGAAGCCCGGCGATGGAACTTGATTGAATACGGTGTTCCTGGCGAGATTCCCGCCGTCCTGGTAGTCGACCGTGGTCTGTAGACCCACTTCGGCCAGAGCGCTGACCGCATCCCCCAACGGCAGGTTGATCACCGAAGGGACCTCGACCGCGCCGACTGAAACGATCTCAGTCGGGTTGTGGATCGGACAGATGACCGTCGGCACCGAGTCGGCCGGCACCTGGACCCTGGCGACAAACCGGCGTGGGCACAAGGGTCCTGCCAGGAAGCCTGTTGAGAGGTCGATCTCGACCTCAACCGTCTCGCCGGTCTCGGCTCCTCGCAGCATTGCGAATGACCCCGAGAGGGCGTTGGATGCGAACCGGCTCCAGATCTGGGCCGGCCAGGTGCCCCCTGTGATCGTATATGGAGTGGCTGGAGGGACCATCGAAGTAGCGGCCTCGGCAAACCCCACCCACACCGAGGCGACCAGTTCCGGGGTGTAGCCGACGAACCAGGCGTCTCGATATGCCTGGGATGTGCCCGTCTTGCCGGCCACCGGCCGCCCGATCTGGGCCTGAATGCCGGTTCCCCGTTCTACGACCTGAGTCAGGGCCGCGGTGACTGTTCTGGCCGTCGATGGGTCGAACGAGGTTGTGACCACCGGTATCGCCTCATAGATGTTCACGCCTTCGCTCGTCTCGATGTAGGTCACCATCACCGGCTCGACGTTCTGACCGTCGGCCGCAAACGTGCCGTAGGCGGACGCCATCTCAAGTGGCGAAACTTCCTGGGCGCCAAGGGCGACGGAAGGAAGGGGTTCCAGGGGCGTCTGGATGCCGGCCGCCTTGGCCGTGGCGACGACGCTTTGCGCCGAGACCACGTCGACCACCTGTGCGTAGACGACATTCACCGACCACACCGTTGCTTCGAGCAGGCTCAGCTCGCCGAAGTTCGCGTCTGCGTAGTTCTTGACCACCCATGGGCCGGAATCAGTCTCGATCGTCACCTCCGGCCCCCCGGAATAGATCTCGTCGAGGGTCCGGCCCTGTTGGATGGCGGTGGCAAGTACGAAAGGTTTGAAAGATGATCCCGGTTGCCGGCGGCCTTGGGTAGCGAGATTGAACTGGGCCACGGGGTCCTCGGCGGAGTAGAAGTTTCGGCCGCCTACCAACGCCTGCACGTTGCCGGTTCGAGGGTCGATCGCCGCCAATGCTGCGGAGGGGCCGTCGGCCGGAACGACGTCAAGGATGGCGGCCTCGGCCGCCTCCTGCATCGAGGGCACCAGGGTCGTATAGATGCGCAGCCCTCCCCTGAACACCGCGTTGTATCGATCTGTTGCTGTCTGGCCCAACGCCGGATTGTCGAGCAGCCATCGCTTGACCTCTTCGGTGAAATACGGATACCTCACCTGTTCGGGCGGGCGGGGCGGCTGGACGCTGATCGGTTCTGCGTCAGAAGACTGGGCCCGTTCTTGCGTTGCCCAGCCGAGCTCCACCATCTTGTTCAGGACCACCCTGCGCCTTGACGCCGCAGATCCGGGATCTGTGTACGGGTCGGTCGTGGAAGGAGCTTGGATCATTCCTGCCAGCAGAGCGGACTCCGCCAGGTTCAACTGGTCAACGGATTTGGCGAAGTAAAGGGCTGCGCCGGCGCCGACCCCATATGCGCCGTTTCCGAAATAGATCGTGTTCAGGTAGTTCTCGAGGATCACCTCTTTTTCGACACCTGCCTCGAGCCGAACTGCCAACGCAGCCTCGGTCAGTTTGCGATCGAGCGTGACGTCAGGAGTGAGGAGGGTGTTCTTGAGGTATTGCTGGGTGATCGTTGAGCCACCCTGGAGGCCTCCTCCATCCGAGAGGTCGTTGACCAGCGCTCTGGCTATCGCCTGAAGATCGATGCCTTGATGCTGCCAGAATCGTTCATCCTCTATGGCGACGACTGCGTTGATGAGGTCATCAGGGAGATCCTCGTAGCTGACGATCACTCGGTTTTCCGCGCCGTGGAACTCCGCAAGCACCGAACCGTCTGCCGCATAGACAACCGAGGTGAGAGCTAGGTCCCCGACTCCAGGATCAGTCAGCGGTTCAAGGCTGCAGGCGGATGCGGCGATACCCACCATCACCATCCACGGCCCCCACCTTTTCACGATTACTCCTCGAGGTTCACCTAGATCACCTGCGGGTCGGTACAGCGCTACCGGGGATGTCACAGGCCAGCAAGATCTGTGCCGCCGAGAGTACCTTGCTGGCCCCCTTCGGCCGGGTATTGCCTTCTGGCCCGGTCCTGGCGGAAAGGATGGATTCGTCGCGAGCGTCGCTAACCTCACGCCTCGATGGAACCGAAGGAACAGGCAGCACAGCTTCTGCGCGGAACAGATACCTTTCTGCCGGAAGGCGAGCTCGAGGAGCGAATCGGGGAGGGCAAGCCTCTGCGAGTCAAACTTGGTTTGGACCCGACCGCTCCAGCGGTAACCCTCGGCTGGGCAGTCGTTCTCTCCAGACTCCGCCAGTTCCAGGACCTCGGCCATACCGCGGTTCTGATCGTCGGAGATTTCACCGCACAGGTGGGCGATCCTTCTGGGAAGTCCGAGACCCGCAGGCGCCTTAGCCGAGACGAGGTCATGGGATATACGGATGCCATCCTCAGTGACTTCGGACTCATCTTGTCGGAGGACAACCTCGAGATTCGGCACAACTCAGAATGGTTGGCAGACATCGACATGCAAGGCATTCTGGAACTCACTTCGAAGGCGACGCTTGCCCAAATGCTGGAGCGAGACGACTTCTCGAACAGGTATGCGGCCGGTCAACCGATCTCGATGACGGAATTCATGTACCCGCTCCTTCAGGCCTACGACTCTGTAGCGGTGGAGGCCGATGTGGAGATGGGCGGAACCGACCAACTGTTCAACCTGATGATGGGCCGCCAAGTCCAGGAACGATCCGGCCAGCGCGCCCAGATGGTGCTCACGATGCCGCTTCTGCTCGGCACGGATGGTGACAAGAAGATGTCCCAATCCCTCGGCAACTACATCGGACTTCGAGAAGCTCCAGAAGACATGTTCGGCAAGGTCATGAGCATTCCTGACCAGGCGATGACCCAATGGTTTCAACTGGCTTCTGGTCTTGCTCCCGAGAAGGTCGACGATGTCGTAGCCGGCTTGTCCGCTGGGACGCTGCATCCGAACGAGGCAAAACGATTGCTCGGCCGGTCGATCGTCGCGCAGTACCACGACAACAAGGCAGCTATCGCTGCCGAGCAGGCATTCGACAGGCAGTTCCGTGCCCATCAGGCTCCAGAGGAGATCGCCGAACACCGGCTGGACCCTGACGATCCGGTATCGCTGCCTGCACTACTCAGGGAGTCGGGTTTGGTGTCATCAGGGAGCGAGGCGCGCCGCATGATCGCTCAGGATGCGGTCAAGTTGGACGGTGCCTTGCTCGGATCCGAGCCTGTAGAGCGAGCGGCATTGGTTGGCAAGATTCTGCAGGTCGGCAAGCGTCGGTTCGTTCGGCTCACGAACTGAGCCGCGCTTTGGCCGGCCTGACCGCTACCGTCACAGCGTGATGAGGTCCATCCGTATCGGGCTCCTGGCCGTGTTGGCAGTTGGCGTCTTCGCAACGCTGCCCGCCGGAGCGTTCAGTGGAACCTTCAGCGATGACGACGGTTCGATTCATGAGCCGAATATCGAGGCGATCGCGGCCCAGGGCATCACCCAGGGGTGCGGAGGCGATCAATTCTGCCCCTTCGAACCGGTGACCAGGGCCCAGATGGCCTCGTTTCTCGCCAGAGCCCTCGACCTGCCACCGACGGCCACGGACTACTTCACAGATGACGCCGGTTCGATTCACGAGATCAGCATCAATCAGGTCGCCGAGGCCGGCATAACCTTCGGTTGCGCAACAGATCAGTTCTGTCCTGGCAATTCGGTGACCAGAGCCCAGATGGCCTCGTTCCTCGTCAGGGCTCTCCCTGACCTCGATCCGGCTACCGCGGAATATTTCTCCGACGACGACGGCCTGGTTCACGAGCCAAACATCGACAAGATCCGCGAAAACGAGATCACTTTCGGCTGCGACGTGACCGGCACGTTGTTCTGTCCCGCTGATGCGGTGACAAGGGCCCAGATGGCTTCGTTCCTGGCCAGGGCCCTAGGGCTCGATCCGATCAACCCTGATCCGCCTGCCGGCAATGACCCGGCGTTCTACACAACCCCGATCGTCACCGGCACGGGCCAGCGGACGATCAACGTTGCGGTGTCCGGCGGCCAGACCCTCCAAGGGGCATTCGACCAGGCACTGCCTGGCGATACGATCGTGCTCGCCCCAGGGACGCACACCTTCAACTCCAACGTCGTATTGAACCGTTCGGGAAATTCGGCTGCCTGGATCGAAATCAGAGGGGCTGACGGCACCCGGCCGATCATCGACCTCCAGGGCGCAGGCGAGCTGCGAATTTCGGGCAGCTATGTGCTCTTCGAGCACCTCGAGGTGATCAAGGGAGGTGGCAACAACATCCACATCGCGCCCGAGTCGTCATCCATCTCGAATGTGATCGTGAGAGACGTCAAGGTCAGCGGTCTCTCCTCAGGGCCGGGTGCCGCCATAAAGATCAACCGCAACAACACGACATCGAGCGCCGTGTCGCTGGTGTACATCGAGAACTGTGACGTGTCCCAAGCCATCGGCAACGCGGTCATCGACGGAGTCGGGGTCATCCAGGCCGTAGTACGGGATTGTTGGATCCATGACAATGCGGTGGGCAGCCATGGGATATTCTTCAAGGGCGGCTCAGACGGAATCCTGATCGAGAACAATCTCATTTCGGGCATCTTCGGAAATGCGGCCCTGCAACTCGGCGGTAACACGGGTGCGGAGTTCTGGAATCCAGTCCAGCCAAACTTTGAGGGCGTCAACCAGGTCGCCAGGAACAACCTCATCGCCGACTTCGACGACTCTGGCGTGGAGATCAGAGGTGTCTCAGGCGCGTCTGTTTATCACAACACCATTGTGACCCAGAGCACTTTTGCGGTGTTCAGACTTCAGAACGGGAACAACGCTTCTGGTGGATCTTCGGACAACGAGAACGTGGACATCGCCAACAACCTCGTGATTGTGGTGAACGCGGGTAACCCCCAGTACGCCCGCAACGACGGTTCGAGCACCTCGGTGACCTTCCGGAATCAACTCTGGGCAGGCAACCTGACCAACAGTGGTGCGGCCACTCCAGGGATACCGAATTTTCCAATCGCCGGTGACGTGGTTGTGGCCTCGATATCTGGCATCATCGCAAACCCGACCGCGGCCGGGTTGACGGGCTTGGCGGATGCCCTCATCCGATTCGCGCCCGCCTCCGGATCGCCCATTTTGGGCGCCGGAGTCGCGCTAGATGTGTCCGGTGACATTGTCAGGGCGACCCGCTCAACAACAAGCCCGTCGATCGGTGCGTTCGAAAACTAGCTCACGCTGTTTCCATTCAGCGCTCGGTTGCCACGGCCTGGATGTCGGTCCATGGAGAACGATCGCAGGGCGATTGCCGGTTTGGCGCACATGACACCCGGCTGCTACAGTTCCACGCCCCGAGCACCAACGTGTTCTGGGCTACCACCCTTCAGATGAGGCACCTCGTGAGAGGCGCTTGATGCTGGGCGGTGGTTTACGGCTGTGCGAACAGTCAAAACTGGGTCCGTGGAGACGGTCCCTGGGGGAGTCAGAAACCCCAAACGGGTGTGTTGGTTCACTACGAGTCGGCGTGCCCGAGGGCTCCTTGACAACTAAACAGCGTGTCAAAAGCCGATAAAACCGTTCCATCTGAACGGGCTCGGCATCGGCGTTCCTTTGGAGCGCACCGGCAAGTCTTTGAATGCAGCTCGTCTGCATCGAGGGTGTGTCGGGATGTTGGACCAGTCAGATTTGAGAACGTACTCCATATAATGAACACCGGTCGATTCGACCGGTGAAGACAATGTGGATCAAACAACATAATGACAGGTACTGTTCGGGGCATCCGTTCGATTTCGGTCGGAGGACGGTCCGGGCAATAAGACTGACGTTGGAGAGTTTGATCCTGGCTCAGGACGAACGTTGGCGGCGCGCCTAATGCATGCAAGTCGAGCGACGCATGCCT
>QIDH01000031.1 GCA_003229305.1 Acidimicrobiia bacterium | reverse complement strand
GTCGAACGTGTCAGCATCAAACGCCACGAACCGGAGATTAAGACTTCGCGCCAACAGGCGCGAAGTCGGCGGTTGAGGCCCAGGCCCCTGCAGCACAACGATCAGCGCTCATGCGAAGAGCCCTACCATTGGCCAGTGCGCCTGACCAGCATTCTTCTGAGTTCCAGGTCGAACCTGGCAGTCAGGGTGCAGATATTGCATTGTGATCCGTTCGGTCGCTCCGATTCGACACATCTCCTACGAACGACCACAAGCCGATCGACAGACCAGGAGCGGTTTCGGAATATACGAAATAGGGAATCATCACGATTGGCCGGCTTCGTGGGGCCCGCTGCGACATCAACCGCTAGGGAGAAACAGGATGGTGCTGAAGACCTCACTGTCGCTACTCATGGCCCTCAACGGTGGGTTCATGATCCTCGACGGGATCCATGTTCTGCTCAACGGCAAGTTCTTTGGTCCAGAAGAACCCGGGCCGTGGACGAAGATTTTCTCGAAGTTTGGCCTGAACCCGTTCTCGCTCGGTGTTCCGTTCGTATTGTTCGGCCTCGCCTGGTTGGTGGGCCTAACGGGCCTGCTGCTCAGTGCGCAATGGGGTTGGTACGTGACGGTGGCCATAGCCGTCGCAACGTTGTGGTACGTCCCGGTCGGCACCGCCATCTCGATCGTCGTGCTGGTGCTGGTGCTGATCTTTCGCGACCGCCTGATCGGCGGGTAGCGACGTATCGCCGGAGAGGTCCCGCCAACGGGTTCAGCCTCCTTGGCCGCGCGCCCTGTCAAGCTCGTGAATTCGTTTCCAGGTGGTAGCTGACGTTGTAATCGGCCAGGAGAGGGCCGTCTTCCGTGAAGACGACCCGCGAGACGCTGGTATTGGTGAGCCTTGCGAGTCGGTTGTGGCCATCGCTGGAAAGGCCCAGCAGTGTGCGGATATACGCACCAATCGTGCCGGCGTGGGAAACCGCCGCAACCCGCCTCGGTCCGTCCGCTGAGCCTGCCATGGCCCGAATCGTTTCGTTCGCCCGATCGCGGAGCTGAGCATATGACTCACCCGTCCCACCCCGATGGAAGTCATCCCCGATATGCCACAGCTCGCCGAGTTCCGGGTTTCCAGCGACAATATCGGCCCAATTTTGACCCTCCCATTCGCCCATGTGGATCTCCTTGAGACCGTCGTGATGCTCTGGCTCATGATGGTCGGCAAAGGCGATGGCGGCAGTTTCGGCCGCCCGACCAAGCGGAGATGCGAAGACCGCATCGACCTGTCCAATCCAGCCACCTAGGGCTTCCGCCTGGCTTCGGCCTTGGTCGTTGAGGCCCCAGTCCGTCTGCCCCTGCACCCAACCGGCCTCGTTGGCATCCGTCAGCCCATGCCGGATGAGATCCACGACCACCGCTCCCTCCCCGTGCATCCGGGAGGCGAAACCAACGAACCCGCCGAGGTGACCGGCGTCTGCGTAACGGACGAGTTTCATCGACCGGTCCTGGCTAACATCGATCTCGGTGATCGCGGTGTTCATCATGAGTCCGATGGGACCCCGGCCTTTGGTTGGCAGGTTGAGCACCTGCCTGACCGCGGCGGCGATCACTCCCCCATGGGTGACCACCAGGGCATGATCGTCTGGGCCGAGCCGATCAATCAGATCGTCGATCCCAGAAGAGACTCTCGCCCGCACATCCGCCATTGATTCGCCCGTCTCACCGAATGGGAGGTCCTCTCCTTTTCGCAACCTGGCGATATCATCCGCGTATCGCTCGAGGATCTCCTTCTCGCTGAGACCGTCCCAGGCCCCGATGTCACCCTCTCTCCACACTGCGAGTCGTTCCTGTGGGTTATGACCAGCGATTTGCGCGGTGTGAAAGGCGCGTTCGATGTCTGATGAGAGAACCAGATCGTATTTCCGCTCCCCGATCCGCCTACCGAGTATGGCTGCCTGGTCTCTTCCGTCCGCAGTTAGAGGCGTAGACCCACGGCCCTGCCAGACCTTGGCCGCGTTCGCCTCAGACTGACCGTGGCGAACGAATGTGATGCGCAATGAGGCTCTCTTTTCCGAAAGTGATCCGCCGGCCACCAGGGCCGGCGGATCGATGCTAAGACCTGAGACCGCCTACACGAAGGCGGAAGCAAACACCAACGAGACGATGGTCATCACCTTGATCACGATGTTCATCGCCGGGCCAGACGTGTCCTTGAATGGATCGCCAACCGTATCTCCGATCACGGCTGCTTTGTGTGGCTCTGAACCCTTGCCACCGTAGGCGCCTGACTCGATGAACTTCTTCGCGTTGTCCCATGCGCCACCCGCGTTTGCCATGTAGATGGCGAGCAAGAATCCTGAAACAAGTGAGCCGGCCAGAAACCCACCAAGGGCTTCGACGTTGACCAAGCCGATGGCGATCGGGGTGATGATGGCCAGGGCGCCTGGCACGATCATCTCCCGAAGTGCTCCCGTCGTGGCGATATCGACACATTTGGCATACTCGGGTATGGCGTCTTCGCGACCTTCTCTCAGCCCAGGAATCTCCCTGAACTGACGCCTGACCTCTTCGATCATGCGAAAGGCCGCCCGGCTGACTGCCTTGATCGTCATTGCCGCGAACAGGTATGGGAACATCGCTCCGAGGAACAGACCGATCGTCGTACCGACATTGAGGATGTTGATGCCATCTGCCAATGGGTCGACCACGCCCTTCTCCACCGCTGCGACTCCTACGGCCCTGGTGAATGTGCTGAATAGAGCGAGCGCCGTGACAGCCGCAGAGGCAATGGCGAAACCCTTGGCAACCGCGGCGGTCGTATTGCCGAGAGAGTCGAGGGCGTCAGTGGCTTCGCGGACTTCGGGAGGAAGGTGCGCCATCTCTGCAATTCCCCCTGCGTTGTCTGCGATCGGACCGTAGGCGTCGACTGCGATGGTGATTCCGAGCGTGGCGAGGACGCCGATCGCCGCGATGGCGACGCCGTATATCCCTCCTCCATCGCCAAGGGCCAAGTCTCCTGCCCAGCTGGCTCCACCGATGCCGGCGGCCACAACGATCACCGAATATGCCGCAGAACGTTTGCCCTCTGCGATCCCGGCGAGGATGACCGTCGCCGGACCCGTCTCTGCCTGTTTGGCAATGTCCTTGACAGTCTTGTGGTGATCGGAGGTATAGATTTCCGAGATTTTTCCCACTACGAACCCGACCGCCAGGCCAACCACCACGGCCAGCCACAGTCCGAACGGATTAACTCCGTCAATGTCTCCAAATATGGAGTAGGACAGACCCAGGACTGCCACTGCAGCCAGCAGCATTGCGATATTCGTTCCCCGGTGCAGGGCGGGAGCCAGGTCCGCGTCCGTCTTGGCCTTGACGAAGTATGACCCGATGATCGAAGCGAACATGCCGAGCGCGGCCACGGCCAGTGGGAAGATCATGGCTTGAATTTGATAGCCGGTGCCTCCGAAGACCAGGGCCGCAAAGGCGATCGGAGCCACGAGTGAACCGACATAAGACTCGAAAAGGTCGGCGCCCATGCCCGCCACGTCGCCGACGTTGTCCCCGACATTGTCTGCGATGACCGCAGGGTTGCGTGGATCATCCTCAGGGATACCGGCCTCCACCTTGCCAACCAGATCTGCACCGATATCTGCGGCCTTGGTGTAGATGCCGCCACCCACCCTGGCGAACAGGGCTACCGAAGAACCGCCAAGGCCCATGGCTGCGATGATCTCGGCCCCTCTGATGGGGTCGAGGTCGCCAAGCTGGATGAAGGCGAGATAGCCGATGCTGACACCGAGCAGACCGAGTCCCGCAACAGTGAAGCCCATCACTGCTCCGCCTCGGAAGGCGATCGGCAGAGCGGCCACAATGCCGCCGGTCCTGGCGGCCTCTGTCGTCCTCACGTTGGCGGCGGTGGCGACCCGCATCCCGATGAAGCCGGCCCCAAACGACATGGCGGCACCGGTGATATACGCGGCAGCTCGCAGCAACCCATCGTCAAGCGCGAACGCAATGACAATCGCCAATATCACGACGAATGAAGCAACCCAAGCGAGCTCTCTTTTCAGGAATGCCATGGCACCCTCGCGGATGGCGGTGGCCAACTCGACCATCCGATCATTTCCAGGGTCGGCGGCCAGAACCTGGCGGGCAAAAACCACCGCAAGTACCAGCGCGGCCAGCGCGGCGATCAGGGCGATCGTCAGTACGGCCTCAGATGACATAGAAGGTCTGCCTCCACTCTCAAACGGAACCGGGCGAGTATAAAGCGCACCCGCTGCCGCAAGTCGACCTGCGACTGGTTCGGCGGCTTTTCCCCTCGAGGCCAACCGCTCGTATCATCCTGCGTCGGCTTGGGAGGTTCGAGGCAAAATGCGACGTTTGACCATCAGCATCATGGTTTTAGCTTTGGTGGCGACGGCGTGCGGTTCGGGTGAAGAAGAAACCGACGGCTCTGCGCCTGCCCAAACGACACAGGCGTCAACGACGACCGTCGGGATCTCAGCGCCCACCACGGTTGCCGATCCGGACATGGCGTCGGTCACGGCCACCATCGAAGGGGCCGGCGAGCCGCTGGCGCAGGCGATCATCGATCTGTACACCCAGGCGCTGAACCCACTGCAGCCAGATCTCCAGCCGCTTCCTGACGGTCTGGCCTCACAACTCGCCAACCGGACGCCACGGTTCGGCGCACTGTCGATCGAGGGAAGCGTCGCAACAGCCACCGTGTTGGGCACCGATGTGGCCGTCTATACGTCAGGCGAAGATGTCGTGCTACTCACTGAATCCGGAGTGGGCGCCTGGTCAGTGGTTGGGGCCAAGTTGGCCAGCCTCGACGAGGATGCCTGGTACGGGCAAGGACCGAGGTTCCTGCTGGTAATCGGATCCGACGCTCGCCCTGGTCAGCGGGTCAACGGGTTCAGGGCTGACTCTGTGCACATCATCTCGATGGCGCCAGGTGATGGCCGTGGATCGATCCTGGGCATTCCTAGGGACACATGGGTGGAAACCTCGTATGGCGGCAACGCCAAACTCACCAACACGATGGCCTCACGAGGACCCCAGGTGGTGCTTGACACTGTCGAGATGCTCACCGGCATCGAGCTGGAGGGATACGTGATCACGGGGTTCGCCGGTTTCACTGACCTCGTCGACGAGTTCGGCGGCTTCGGGGTGGACGTCCCGTACGGCATGTCGGACGTGAAGTCCGGTGCGTATTTCGGTGCGGGCGAACAGGTTTTCGACGGGACAGACGCCCTGGCCTTTGCTCGCAACCGCACCGATACGCCTGGGGGCGACTTCGGGCGGAGTCTCAATCACGGCTTGCTCATGCTCTCTGCGTTAACGGCCACCAGGGACCGGGGGATCGAAGACCTTCCGACCCTGCTGTCGATTCTCACGTCGATCACCGAGACCAGCCTGTCGCCGGCCGATCTTCTCACCATGGCCGCAGCCGCCTACGAGCTCGACCCTGAAGAGACCATCAACATCGTCGCCCCCGGTTTCGTCGGCACCGCAGGCGCAGCCAGTGTCGTCCGCCTCCGCGATGAAGCGTTCCTCCTGTTCGAAGACATCCTCGATGGCACGATCGACGACGAGTACTGAGGAATCAGACCAGGGCGGACAGCGAACGGTCTACCCCTGGCCGGGGCGGGCTTGTTGCCGGTAGTACCGACCACAACTGAAGAACACAGTGGTCGCGGCCTCACCATCACAATGAGGCTACCGTCGATCCAACTGCGTAAAGCTGATCAGCGCTGCGATTCGTAGGCCAGGTATGTGGCCTCTGCGAGGGAGTGCCACGCACGAATCCCGCTCCGAAAGGCGGTCCAGTTGTCCAACACCGACCTGAAGTCGTTATCTGCGGCGGCGTTTTCCTCAAACAATTCGAACGATGCGTCTTCGGCTGCTCGCATGACGTCTTCAGGGAACGGCAGGATCTGAACATCCCCACTATCAACGATTTCTGCCAGGGCTGGAGGGTTCAACGCGTCGTATGTGGCCATCATGTCGACGTTGGCCTGCTTGGCGGCGGTCTCGATCACAGCCTTGTACTCTTCAGGCAGACCATCCCACGCGTCGACGGGTAGCTGAACCTCGAGCGACGGCCCCGGCTCCCACCAACCAGGGAAATAGTAGAAATCGCTCACGGACTGGAAATCGAGCTTCGCGTCGTCGTGCGGACCGACCCACTCCGCTGCATCGATGGCGTTGGTCTGCAGCGCCTGGAAGATATCGCTACCAGGCAAGACCTGCACCGTCACGCCCAGCTTTTCCATCACTTGGCCGCCAAGGCCAGGGATCCGCATCCGCAAGCCCTCAAGATCGGACAGCGAACGGATCTCCCTGTTGAACCAACCGCCCATCTGCACACCGGTGTTGCCGGCCGGAAATTGGATTACCCCGAACCGTTCCCTGTAGATGTCCTGCATCATGTCGAGCCCGCCGCCCTCATAAAGCCAGGCGTTTTGCTGGCGAGCGGTGAGCCCAAACGGCAATGCCGTACCGAATGCCGTCACCTGGGCCATGCCAAGGTAATAGTACGAGGCGGTGTGACCTGCCTGAACCGTTCCGTTCTGCACCGATGGCAAAATGTCAAACCGAGGAACCAGCTCACCGCCGGCCTTCGCCGTCATCTTGAATCTGCCACCGGTCATCTTGGTCACGCGGTCCGCGAAAACTTCGGCGCCGCCAAAAATCGTGTCGGGCGAACCAGGCCACGAAGTGGCCATCTCCCAGTTGAACTCCGGTAGATCGTCGGCCTGCAGTGCAGAGTCGAGATTCGCGTCGCCGGTCGTTACTACCTGGCCATCGCCGTCATCGTCGCTGGTGCTGCACGCGCCGAGCACAAGGGCTCCGGCCGCACCCGCTCCGGCGAGTTTCAGGAAATCGCGTCTTTCCAATGTTCGTCATCCTCGTCAGGCAGCCGTTCGGACACTGGCGGTCATCAAAACCCTAACCACCCACATTCGGAGCGCCGCACCAGCAGCGGATCTATTGCCCTCGTTCGCCTCAAGGATTGGCCGCCCACCCGACCGTTGGATGTAACTCACAAGCATTCATTTGACGACCATGGCGAGCCGCCGTCTGTAACTGATGTGCCCTGGACCCAGGGCACGAGATCAGTGACTTCAAGTGGGCTGATGTTTGTGGTTGACCTCGATCTTGAAACCCCGCCAGAGTCCACCACGGCTCTTCGTGGACAGATGAGCACTCGAGGCCCACTCCATCAGGCTGGGAGCCACCAGCACCCTGACGTCGTCAACGAAGACACGTTTGTACGTCTTAGTGTTCTTTCCTTGGAGATGGGTGTCGACCGACACCTCGGCGCGTCCGCCTCAGGAAATTGGCGGAATGAAATCCAGAGCTGCCGTGCCGCCCTTGCGCCTCACCAGTGCCAGGGCCTCGTCGTCCAGCGTTAGATCAAAAGGGGTTGCCATCACGACACGATAGTGGGCAAGACGTTTCACCATGGTCGAGATCGACCGATCAGCGTCAGTTCGCGTCTACCCGTGGTTCTTCGATGGATGCCTTGACTCTCAGGCGGGCGGCCAGCGGCACGAGCACCAGCAGACCGCCCACAAAGGCCAACTGGGAGAACCCTCGCGCATCCAGGATGAGACCCGAACTGACCGCGGCCACAGCACTCGAGACCCACGTAACCGCGTCTGCGAACCCTTGAAGACGCAGCCTGGCAGCTCCCTCGGTCGCGGCGTTGACGAGGGCGCTGCCTCCCACAAACCCAAAGTTCCAGCCGAGTCCCAGCAGGAACAGCGCCGGAAGGAGGAGGGTCAGGTCGTCTCCGGCCGCCGGTGCAGCCAAAGTGACCGCTATCAAAAGAAGAAACTGGCCGGCCAGGATCACTCGAAGCGGCCCGAATTTGTCGACAAGCCAGCCAGTCACCGGTGAGAAAAAGAACATTCCGAGCGTGTGCGCGGAAATGACGAGGCCGACGGTGCCGATCCCGCCGCCGGCCGCCCGGATGTGCACAGGACTCATCGCCATGATCATCGTCATTACCGACTGACCGATTGCCAGGCTGATGAGGCCGTAGCTGATGACCGGTCGCCGCAGCAGGGGCCTGATCGACAAGGCCACACCAGATTCGTCGGAATCGGTCTTGGGAGCGAAATCTAGGGGATCTGGCCGCAGGAGGAAGAAGATGAGGATTGCCCCTGCCCCAATGAACGTCGCGCCGATCAGGAACCCGCCGGCAAGACCCTCCAAACCGAGAGCTATGGCTCGAGTCTCGGCAGGCCCCAGCAGACGGGGACCAAGCACTCCTCCGATTGTGCCGGAGAACACGATCCACGCAATCGCGGACGCCCGACGGTTCGGGGGTGCCACATCTGCGGCTGCGTAACGACCAAGACGTTCGCCGCTCGCCCCTGCCCCGAACAGGAAGAGCCCGATCAAGAACAACGGAAACGTCTGAACTTGGATGGCCACGATCGCCAGAGCCGCGCCGGCGATCGACACGGCTTGGGCCGCCACATACCCGATCCGGCGACCGACCCTGGCCATATAGGCCGAGACTTGTGTGGTTCCCGCCGCGATTCCCAGAGTGGCAGCTGCCGCAGCCAGGCCACTCCAGCGCGCAGAATCCAACATGTCCTCTGCAGCCAATGCGGTGACCGTGATTGCAGCGATGTATCCGGTCCGATTGATCCCGGCGGCGATGAACAGAACGACCAACAGGCGGAGCCTGATTCTTATGTCATCACGTATCTCGGTCTTCACCGGCGGAAGTGTATGTCATCTTCGACGGCGGCCAGGCAAACCGTTTGACGGCGTCCTTAGGCGGCCAATACTTGTTATTTCGGTATGCCCAATACTCGAAAGGGTTGTTGTAGTAGGCGAACGTCTCGATGATCGCCAGCCGTTCGGAACGGGAGAACGCGGCCACCATCAATCCGATCAGGCCCGCTCCGACCAACCACGCGCCGTAGAGAATCTGAAACGCAGGACCGAACAATCGGTTCTGAAACACGTGAAGGCCTTCGTGCTCCACGACGAAACGGCGACGGTTGGTCACGGAGCGTGACTCACCGCGCAGACCAAGAGATCCGCCCGCATTGGACACCACGTTGCCCTGCGTCAGCGCGAACCCGCGACGCAGGCCAAGGCCACCAACAAAAACGTGGCGACCTGCCCTCGTACTCAGATCACCCACGTAGTCCCGGTCTGACCTCAACAGGTTCGCAGCCCCTAGCAACAGCCCGAGTGCCGTCCCCACCAACCCCCAGGTCGAGTCGGCTAGGAACGAAACCCACCCCGATGGACGTATCCAGTCGTATATCCCCGACCAGCCTCCTGCCAGGCCGTTGGCTCCGGCGACAACCGCTCCGACGAAGCCAAAGCCAAACCAATCCGTGGCCACGAATCCGAAGACAGAACCAAGCGCACCGGTCATCGCAGCCTCGGTCAGGGTTCCGCGATCCATCAAAAGATCACGCCCCGATGGGTCAAAGACAGGACGTCCATCAATGCGGCGATGCTGATGTGGAGGGCTGCACCCAGCCAAATGGAGCGAGTTTTGAGCGAGAGTGTGCCAAGCACGGTTCCACCGACAATCGCCGCCAGGGCCTCGGTCACCGGTTTGTTGAAATGGATCATGTTGTAAGGAATGATCATCACGAAGATAGCCAGATACCCCAATCTCCATTTCAATCCGTGGACGAGAAAACCTCTGAAGAAGAACTCCAACGCCACGAACTGCATCGCGTATATCCCCCACCAAATCCACATACGGGGCCATAGACCCTCGCCGAACGCCAGGTCGTAGAACGGATATTTGGCCTGGAAGGCACCGGTGAACGAGGCGGCCACCACAAACGGGACCGCCACCGACAGCAGAATGAGGTAGTGGCGGCCCTGTGAGCCGATCCCCCGCCATGCGAG
>QIDH01000070.1 GCA_003229305.1 Acidimicrobiia bacterium | reverse complement strand
TGGTTGTAACGACCGTGGCGGTGGTCGCGGTCGCCGGTGTCGAGGTTGTGGCCGGGGCGACCCTGGTCGTGGGGATCGATGTCGCGCCAGGAGCGGAAGTCGGAGTCGCGTCGTCGTTGGTTGATCCGCAGGCGGCGAGAACGAGGGCGGTCGTGATCACCACGATCGCTGTTGTTCGGTTTTTCACCCAACCCATTGGTTACCCCTTCGCCCTGTTGCGAACCAGTCCCCGGCCTTGGCACGCACCCAACGAAGGGTACCGGCCGTCGGGTCATTGCACCAACAGTACCGCCTGGTCCGCTGTTGATAGACTATAACGGTTGTCAACCAACGTCAACCTGCATAGAATGGTCGCAGAGTGTTGATCGATGAGGACCGCGACATCCCAGATTGGTTCGACACGATAAGAGGTGCAGGTTGGGCCATTGACCTGGATATGACCCCTGCCCTATGATAGGCCTATGGCACGGGTTCAGACCATGGTTCAATTCTCCACCGAGATGGTCGAGGCACTCGATGCTGAAGCCGCCCGCGTCGGGTTGTCCCGTTCCAGCCTGATTCGGAGCGCGGTCGACGCATATCTGGCGACGAGTCGCGAGCGGACGATCACGAAACAGTTGGTCGATGGCTATTTGGCCATCCCACAGGGCGCGGAGGACGAGTGGGGAAACCTCCTGGCCGGAACGCGCGACGCGACAACACGCACCTTGCAGAGGCTGGATGAAGAAGAAGAATCGGCCGGCCTCTCATGGTGAAACGTGGCGAGGTCTGGTGGTACGAACCCCCTGATGCCAAACCCCGCCCCCTCCTGGTCCTGACCAGAGACGAGGTGATTCCCGTCCTCAGCGACATCTTGGCCATCCCCGCCACGAGGACACGTCGTGAGATACCGACCGAGGTGGCCGTCGACGTGGACGAAGGCATGCCCGCCACATGCGTTTTGACCGCCGACAATCTGACCCTGGTCGAACGTGCCTATCTGACCCGCAGGATCACAACTCTGGATTCGACCAAGATGTCCGAGGTATGTGAAGCAGTGACCGTCGCCACAGGATGCCCATGACGTAGAAGGCCGTCAAAGAGGTCTCGCTGAATCCTCGGCAGCTTGGTCTCGTCTGATCTTGGCCAACGGGACCAATAGAGCCGAGATGTAGACCACTTGGGAGAACAGGGCGAACACCCCAGCCCCGGCCAGGCCTGCGGTGACCGGGATTGTGAGCACCACCGGAATGATCGCGCCGACGACCCAGGCGACCTGGAATGTGGTTTCGGACGATACGAAGGCGGCACCTCTGTCCTGGGGGGCCAAAGTTGATTGCAGCAAAGCGTCGAATCCGAACTTGGCGGTGCCCCAGGCGAATCCAGCGGCGGCCGCCAGGGAGGCGGCGGCAACCAACCCGAACGATTGGCCGGCGATGAAAGCAGCGGCCGCTTCGACGGACAGTGCTGCCACCACCATGGGCTCTTCGCGTAGGCGACGCTCCATTACCGGCGAAACGATGGCCGCGAGGAAGAAGCCAGTCCCGGCCGCGCCGATTAGGGTGCCGAACTCTGCCACGGCAGCGTCGGCGTCACGGAAGGCGAAAGCGACCAGCAGTACGAGAAAGCCGTTGAGGAGCCGCACTCCTGCGGTCGCCGACCTGGCCAGGCGTACCCCCCTGGGGATCGGAGTGCGACCTACCCTTCGAGGTGCTTTGGCGATCGATCGCCCTCCAGGCATGGCGATTCCGGCGTAGGTTGCCCAAACAAAGAAGAACGCGCCGAGCGCCAGCGCTGTCCACGCCCCGACCACGCCAACAAGCGGGCCCCCGATCGGAACCACCGCTGCACCGGCCAACACGCCCAGTCTGGCCAGGCGGGCGTTGGCACTGACCAGTTCGACCGGACGGTCGATCACCAACGGCAGGAGGCTGCTTCGACTGATCCCCTGGACTCTGGAAAACACCATCAGGGCGAAGGCCAGCGGGTAGAGCCAGAGGGTGTTGAGGCCGACGACGAGCATGGCCACGGCCACAACGACTCTGGCAGCCGAGCCGACCACGAAACCCGTCCGGTAGGTGCCGGGATAGCGGGCGAAGAGTCTGCCAAGCACAGGTCCCAGCACTGCGAACGGTGCGATCGTGATCAGCAGGTAGAGTGCCACATTGCTGCGGGCCTCGGCAGAAGGAACCTGAAAGAACAGGGTCCCCGCCAGGCCCAACGTCACGAGAGTGTCCCCGGCGACCGATGCGGCGTGGCCGACTGCCAATGCCCGGAACCCCGGCCCCCGAGCCGAGAACATCGCGTCCACTTTTCTGGCCGTGGTTCGGGCGCCCCTCCCTATGGTCTTACTGGTGGCTGCTGTAAATCGGCCAGTTCGTCGGCGAGCATGGCTCCCTCCATCGCTCCATTCCGGAGGCTGGCTCACAGCGATGGCTTTGAAGGGTTCATCGCCTCCATTCTCTCACCTACCGGTCAAGTCTTGCGCTGCCCAGCAATTTCTCGGGTCGGTGCGATTGCACAGTTGGGGGTTAGCCGTCCCTGGCGTCGAGGGTCGCCTGATCGTACGGCTCGATCATGATGCACTCGCCTGGGCATTCCTCGGCTGATTCGATGACGTCCTCGATCAATGAGTCCGGCACCCGAGCCACCCCTCTCGAACCATCCGGCCCGTGGCCGTCGCCGGATTCAGCGTCGAAGACGATGGCGGATTCGAAATGTTTCGCCTCTTCCTTGACCACCCACAAGCCGTCGTCACGCCCCTCGAAAACCTCAGGAGCGATCTCTTCGCAAATACCGTCGCCAGTGCAGAGATCCTGGTCGATCCAGACCATCAGTCGAGTAGTTGTCATTCCGCGCCTCCAGGGTGCGACTTGTCGAGCAGTTCGATTCCGAGTCTGAAGTGTGCCAGTCCCTCTACCTGACGGACAAAATTCGGTCCTCGCCGCAAGCGCTCGGCGACCCTTTCGTGGGTCTCTCCCGCCGCTCGCATGGCCAACACTCTGGCTTCAATCGGTCGGGGGGTCCGCTTGATTGCAGGACGAACGCGTGGGATTTTCATCCATTCAAACATTCGCCTGGTGTGGGAGGGGCTATGCCCGATTCTTTTAGCGATTTCGTTCACCGCAAGTCCCTGATCTCGCATGTGCTGCATGCGTCTTTCGATGGGTCGAAGGTGTTCCATTGGAGTTCCAACCGTTAGCTGACTCGTCGTATCATATTCGTCATTGTTCGGGCCTGGACGTGTTCTTGTCGCATTCGTCACTTGCGCTGCAATTTGCCAAGCAGGCGGAGTATTTCGAGATAGAGCCAGACGACCGTCACCAGCAGACCGAAGGCCGCGTACCAGTTCATCCAGGCGGGAGCACCGGCTGCCACGCCTCTTTCGATCAAGTCGAAGTCGAGCAGCAGATTGAAGGCGGCCAGCACGATCACCGCCAAGCTGAACAGGATTCCCAGGGGCCCTGCATCCCAAACGAGGGGCATCGTCACGTTGAAGAACGAAAGGCCGAGGCTGAGCATGTAGAAGACGAATATCGCCATCGTGGCGCCGATCACAACCGACCGAAGTCGCTCGGTCACGCGGATTGTCCTCGTCGCGTATAGGACTGCCATGACGATGACCGTGAGGAATGTGGCCATGATCGCGTTCGGCACGATCCCCACGCCGTAGGCGTTTTGGTAGACGTGGGATATGGCCCCGACCAGGGCTCCTTCCACAATCGCGTAGACCGGGCCGATAACCGGTGTCCACTGAGGTTTGACCGCACCAAGGATCACGGCTCCAATGCCCACCAGGAGGGCGACAATTATCCAGCCTGGGAACTCACCGATTTCGACTTGTGTCCACCCGTAGACAGCAGCCGGTACGAAAATGGCCAGCAGTATTAGTGCTGAACGTGATACTCCGGCCGCTGTCATTCGCTCGGCATCTATGTCGGTCTGCGTCGGACTGTTTCCGGAGAATGAATCGAGCTGCCGGAAACCCCTGGTCAAGACTGGATTCGCCATCCTGCTCCTTGATGTGTTCAACCATCCTGCCATACGCTATGGGCGAGATCGTCCACCACGCTCCGTGATTCTTCACTATCGTTGCTCAACGGCCTAGAAGGAGCACACGTGAAGCGGATCGTCTTGCTAGCAACCCTGTTGATGATGGTGGCCACCGTCGCCGCTCCTGCTTCCGCCCAACCGGGTGTTGGCTACTTCGTCGACGAGACCAAGCTCCCGTTTGAGGCTCTCGACGGCGCCACTGCCCAATGGGGGGTGCTTGGCAATGCCGGCTACCGCATAGAGGTGCCTGACAACTGGAACGGTGATCTGGTCCTCTGGGCCCACGGCTTCAGGGGAGAGGGCCTCGAGTTGACTGTCGACAATCACCCGCTGCGTGAGCTGCTGATCGCTCAGGGATACGCTTGGGCCGCCTCCAGCTACAGCCGCAACGACTACGACGTGGGTGTGGGCGTTCGTGACACCCTTGCCCTGACACGATATTTCGACCAGAACGTCGGCAGGGCAGACAATCGGTACATCACCGGGGTGTCGATGGGTGGTCACGTGACCGCTGTCCTCGCCGAGACGGCCGGGCGGGTCTACGACGGAGCTCTGGCTGCGTGTGGTGCCATCGGCGATTACGAGTTGTTCGACTACTTCCTTGATTTCAACGTCGCCGCCCAACAGATCGGGACCGGAACGTCTGCCTTCCCGGTCGATCCGGCTGAATACGTCGGGGTAACCGTGCCGAGCATCAAGGCCAACCTGGAGGCCGTGCCGGGAGGATGGCCGGCGGTTCTCAACGAAGACGGTCAGGATCTAAAGAACCTCGTCGAGCTGCGCTCCGGTGGAGACCGGCCCAATTTCGACGAAGGCTGGTTCTTCTGGAACTCGTTCCCAGATCTGGGCACCGGACCAGGCAACTTCCTATTCGATCTGGGTTTGGGTGATGGGACGGTTGGGTGGAACCCGAGGGTCGTCGTCGACAACACCGACGCCGTCTACCAGTTCGATACCGATCCCGCCCTGAGCGACGATGAGTTGGCCTTCAACGACAGCGTTGTGCGGGTCGCAGCCGATCCGAGAGGAAGAGTCACAATCGGCAACCCGCCGGTGCTGATAGTCGAAGGCGACCCCGTCATGCCGATGATGACCTTGCACAACCTCGGCGACCTCTTCGTACCAATCCTCAATGAGGTTGTCTACGCAGCCGAAGTAGAAGCCAACGGAGCGTCCGATCTGTTGGTTCAGAGGGCCATTCGCGGCGTCGGCCACTGCGACTTCACGCCTGAGGAGTTCGCAACAGCATTTGTGGATTTGGTTGGCTGGGTCGAGACCGGTGTGAAGCCTGCCGGCGACGATTTCCTGGACCCGGCCGCAATGGCTGATCCGGATTTCGGGTGTGCATTCACCATCGGCGATCACCTCCTCGGCACCCCGTGTGAAACGGTGCCGCAGACGTAGGGCAGGACGGGGTCCGTTCGCAGCCGTCTACCCGGACGGCCGGGCGCAACGTTGTGAGTGAACGACTGAGCAAAAGGCCCGGTCAGCACCCGACGCTGATGGTCACAGACGCAGAGCCTGTTGCTCCGCCAGAGTCGGTGACCGATGCGGTGAGGACATGCACGAGGGGGGCCAAACATCCTCCCGTCAACGTGAAGCTCGCGCTGTTTGATGTTGCGAGGAAGCCGTCGAAGCTCGAGGTCCAGGTGACCACGAGGCCTGTATCGAGGTCATCCGTGACGGTCGCTTCTCCCCGTACAGGGGAAGTCAGGATCGCACCGTCGATCGGCGAGAGGATGGTCACGGTCGGTGGAGTGTTGCATGCACCTGTCAGCACTTCGATCGTGGTGCCGGTGCTCCCGATCGCCGAGCCGGAATCTTCGGCCGTGAGTGTGATCGTGTGCAATCCAGCCGAGGGGGTGGCAGTCACAGTACGTCCTCGGCCGAGCTCCCCATCCAGCGACGATCGCCACACGATGCTTTCGAGCGGGATGAGCTCTCCCTCCGGATCGCTGACGGTCCCGCTGAATGTTATCGGGTCCCCAACGCAACTCTGAGCGCCGCCTGGGGGAGCGGTGATTGAGACCACAGGGGCCTGGTTGGCAGGCGGGCTGCTGGTCGTAGTCGTCGTGGGCTGGGTCGTTTGCGTCGTGGTGGTCGGGGTGGTCCTCGTGGTCGTCGTGGTGGCCGGCGCCTCGGTTGTGGTTGTCGCCGCGATAGTTGTCGTCGAAGCGATGGTGGTAGCCGCCGATGACGTAGTCGGCTCGGGTTCTTCGGCAACGGCCAGCGCGGTTCCGTCATCCTGGCCGAGGCTCGTTTGGGTGACGGATGACTCGGTTGTCTGCACAGCGTTTTCCGGCACCGGTTCGGGGTCGGCGACCGGGACCGCCCTGGCCAAGGCCACCACGGTGACGAGGGTGACGAGCGCCCCCAATACTCCGGCTCGGCGGCGGAGTCGCCCACGTGGTGGACGGGGTCCTTCCGTGGCCCAACCTTCTTCGATCCCCTGCCACACCTCGGCGGCGAGACCTTCCGGTGGGGCCACTGCGGCGAAGGCGGCCATGATGTTGGAGGGCGCGACCAGGTTGCGTCGCTTCGAGTCGCACACATCGCATTCGTCGACATGTCGGTTGACCGACTTGGCCAGCTCTGGGGTCATTGGAGGGAGGTCGGCGCCCTGCACGACAGCCCGCAGATCGGCGCAATCATGGTGGGTGCTACGTGCCATCACGTATGCCCCGATAACCGCTTCCACGCGGTCTTTCATGCGGCTGACCATCGTGTATGCGTTGGCGTTCGAAACGCCCATGACGTCTGCGATCTCTGCAGAGTCGAACCCATGTCTGACGGTCAGGTCGAGCACCGTATATGTGCGTTCGTCCAAGCCCTCGGCCGCCTCCCAGACCAGACCGGCAACCTCTTCGATTTCGGCAGCCACCATCGGCGATCCCAGACGGTCCGTGTCGATCTGGGTGAGCAGAGGGTTGAGCACATCGTCGTTCTCGATCGGGGCGGTGGCTACGGACCGCTTCTCGCGCTCCAGCCGGTTGAGGGCTTGGCTGCGGGCGATCCTGTAGATCCACCCCTTGAAGGCCGCCGGATGTTCGAGCTGGCTGATCTTCTGCATGGCCCGGATGAAGGTGTCCTGGGCGATGTCGGCGGCCATCTCCCGGCTGCGAGTGAGTCGCACCAGGTAGTCGTAGATCGGATCGAAGTATCGTTGATAGAGCACTGCGAAGTCGTCGCGGCTGCCCTTCTGCGCCGCAACGACCAGCTGCTCGTCGGTTCTCGGATCCTCGTGCATATTGTCCTCGATCAACGTTACCCATCACAGTGTTCCAAACTGGAAGGGAGGGCGACCCCGGCCGCCCTCCCAAACTTTCCCTGATGGGTTCCTAGTTTCCGTTGCCTTGTTCGGCGTCTGCGACTGCAAGGGGCAGCAGGACCAGCTTTGGCGTGTTGCCCTCGAAGTCGAATGGGACGTAGAGGACCGTGAGCACGGTCTCGTCGATCGTGGTGGTGGCGCCCACCGCCAAGAACTCGAGGTCCACGGTGTATGTGCCTCCGAAGACCATCGTGTAGACCGCGTCCGTCGAGCAGTCTTCCTCGTTGCCATCCGGATCGTTGAGTTCCATCGTCCTCGTCGAGGCAGCGATCGCCGCATCGTTCACTTCGACGACACACGTCAGCGTGTCGCTAGCCGTTCCGTAAACGTCGCTGGACCCGCTGATGATCAGGAATCCGGCCCCAGGCGCCTCGATGGTCGCAGACGCAGCGGTGCCGTTCGCTCCCACGAGTGCGTTGTCGGTCACCTGGTCGAACGCAACCCTGACCATCTCGTTGGCGTCACGGCCATCGACAGTGTCGGCGTTCTGGGCGGATGCCGCAATGACACTCGGGGGAGTGGCTGGATCGTTACCCGATAGGCGATACATGAACGTTCCCATCTGCGCCCTGGTCACGCTGTCCGCTGGGCAGTAGTTGGTCGCATCACAACCGACGGACACTCCACTGTCCTTCATGAAGGTGATGCCGTCAATGTGCGATGAGGTGTCGTCGACGTCGTCGAAGACGTTGGCGGCGTATGCGGCCATTGGAACGACTGTCAGGGCGAACGCCACTCCGATGGTGACGATCCGGCGGCGAATGTTGCTGGTACGCATGGTGTGTCCTTCTGTCTATGGCCCGCTTGTGCGGCGCCTTCAAGAGACAGACAGACGGCTCGGCGATTCCTTACACGGAATCTGAAAGTTTCTTCGAATTCTTTCTGCGAGCGTTTCCAGGTGTGGAAGGCCGGTCGGTCAGTCCCAGCCGAGTTCGTGGAGGCGTTCGTCGTCTATGCCGAGGTGGTGGGCCATCTCGTGGAGCACCGTTGTGCGGATCTCTGCACGCAAATCGTGCTTGCTCAAGCCCATCGCCAGATGGGGTTCCATGAAGATCGTGATGCGGTCTGGCATGACCCCTGCGTAGTCGATGCCTCGATCGGCGAGGGAGATTCCCTCGTACAACCCGAGCAGGGTGCCGTGGGGTGCCTGATCCGGCGTCGGCCGGTCCTCGACCACGACTGCGACGTTGTCGATCTTGAGCGCGATGTCCTCTGGCAGCTCTTCGAGAACAGCATCAACCAGGTTCTCGAACTCGGTTCTGGTCACCCTGACGGTTGGCCCAGAGAATCGTAGATGGGTCGGGTCATAGGTGAATCCTATTGTGTGAATGGCCCGGTTGCGCCTTCAAACACGGGCCGTCCTCGGGATTTGTATCTTGTGGCCGCGGCGCGTCTCTTGTTGCCCACATTGCGGTTTTCTGGCGTATGTTTGCTGTGCGGAAGGAGGCCAGTTGGCCGAGCGCGACTACAGCGACTTTGATCTCGCCTTGTCTGACTTGGGCGACGGTCGATATCGGGTTCGAGTACTTGCGTCGCCCTCAGGGCAAGCCGGCGGCGAGTTCTCGCTCCCGTTTTCGGAGCTCGAGATGGAGAACTTTCTGCTTCGCATCGGCCGGCCCCGCCGTGGCGTACGCAGGCTCGAGTCGTCCGAAGCCAAGGCGGCCAGAGACTTCGGTAGGCGCCTGTGCGAAGCCGTGTTCAGCGGGGAGGTCGGTGTCGCATGGCAACGCAGCCTCGACACCGCGGAGCGACAGGAGCGTGGGCTGCGCCTCCGGTTGCGCCTCGGTGATGCCCCGGAACTCGCTGCGGTCCCCTGGGAGTACTTGTACTTACCGACCGGGGACCGGCATCTCGTGCTGTCGACATGGACCCCGCTCGTTCGATACCTCGATCTGCCGCGCGCCCCTCGGCCGCTGACGGTGCAGCCGCCACTCCGGTTGTTGGCCATGATCTCCAGCCCGGCGAACTATCCCGCTCTCGATACAGACGCAGAGTGGTCGAAACTCGACGAGAGCCTCGGCCCTCTCGAAGCCGACGGGATGGTTGAAGTGACCCGGCTCGAGCGAGCCTCGCTTCAGTCTTTGCAGCGGGCGTTGCGCCGGACGGAGTACCACGTCTTCCACTTCATGGGCCATGGCGGCTTCGACGAGCAGTCATCCGACGGTGTGCTCGTGTTGGAGAACGACGACGGGGGGTCACGGCGGGTGACGGGTCGTGAGCTCGGCACGATCTTGACCGATGCCCGTTCCGTCCGATTGGCGGTCCTCAACTCGTGCGAGGGAGCCAGATCGTCGGGCGCCGACCCGTTCGGAGGTACTGCGCCGGCCCTCGTGACGGGCGGCATCCCTGCTGTGGTTGCGATGCAGTTCGAAATCACCGATCGTGCCGCGATCGTCTTCGCCCACGAGTTGTACGCGGCCGTCGCTGACGGTTATCCGATCGACGCTGCCGTGGCGGAGGCCAGACGCGCCATCTTTGGAGCCGGCAATGACGTGGAGTGGGGAACTCCGGTGTTGTACATGCGCGC
>QIDH01000085.1 GCA_003229305.1 Acidimicrobiia bacterium | reverse complement strand
GGCAACCAGGCTCTGGTCGATCCGATGGACATCACCCGCAAGCGGCGCATCTGGGATCTGCTGGTCAAGATCGGCTTCAAGGAGATCGAGGTCGGGTTCCCAGCGGCTTCCGAGCCCGATTTCGAGTTCGTCCGCCACATCATCGAAGACGAGCTCATCCCGGACGACGTCACCATCCAGGTGCTGACCCAGGCGAGGGGCGAACAGATCGAGCGCACGTTCGCCTCCATCGAGGGTGCGACCAACACGATTGTGCACCTCTACAACTCGACGTCTACCACCCAGCGCCGGGTTGTCTTCGACACCGACCGCCAAGGCGTTGTCGATATCGCTGTGGCGGGTGCGGAGGTTTGCGTGGCGTGTTCGGATATCGCCCAGAACCCGGGCATCAGGTGGGAATACTCGCCTGAGAGTTTCACGGGCACCGAGCCCGATTTCGCTATCGAGGTTTGCGAGGCGGTCATGGATGTGTTCACGCCGACCCCAGACAAGCCGATCATCCTCAACCTGCCTGCCACGGTCGAGATGTCTACTGCCAACCTGTATGGCGATCTGATCGAACGTTTCCATCGCACGATCCGGGATCGGGATTCGGTGGTCCTGTCTCTGCACCCCCACAATGACAGGGGCACCGGTGTGGCGGCAGCCGAGTTCGGGATGATGGCAGGCGCCGACCGGGTCGAGGGGACCCTGTTCGGCAACGGAGAGCGGACCGGCAACCTCGATGTGGTCAACATCGCCCTCAACCTGTTCACTCAGGGCATCGATCCCAAGCTCGACATCAGTGACATCGACGAGATGCGCAGGGTGGTGGAGTTCTCCAACCGTCTGCCGATTCCCGCTCGCCATCCATGGGCGGGCGATCTGGTGTACACGTCATTCTCCGGCAGCCACCAGGATGCCATCAAAAAGGGCATGGCGGCCATTTACAAAGCACAAGACGGCGGGACGCTGGCCGGCGACTACGACGTTTGGGATGTTCCATATCTGCCGATCGACCCGAAACACATCGGTCGTAGCTACGAGGCAGTGATCAGGGTCAACAGCCAGTCGGGCAAGGGAGGGGTGGCCTACGTGATGCTGCACGAGTACGGTCTCGACCTGCCAAGGGCGCTCCAGGTGGACTTTTCGAAGAGGATCCAGGTGGTAACCGAGGAATCTGGTACCGATATAACTTCCTATGAGATCCAACGACGATTCATGGCGGCCTACGTCGAACCGCCCAGTCCGATCGTCGAGTTGCTCAGCCACCAAACGGAGAGTTCCAGCGGACCGGAGGGCGGCACCAACCTCACCGCCCAACTGATGGTGAGAGGCAAGGAGCGGACCATCACCGGGTCTGGAAACGGCCCGATCGACGCACTGGTTCAAGCCCTGCGTGACGAGGAAATGTTCGAGGGCAAACTGATCGACTACGTGGAGCACGCGGTCGGCCAAGGCTCAGGCACGAGTGCGGCCGCCTACGTCGAGGTCGACACCGGGGACCGCGACACGGTCTGGGGCGTCGGTCTACACGACTCGATCCTCAGCGCCTCCCTGCGAGCAGTGATCAGCGCCGTCAACGCAATGCAAAGCCGCTGATCGGGTCAGATCAGAGGATTCGTTGGGGAACTGGTTGTAGATGTCTAGCACCAAGTATATACTTCTACCATGGCCTTGAGTATAAAAAGTGAAGAAGCGGATCGCCTGGCTCGTGAGCTGGCCGCCACCACCGGCGAGACATTGACAACTGCGATCGTCGTTGCCCTCAAAGAAAGGCTTCAGCGCGAACGTGGTGCCGGCGAGGGCGGATTGGCCCGCCGCCTAAGCCGGTTGGCAGATGACGTAGCTGGTTTGCCGGTTCTCGATGCGCGGCCGATCTCTGAGCTTGTCGAATACGACGAGCGGGGTTTGCCCCGTTGACAACTCTGACCATCGATACATCGGCGGTTGTGGCAATCCTTCTTGGCGAACCAGGCGCAGGTGATCTAGTCGATGCGATGGATGCAGCCGACCTGCGCCTGATGAGCGCTGCGACGTTGGTGGAGCTGGGAATCGTGGTCGAAGCGCGGCTTGGACCAGGCGGCCGAGGGATCGTTGACAGGTTCCTGCGTGATGCAGATGTCGAGGTGGTTTCGATCGACCGCGCCGGGGCCGATCGGGCGGTCGACGGTTGGCGGCGGTTTGGCAAGGGCCGGCATCCAGCCTCCTTGAACCTCGGGGATTGCTACACCTATTCACTGGCAATAGGAACGTCGAGTCCGGTCTTGTGCAAAGGCGAGGATTTCGTGGCGACTGATGTAGCAGTGGTGCGGCCTTCCAGTTCATGAGCCACGGTCGGCGGTCATGACAGCGGCGATTCCTTGCACGAGCAGATCACGAATCTTCGATAATTCATCCAACCAGTCTCGGTCAGGCTGCTGACTGCGAAGCAATTCTCCAATCGTGGCCTATGAAACCTTGGACCGGTTTAGACCGGCGGCTGCTATCGAGCCGCTACCTTCTCGCGCCCGACCGTGCGGTGATACAGGGCGAGGATCGGCAGCGTGGCGAGAGCCGGGACGATGAGCCAAAGGGGGCGGGTCAGCCACCATTCGAGGTTGGGCTCGCCGGGTGGGAGGTAGCGGAAGAACCCGTAGAGGGCGACGATGGCAATAGCCATGCCGGTGGTGTGAAAGAGATAGAGAGGCAGAGAGTTGGCATTGACCCAGGCGAAGGCGCGTCGCCAGCGTTGGTTGGTTTCGAGTTTGTCCATGACCCAGGGGCGGATCACGATCACCAAGCCGATTTGCAGGAAGGTGAGCGCGACGATTGTGAGAGTTGGCGGGCCCATGTTCGAGAATCGCTCACCTGGCACACCGACCTGGGAGCGGGGATAGAAACCCATATTGGTGAGGGCTATGAGAGCGAAGAACCCGCTCCACATGAACATCAAGCCGGTGCGGGCCTTGGCCGCGATGAACCGGTCATAGAAGAATCCGAGTTGGTGGGCCAGACCCCAGATGACCAGGAAGTTGACCCAGGCCGCCCAGCCCTGTTGATGCGAAAATCGCAGCACATCGAGTACGGCTGCCAGACCGAGTAGCCACACAGGGACGAGTTCCCCCCACTTCCAGTGCGCCCGGATGGCGATGGGGGCGATCAGCACGAGCACGACGTAGACCGCGATGAACCACAGCGGCGACAACACCAGAATCACCGCACTCCATATCCAGGGAGGATCGATGGTCGCCTGAATGATGAACCCGATCGCCACCCATAACACGATGACACCGAATGCCGGCCCCAGGAGGCGCCGGATCCGCCGCCTGAGGAACCGGCGGGAGGTGCCCTTCGTGTAGTTGTCGAACGACAGACGGTGTCCGTACCCGCCGACGAAGAAGAACACCGGCATCACCTGCAACACCCAGGTCGCCACCCACAAACCACGGGTGAATCCGATCGGATTGGATGGCGTGACCTTGTCGGCGGAGACGATCAGGATCGTGAACACCCAGTGCCAGAAGACCACAACGACCAGAGACGACGAACGCAGAAAATCGATGTACCTGTCGCGCTGTGGCATGTTGGAACGGTAGCGAGCGGAGCCTCGAGCAGGAGGTATCGAACCGGGCTCTCGGCTTCTTGGACCATTCTCCGATCCGAGCTCGGATTCGTACCATGAGCGACATGACACAGACGCGGACCGAGTTTCCATTCGAGGTAGATGTCCTCGAGCACCTGCCGATCAAGTTGGCGAACGGGCAGACCATCTCGGCTCGGGTCTGGATGCCGCTGACCGACGTCCCTGCGCCGGCGGTGCTCGAGCATCTCCCGTATCGCAAGGACGATATGACCTACTGGCGGGACGAGGTCCAGATGCAATATCTCGCGGGTCACGGCTATGTATGCGTTCGGACCGATCTTCGGGGGACTGGTGACTCCGAAGGCGTGCTCAAGGGCGAATATCTGGATCAAGAGTTGGCTGACGGTGCCGAGGTGATCGCTTGGATCGCTGACCAACAATGGTGTGATGGGAACGTCGGCATGTGGGGCATCTCCTGGGGTGGCTTCAACAGCCTTCAGGTCGCCGCCCTGCGACCCCCCGCCCTCAAAGCGATCATCTCGGTGGCCAGTACGGTCGACCGATACGCCGCTGACGCCCATTACAACGGGGGATGCGTGATCGGTTCGGAGATGCTGCCGTGGGCGACCTCCATGCTGTACCGCAACGGTCTTCCTCCGACGCCTCGATTCGTCGGATCGCAGTGGCGCAGTCTCTGGCTGGACAGGCTCGATGAGACGCCACCGTTCATCGAGGACTGGTTGACCCACCAGACTCGTGATGAGTTCTGGCGTCACGGTTCTATCAGCGAGGACTACTCGGCGATCGAAGTGCCGTGCCTTGTCGTAGCCGGGTTCGCAGATGGCTACAGGAACGCTCCGTTCGATGCGGTCGAGGGCATGCCGGACCGCGCCTGGGGCCTGGTGGGTCCGTGGGCGCACAACTACCCGGAGTTCGGCGAACCAGGACCGAACATCGGCTTTCTCCAACATTCATTGCGCTGGTGGGATCGCTGGCTCAGAGGGTTGGACAATGGGATTGACAAAGAACCGCACCTGCGGGTGTGGATGCAGGACAGCGTTATTCCAGCAGATCACTACGTGGAAAGGCCGGGTCGGTGGGTCGCCGAATCGACCTGGCCGCCTCAGCCTGGCCGCATCACCGAACAACCTCTCTTCTTCGACGGTGCTCGTCTGGGTTCGACACCAGGATTCGGACAGGTCGAGTGCGCTACTCCACAAGTTCATGGCCTGTTGGCAGGGGAGTGGTGGGGGTCTGGAGATCCTGGAACTCTGCCGGCCGATCAACGGGTCGAGGATGGACGATCGCTGACGTTCACTAGCGACATCGTCTCGGAGACCATGGAGATCTGCGGATTCCCGGAGGTCGACCTACGGGTTAGTTGCGATACGCCGGTCGCGTTGATCGCTCTCCGCCTGTGCGACGTGGCCCCAGACGGATCGTCACTGCTCGTCAGCAGAGGCCAGCTCAACCTCACCCACCGCGATTCGGACGAGCACCCCGAGTCTGTGATTCCTGGCGAAGTGTTCGATGTGACCATCCGCTTGGATGCGGCTGCCCATTCGCTTCAGGCGGGTCACAGCTGGAGGTTGGCTGTAGCCACGACCAACTGGCCGCTCGCCTGGCCTTCGCCGATGCCGGCGACGGTCGTGATCGAGATGGGAAAGCAAAGCCGTCTTCGGCTTCCAACCCGCCATCCCCGTGTGGAGGACGAGCTGCTGCAGTCATTCGACCCCGCCGAGTTTGCACCTTCGCGTCGGCAGACAGTGCAGGCGCCAACATCAGAGCGCACGATCACTGTCGACGAGTCGGGAGCGACTGTGCTGCGCCACACGTCAAACGATGGCCGCCACATCGTCGATCGGCGAGGGACCGTATACGAAACCGAGGTCACCGACGTCTATTCGATCATCGACGAGGACCCGTTGTCAGCCAGAGTCAGTTGTATTCGCAAGGCCGAGATCGTTTGGGGCGAGGACTCGACCACGGTCGCAGCCGAAGCCACAATGTGGGCGGACGAAGGCTTCTGGTATGTAGAGAGTGCGTTGGCTGCTTGGCACGGCGACAACATGATCTTCAACAAGACCTGGAACCTCTCTGCGAAGCGGAACTACGTCTAAGACTCTTCATGTTGGTGTACGACAAGGTCGGCGGCAGGCGTCAGATTCGCGTATTACGTGGCGGCAAACGGCATCGTTGTAGAAGGAGGAGGATGAACAATGGCAAGGGAACATGTGGTGTACATCCATGGTGTCGTCGCCGAAAGGTCCCGGACCCGGTCGCACACTGAACAATATCGGCAGATGCGGGACGGGATCTCTGCCGAACTCGTGCGCAACGGTGGCGCGGAGCTTCCGAGTATCGATGACAGTGTCACAGTCGAATGGGGATGGAACACACCAGATGCAGGCAGGACCGCCACTCTGACCGTCGCACAGAATAATATCCAGGGTCGACTGGAAATGGCTACGCCCAGGGATCGCACTGGATTTCGCGATCTTCTGTTGTCGCGTGCGGTACGCCCGGTCCGTGACCTGTTGACCCTCGGTTGGGCGGATATCGCCTACTACATCGGCCGGGAAGGCAGCCGCCGGGTCAGGGACGTCGTCTGGAACGAGATCCTCAGAAGTGTTGGCACCGACCATGACGTGGACCTGACCATCGTCAGCCATTCGGCCGGCACGCTGATAGCTCATGATCTCCTTTATTGGCTCTATTCGGGGGAGCGCGATGGCATTGCGGATCTCGACCGCGCCGGCCTCGACCAGGGGCGGGTCGAACGAGCGCGTGAACGCTGGCGGATCCGCAGGTTTGTCACGTTCGGCTCGCCCATCTCGGCCCTGATGGTGCGCAGCGCAGGCGTCGCCGACATCATGGCGAGTTCGGAGACGGCCAAGTTGGACGCGTCGGATCTCGGACTGGGCCGCCCATCCCACAGCGGGAAACCGCCAGTGTGGCTCAATGTGTGGGATCGTCACGATGTCCTGTCCTACCCAGTCGCCCCTTTCTACGAAGGTGCCGATGTGGTCGATCTCTATCCAGATCACAGCGATTCCCTGCTGGCTTCCCACGAGGCCTACTGGCGTTCAACAGTCGTTCATCGAATTCTGGCCGAGAACTGGACCTGAGAGAGGGCCAACCGGCAGGATCGACAGCGACTCCGGCTTCGCCTGGCCCTCTGCCGTTCTAAGAATTCGCAGGCACATGGGGATTCAACCTGCCCAAAAAAAGGGACGGTACTCGTGGCCCTTTCGGTCGGTCCGAAAGGAGCTGACTCTTTTGTTCGCCTCGGCGCTTCGTAAGTGGGGTTGATTCGTTTGACCATGGCAACGGAGTAGCGTAAGGTAACAAAGTTACCAAATTGGCCCAGGTTGTGGTTGCCGAGGCCCTTCTGAGGCGTATTTCGGCCCGATGACCACAAGAACGGAGATATTCAGCATGAGCCCCGATTCCGATGACGGACCCGAATCAATCGTCGACCGCTATTTTGAAGCAGTCGCACATAACGACCTCGACGCGATCGAGTCGATCATTACAGAGGACTTCGTGCAACACCCACCAGTGGTCGACAGCAGGCAAGACCGGCGATCGTTTCTGGAGGAGTGGCGCCTGCGTATCGCCGAGAACCCGGACAGCGCTCTTGAATACGAACGCGTGCACCGCCTGACCGAGGAGGTCGACTCAGGGCCAAGGGCCGGCTCGTGGGTTCATGAGTGGGGCAAATACGTGCGGTCAGACGGAGAGCTTTCATTCAAGCTCAGCGCTAGCTTCAGGGTCCATGGCGGTCGTTTGGACGAGGTGCATGCCTATTTCGATCGACTTGATGTCATGACCCAGGCCGGATTCACTCTCACGCCCCCGAGCGCCTAGTGGAACACCACTAGTTCACCGTCCAGTGCGATCGTCGAGAAATTCGTAGACGGTGGGCAGATCTATACCGGGCACTGTGCCGGCGGGCAGGACTGCGAGAAGTTGAGGTTGTTCGTGGACTGATGCGTAGGCTCGTCCCTCCCAACGGGCGGCGGCTTCGGCTGTTGGGCGTTGGCAGCATTCGAGGGCAGGGCAGGTCGAGGTAGCCCGGATGTCGGTGTCTCGGCCACGGAAGAAACGCGACGACTCGAACGTCGTCCCAAGGGTCACAGCATGCGAACGTGGATCATCCGCCAATAGGTGGGCCAGTTCGAAGAATGTGCCATGCGGGGTGTCGAGGAACTGGGCATGAATATCGTACTTTTGCTCAGATGTGAACACCTGACGGGCGGCCGCGTGCCGACAGATCCGCTGTCCGATGATGGTTCCGTCCGGGGCTGCCGGAAATGGGAAGGAGTCGTTCGACCAACCTCGCCAGATGATGCCTTCCTCGTCTGAGCGCAGGTAGTGGGTGCGGATGTCGTGGTGGTGGGTGATCAGGTTGGCAAACCGCTGGGCGGCCAGAGAGTAGGACACATAGAAGATCTCCTTGAGATCCTCGATGCTCAGATCGCGATCCTTTTTGGCAGCTCCCAACGTTGGCACTGCAGCCGACTCCGGCACCAGCACCGCTCTGGCAAAATAGTTGGCGGCAACTCGCTGGCTCAAAAACTCGGCGTAATCGGAAGGCTCCCCGTGGCCGAGCACGAAATGACCCAGAGTGCGGAGCATCACAATGCGCGCTTCTCTGGTCCGCATGGCATCCCGTTGAGGCGTATAGATGACTCGGTTGGCAAGATCAGTGACCGATTGCAGTGAGCTTGGGAGTCCGGCATCGGCTTGCACGGTGAAACCAAAGTGTGCCGCAAGGGCCGTCAGCATGCCCTGCGACACGGCACCTGTCCCCGGATAGTCGATCGCGGCGAGAGCATCGCCTGCGACCTTTTCGATGTCGCCGAGGTAGTTGTCGACGGCTTCCAACTTGGAACGCAATTCGTTGTTGGCCCGCCTGGCCGCTTCCGGCGTGGCCGCCGTCACCGTTGTTCGTGACTTCAGGGCATCGAAGACTGTCGTGAGATGTTCGAGGACCAGGTCAGGTATGCGGCGGCCTGGTTTGAGGTGAGGGAGGCCGAGTGCCTCGTAGAGAGGGTCGGACTGGGCGCGGGCCAGGGCTAGTTCCAAACGGGACCGTTCATTCGGAGCGTCAGGGGCGAGCAGCTCGGTCGGGGTTGTGCCGAGAGCGGCCGCCAAGTGGTTGATCGTCGAGAGGCGCGGTTCACGCTTGCCGTTTTCCATCAAAGAGAGGAAAGGGGCGGGACGTCCGATGATTGCCCCCAGTTGGTCGAGGGTCATCCCCTTGGCTTTCCTCAAGTACCGTAGGCGGTGGCCGAAAACGAGAGGGTCGATGGCGTCGATGGTGATGCTCCTGACGAGCGGCGAACTCGCGTCATCTTACGGATCTTCGAAAGAAGTGACGAACTTTCAACCGAACGACCGTTGAGTATGGCCGCCGGAAAAAGAACGATCATCTTGGCTCTCAAATGAGGGCACAGTCAGGGAGGACATAGGTGGCCAACATGCAAGAAAAGATCGTCCACGTGATCGGGACCGGCACGATCGGCGAGCCGCTGATCGGCCTGTTCGCTGACCATCGGGAAGACTTCGGGATCGCCGAAGTCACCTTCCACAAGCGCACTCCTCTCATCGAAGAGCGCGGCAAGGTCAACGACCTGGTCAGGCGTGGCGCCAGGTTGGCTGTCGACGAAGACCGCACGGGGACGTTCGAAGAACTCGGTCACGCGCCAAAGCTTGAGGCAATGGAGGCCATTCAACGGGCGTCTGTGGTCATCGACTGCACCCCGGCAGGCAACGAGAACAAGGACAAGTTCTACAGTGACGCCCCAGGTGTTCAAGGTTTCATGGCCCAGGGCTCGGAGTTCGGTTTCGGCAAGATGTACGCGAGGGGCATCAACGACGATGCGATCGAGCCCGACGACCGTTTCCTGCACATCGTGTCATGCAACACCCACAACATCGCCGCGCTGATCAAGACGTTGAGCATGGACCCGGACGGTACGAGCCTGTTGAGCGACGGACGATTCCTATGCATCCGGCGAGCCAACGACATCAGCCAGGACAGCGGATACGTTGCGTCGCCTACGGTTGAAGGGCACAAGGACGATCGTTTTGGGACCCACCACGCCCGCGACGCGCATCTCCTGTTCGAGACGCTTGGCTACGACCTAAATCTCTTTTCGTCTGCGATGAAGCTGAATACCCAATACATGCACTCGATGCACTTCAGCCTGACCCTCGACCGTGAGATGACGGTCGATGAGGCCATTGAGCGCATTCAGGCGAACCCTCGGATCGCGGTCACATACAAACGCTCGGCCAACCAAGTCTTCTCCTTCGGACGCGATCACGGCTACTACGGGCGCATTCTCAACCAGGCGGTCGTCCCCATCGAAACCTTGACAG
>QIDH01000078.1 GCA_003229305.1 Acidimicrobiia bacterium | reverse complement strand
CGGCGTCCAAGGTGCTGGCGATGCGAATCTGGCCATATTGGAGTACACCGAGGCCGAACGATGGTTTCTGGAGGCCCTACTCATGGCTGAGGATATGGGGGTGGTCGTCGCAATGGCTTTCGCCATGATCAAAGTCGCCGAGGTTCGTGCCGCTATGGGAAGACCGACCGAGGCTGTGGAGGTCCTCGCCTGCGTCATGGCCGATCCGGTGCGGACCCAACGGGTTCCCACCCAGCTCGTTGAGATCGGTGAGAAGGCTTTGGAGATTCTGAGCAACTTGGAAGCAGACATGGAATCACACGTTTACCAAACTGCGTATGAACGGGGCCGGTCCAAGGATCTGGCCGTCGTAGCTAAAGAGTTGCTGACGACTCCGGGAGCCGGCTAGCTGGTTTCGAGCACACCCGTTGCCTGGCCGACTTCGATGAGATGGCCATCGGGATCACGCATGTAGCAACGGATTTCGGCTCCTCGGTCCATTGGGGGAGTCAGGAATGTGGCACCTTTCGATGACCACGTCTCATAGACAGATTGGATGTCGGCGACACGAATGTTCATGAATGCACTGACTTGGTTTGGATCTCCAGGCACGTCCAATGAGACCTCAGGCTTGTCTTCGGTGGGACCACCCCCAACATTGATGATGATCCAACTGTTGGCCAACTTGACGATCGTCGGCTCTCCGTCCATGACTGCGCTCCCACCAAGGACGTCGACATAGAAGCTTCGTGACCTGGCTACATCTTTGACGATGATGAGGTGGGTCAGCACAATTCCTTCGCTCGGTGCGGGAAATGTCATTTCGTCCATTGTCAGCCTTTCGATCGGAGTGCCACCGTAGCTGGGCTTCTCGCCCCCGAACCCTCCGATAAAAGTGCTGGGGTCGGCGTTAGCCTCGACTGAATGGGCGGGTCGATTCTCGGAGCAGCAGTGAAACGGGTGGAAGACCCGCGTCTGATCATCGGTGAGGGCAGATACCTGCAAGATATCGAGATCGACGGGGCACTGTGGATGGTTCCCGTCCGGTCAACTATCCCCCACGGCGATTTGGGTGACATCGACATCGATGGGGCAAGTGTTGCGCCAGGGGTGGTGAGGGTTTACCTCGCCGGCGACCTGGATATGGCGCTGATGCCGATCGGAGCACCGGGATTGGAGGACTCCACCCGACGGCCCGCCATAGCCTCGGATCGGGTGCGTTTCGTCGGCGACATCGTGGCCGTAGTGGTTGCGGAGAGCGAGCAGGCCGCTGTCGATGCTGCGGGGCTGGTTTGGGCTGACATCGAGCCTCTCCCCGCGATATCAACACCAGAGGAGGGCGCCGACCAGGATGCGCCTCTCCTGTTCCCCGAACTCGGCACCAATGTGATCTACGACCGGGGTGACGCCGACGACAGCGTCCTCACCGATGCCGACATCGTCATCGAGACCAAGGTCGTCAACCAGCGCGTCGCCGCTGTCCCGCTAGAGACCAGTGGCGCCGTGGTATCACCACGTGAAGACGGTGGGCTGGATTATTGGTTGGGCAGTCAGTCGGCCCACGGCCACAAACGCGCCATATCAACGGTCCTGGGGCTCGACCCGTCAATGGTCCGTGTGAGAGTGCCCGATGTCGGCGGAGGTTTCGGTGCAAAGATCGCCCTCTACCCGGAACAGGCCCTCTGTGGTGCCATTGCCCTCGACCTGGGTCGACCGGTTCGATGGAACGAGACCCGAACAGAGAACATGCTGGCGATGTGTCATGGGCGGGCGCAGACAACCGAGGTTTGCCTGGGGGCTACAAGAGAGGGGGCGATCGTAGGAATCAAGCTGCGAGTTACTCAGGACGCAGGCGCATATCCCCAGTTCGCAGCCTATCTGCCCGTTTTCAGCCGACGTATGGCGGTCGGGCCTTACCTGATCCCCAATGTCGAATTCACCTGGCGCTCGGTGGTGACCAACACAACACCGGTAGATGCCTTCCGCGGCGCAGGTCGGCCCGAAGCGACCATGGCCATCGAGCGAGCCATTGATCAGCTGGCCCTGAAGCTTGATCTCGATCCCGCAGATGTACGTCGTCGAAATTTCATCAGGCCCGACAGCTTCCCCTATGTGACAGTTCTGGGCGAGCGTTACGACTCCGGCGACTACGAGGCCGCACTCGACCTCGCCCTACAAACGGGGGGGTATCGAGATGTCAGAGAGGAACAAGACCGAAGACGGCGGGACAACAATCGCTTCCAGCTGGGGATCGGCATCGGATCGTATGTTGAGATCACAGCCGGGACAGGTCGTGAGGACTGGGGCGCGGTCGAGATAAACCTCGATGGCATGGCAACCATCTACTCGGCGGGAGTGTCACACGGCCAAGGCCACGAGACCACTTTTGCCCAGATCGTCTCATCCGTATTGAAACTTCCTATCGACAAGATCAGGTTTGTCCAGGGCGATACCGACGCCATTGCTCATAGTGGGGGGACAATGGCGTCGCGATCACTGCAGATCGCAGGCTCGGCGGTTCTCGGCGCCGGCCAGAAGGCGCTCCACAAGGCCCGTGAGGTTTTTGCCTTCCACTCCGAGGTCGCGATCGACGACGTGGTCCAATTCGAAGACGGGCGGATCGGTGTCGTTGGTGTTCCCACCTCCGCAATGACTCTCGCCGAGATCGCCGCCATCGCGGCGGAGCCTTCAAACCTATCTGGCGACATGGAACCAGGTTTGCGGGGAGAAGAGATCTGGGATCAGGAAGAAGCCACATTCCCGTTCGGGACCCACCTTTCCATTGTGGAAGTGGACACCGAAACCGGCAACGTACGTATTCTTCGACATATCGCCTGCGACGATGCAGGAACGATCCTCAACCGGATGGTCGTCGATGGCCAGGTGCACGGCGGGGTCGCTCAGGGAATAGGCCAGGCGTTATTTGAGGAGTTCCAGTACGACGATGCCAATCCCATCACCGGCAACCTCACCAGTTATCTCATTCCCAGCGCAGCGTCTCTGCCGCCGTTCGAGGTGGGCCACACCGAGACCGCCACACCCGAAAACCCTCTCGGCGCCAAGGGCATCGGCGAGGCCGGGACGATCGGATCTGCTCCCGCCATCGTCAACGCCGTGATCGACGCCCTCACGCCGTTCGGGATCAGCCATCTCGACATGCCATTGACTCCTGCCAAGATCTGGACAGCCATCGAAGCCGCCCGCTTAAAGGACAGCGGGTCGACGGCTTGACCAGGGAGTCGCGTTTTCCGATCGGGGCCGGGATCACACTCGATCAGTTGGAACACGATCCTCATACCCATCTGGCACGACTCCGCTCTCAAGAGCCGGTGTCCTGGATATCCGTTTTCGACGGATGGATGGTCACCGGGCGTGAGCATGCAATCGAGGCAATGCGGGATTGGGAGACCTACACGGTGGACGATCCCCGGTTCTCAACGGGTCAAGTGGTTGGACCGAGCATGCTCTCCCTCGACGGACCTGAGCACACCCGTCACCGGACCCCTTTTGTCGACCCGTTTCGTGCAGGTCAGGTTCGCTCCAAGCTCGAGGGGGCGGTCACCAGCAGATCGAAGGATCTGATCGCTGAATTCAAGGTCACCGGCCATTCCGAGCTCGGTTCGCAGTTCGCCGGTCCACTGGCAGTCGGAGTCATGTCGGACCTACTTGGTCTGGAAGACGTCGACCCGGACTCGCTTCTCGGCTGGTACGACGACATCGTGGCGGCGGTCGACGCCGTCACCTCGGGAGAGGACCTCCCCGCGAGCGGTGTCGCCGCGTTCGAGTCACTCAAGGCCGCCGTGGAGGCCACCATGGCTCATGACGCTCTCCCTTCGCGTGTTCGAAAGCAGGGAGATCTCGACGGCACTGAAATCGTCTCCAATATCGCCATCCTTCTCTTCGGCGGGATCGTCACGTCGGAAGGGACAACGTCAACGCTGCTCCACCAGCTCTTGACACATCCCGAGCAATTGGAAATGGTCCGCACCGACCCAACCTTGATTCGCAATGCGGTCGAGGAAGCCCTCCGCTATGAGCCGGCGGCAGCAGTGGTCGACCGTTACGCCACCCAAGATGCCCGACTTGGGGATGGGTCGATCGAAGCAGGTGAGCTGGTCCGCATTTCTCTGGCATCGCCGAACCGCGATCCAGCCGTCTTCTCGGATCCTGACCGTTTTGATATCACACGTCCGAACGCCAATCAGAATCTCACCTTCGCTTTGGGACCTCATGCTTGTCTCGGGATTCACCTGGCGCGGATGGAAACGGCAATCGCCCTTGGCGCAATTGTCGAGGAGCTCCCAGGAATCGAGTTGGACGCTGAAACCACCCTCCCTCCTCGTGGTCTTATCTTCCGGAGCCCGCAGGCGATAGGGGCAAGATGGTGACCCATCACCGGGGCCGCTCCTAGATGCCTCTAGAGAATATTGGGGAGGTACCGATTTGAGTCGTCATCGGCAACCTCAACTGCAAGGAGAGACACTCTGTTTGCTGATTGTTGAGTCTTGGACATTTGCACTCGTGCTGGCCCTGCTGCCCTGCTGTCGACGACTCCTATCCCCGCCGGGCCCACTCAACTGAGGAGATCGAACAGCTCCAGGTCGCCCATCTTCGCTCTTTCTGAGGTCTGACGGCGATTCCTTGCCGCCGAGTACGGCCGAAAGACCCTAACTCGACTACCGGGAGTCCGTATAGGGTCGGGGAGTCGGACGCAGAAATGAAGGAGGCATGTTCTGGTCGCATTGGAGTTCCGCGTAATGCTCCGTTTCTCTGTTGAGCGTATCTCATCACCCTTCATCCTTTCGGGTCTTTGGAACTGCGGACGATGAGATCCCTGCGCAAAAGAGAACAATGAGCGATCCCAAAACGGTGACAGTTCTTGGTGGTGGTGTGGGAGGAGTCGTCGCCGCCATGACGTTGCGCAAGAAGCTGCCGGGCCGGCACCGGGTGATCGTCGTCGACCGGGAGAGGGATCACCTCTTCTCACCATCGCTTCTTTGGTTGATGACCGGCTCGAGATCCGATTCCGGTATCAGCCGGCCCATCGAACGGTTGAGCCGAAAAGGTATCGACGTGATCCAAGACGAGGTCGTCGAGATTCGCCCTGAGACACGACAGGTGAGTCTTGGCAAAGGTCACAAATTGGATGCCGACTATCTGATTATCTCGCTGGGAGCCGAATTGGACCTGGAGACCATTCCTGGACTCGCTGAGGCCGGACACTGCTTCTATACCCTGCCGGGAGCCACGACCCTGCATCACGAGCTCTCTGAATTCCGGGGCGGAAGGATCATCGTTCTGACCGCAACTCCCGCCTACAAATGTCCCGCCGCTCCGTATGAGGCGGCCATGCTGATCAAGGACTTCTGTGAGAAGAGGGGGGTCGCGGCAGAGACCCAAATCGACTTGTACGCCGCCGAGCCCGCACCTATGGGAGTTACCGGCCCCGACGTGTCATCAGCGGTTCGACAGATGGTCGAGAGCAAGGAAATCGGATACCACCCCGAACATCAAGTGACACACGTTGACACCGGAACCAACACTGCCTTCTTTGAGGGGGGAGTCACCGCAGAGTTCGACCTCCTCGCCTATGTGCCTCCACACAGGTCGCCAGACGTGGTGAGAAAGACCGATCTGGTCAACGAAGACGGGTGGGTCACCGTCGATCGCCAAACCATGGAAACGGGCTATCCGGGGGTCTTTGCCATCGGCGACATCACCCGAATCCCCCTCAAAGTAGGCAAACCGCTGCCCATGGCAGGCGTCTTCGCCGACCGCCAGGCCACGGTCGTTGCCAGGAACATTGCCACACGCATCACTGGTACCGGGACACCGACAAAGTTCGACGGCTACGGCGAGTGTTTTGTCGAGATCGGCTCAGGAAAGGCAGGCTTTGGCAGCGGGAACTTCTACGCCGAACCGGCCCCACAAATCAAGCTTCGTCAGCCAAACAGACGTTGGCATATAGGAAAGGTCTTATTCGAGAAGAGCTGGCTTCGCCGCTTCTGATTGACCTTGGCAGCCTACGCCCAGCCTTTGCGGACATCCGTTCTCGCCAAGATAACCCTGGTCGCCACACTGCTCCTGGTGGCAGTTGGTGGTTTCACCAGAGGCAGCGAGAGCGGTTTTGGCTGCGCCGACCAATGGCCACTGTGCCAGGACGGTCTTCTCGGTGGCCTACTCCCCCGTTGGGAGTATCACATGGTCATCGAGTGGAGCCACCGCTGGCTGGCAGTTCTGGTCGGCACTCTGGCCATCGCCACGGCGATCAGCGCCTGGCGGCATTTCCGGGATCGATCCATGGTTCTCGGCCCTGCCATCGCCGGGGTGGTTGTGATCGGCATTCAGGCTTGGGTCGGTCGCCTCGTGGTCAAGGGAGACCTGGCCGCCGATCTGGTTTCACTCCATCTGGCGATCTCGATGACGGTCGTCGCCTTGCTGACCGTCGTGGTTGTTGCCACCACTGTCCCTGAAACCGGGCCCCGCTGGTCCGAGAATCGCCGAGGATGGACGATACGTGTCGAAGTAGCAGCCGCAGCCTTGTTTCTGTTGCTCATGCTGGGGTCGATGGCGCACAACCGCTACTTCCCAGGATGGCCGCTGATGGGCAACACGCTCCTGCCCGACCTGCCCGACCTGCAATCTGTTGCCCACTACCTGCATCGTCTGCTGGCCGGCATCCTCCTGGCGTATCTCGTCTACCTGGCCTTCTCGAGCAACAAGATCGACGTTGCCGACGGAGAAAGACGCCTCATCGCCACAGCCGGAACGGTATATCTGGTCAACATCGGGCTGGGAGCCGCACACGTCTTCACCATGGTGAGCTCGGCCTTTCTGGTGGCCGCCCATCTCGGTCTCGCCGCAATCGTGTGGTCTCTTCTCGTCGCAGCCGCAACGATCTCGGCTCTTGTCGAGCATGGTCACGCAACCCGGTAGCTCGGGTGTGCTCTTGATGTGTGACCCTCCTGGCGTCGCTGGGCGGGCGGGCACCTCGGCCCCCGACTCGCGTAGCTATGGTCGCGTCATGCCGCACGAGTGGATCAGGTTCCTCCATATCGCCTCGGCGATCGGGTTTGTGGGAGTCCATGGCGCCTCCATCGCTGTCCTCTACGCAGTCCGGAATGAAAGTGACCGGGGACGCATCGAAGCCATGCTGGGGTTCTCCGCAAAGACTGTCCTCGCCATGTACGTCTCGCTGGGTCTGGTGGTAGGGACCGGCTTCTGGCTTGGATTCACCGAACCTCGCTTCTTCAGCCAGCCCTGGTATTGGCTTTCCCTTGCCACACTCGCCGCTACCACTGTTCTGATGTGGTTTGTGGCCCGACCGTTTGGGAAACGCGTGCTGGCTGCTTGTGAGATTCGTCCCTCTGGGGTGCCACGTGTCTCCGATGAGGAACTCAGCCAGATCCTGCGCTCGCAACAGACAAATGTGATCACCCTGATCGGGGTCGGTGGTCTGGGAACCATCCTCTATCTGATGGTATTCAGACCCGGTTTCTGAGATTTCAGATCGGTCGGAGTGGCTTGGTCGCCGGACCACTCAGAAGTTCGCCGGTCGGGCTGAACCGGGAACCGTGACATGGGCACTCGAAAGACTCCTCTGTCGGATCCCATCCGACAACACAGCCGAGGTGGGTGCAACGCGCTGACATGAGGTGGAGTTCGCCTTCTTCGTCGACGTAAGCCGCCAATTGCTCTCCGTGGCGTTCGATCACTCCGCCCTCCCCCGGTTCCAGCTCCGACTCGAGTTGGCGGACCGTACGACACAGGAGGACATCGCTGCGAGCCCCTTTGAGGACCCCTCCGGGCACCGAGTTGCCGAGCAGCATCCTCGTTCTAGTCATGCCTTTGTTTCCAACCACGATGAGGTCGGCGTCGACGTCCGAGGCCTTTTTCAGAATCCGTCGAACCGGGTCTCCCTCGAGGAACCATGTTTCAGTGGCGACCCCGCTGCCGACGTCCCTGATCGTATCGGAGACGATCAGGTCACCGGTCGCAGGGTGACCGACGAACACAAGATCCACCGAAGCGCCGAGAGCCCGGGCGAGAGCGTATCCGCGCTTCGCAGCCCGATCGGCTGTTGCCGAACCATCGGTAGCGATCAGGATGCGTTGGTAGGCGTCGGATCGAGATCCTCCCGAGACCAAGAGAACATCACACGGGGCGTGATACGAAACCTTGTGAGGGACCTTTCCGACCTTGTCGCCACCACGCCCAACAATTATCAGACCGGCGTCTACGTCGTCAGCGCCAAGAGCCAACGACGTCGACGGGTGCCCGGTCAACAGATTTGAAGTGATTCGGTCGTGCGGAATACCAGACCTCTCGAAGATTTCGCCGGCATCGGACAACAACCGCTCCGACTGTTCTCCCTCTGTTCCGACATGCACGACCACTAACTCGGACAAGGCTGCCTTGGCAACCATCGCCGCAACCGTGTAAGTCTCAGCGTTCGTTGATGCGCTCAGGCCAAAGACAATCCTCCTGGCCACTCCGGGACTCGCCGGGTCCTCGGTCTCTTTTGGAAGGTCCCCGGCCAGGGCTGCTCGCGGGGTCTTGGCCACGAATCCGATTTTGACATGGGTGCCGTCGCAGAGAGGCTTGTTGGCCGAGTTGCCACAGCGGCACAAGGTGACACGGTTGCGAGTCTCCAGGGCGAGCCCGTCACTCCGGGTGATCTTCACTCTTCCTGTTACCCAAAGCGGGCCATCCTCGACCGGGGAAACAGCCTGTGGGAAATCTGGTTCGATTGGCTCGCCGTCGATCTCGTAGATGAGCGCTCCGGACGGACAGTGTTCGATCATCCCGATGATCTGGCCCCGGACCGTGGCATCGTCAGATTCGGGCAGCATCTGATACCAGTCTGTGGTCTTGTTGGCACAGAAGCTGGCGTGCTCACATATCTGCCCGACCCGATGAACTGTCAAACCCGGGCTTTCATAGGTCTTTGCCTGTTGCGAGAACGACTCGGTGGACGCCGTCTCGGTGCCATCGAAGTTGACCTTCAGATGAGTGCCGTCACAGAAGGGCTTGTTTGAGGAATGGCCACAACGGCACAGAAACGTCGAAGAGCCTGAGGGGAGGGTGCCTTCAGTGGCCCAGGTGAGCGGCTCATCCTGGCTGGAAAGCACCGTGTGTTTGGGTGTTATGTCCAGATCGCCGGTCACTTCGTAGGGACCATTCGGCGTGACCACGATCTCGGGTCCGATCGAATCCAAGTGGCCTCCTGTGAGAACCCTAACCCAGTTGGTAAGGGTTCGGTTCTCGCTCAAGGATGATCGCATCATCGCTCGTCAAAACAGTAAGCGACGTACCTGGAAGAGTGACCAAGTGGAAGCTGGTTGTGGCGCCTTCAGCCGAACGCAGCCTCGCCCGACTACCTGAAAAGATCGCTCCTCACGAGTGTACCGCTCTCGTTAGGAAGAATCGCACCCTGAAAACACCCTCCCTCCTCGTAGGCCTATCTTCCTGAGTCCGCAGGCGATAAGGGCAAAATGGTGACTCGAAGTAAGCGCTGAGGTGGGTTGGGCTCGTGGGTGGTTGAGCTTTGGGGATGATCTGGCACTTCGGAATCTCGAGCCATGAGCCGATGACTACTAAAACCGCCAAGGAGTCGGTTAATGCCAAACGTCGACCATGTGGCTGCTCTCGAACTGCTGAGAGACGAAGGGGCCATATCAGATGAAGAGTTGGAGGATCTAAAAGGCGCGATCTTCGAGAACGATGCCTCCCCGGCCTCGACCGACGAGAAGCCTGATCCCGAATCAGCCCAAGCGGACAACAAGTGGATGGCTCTGCTCCAGTGGCCACCGACGATACGAACGGATCTGCACCCTCGATACCCCCATCTGCTTCTTGTGATTGCGGGCGTCCTCGTCCTGGCCAGTCTTGGTGGGATCGTGTCCTGGCCGGTGAGTTTTCTGGCTGTTCTGGCGATGACTTCGACGCTGGTGGAAGGTGGGATTCGGGTCACCGTCGCCGCAGGCCTACTGCTGGCCCTCATTTTGACATTCAGTGTGTTCGGCGGACGCACTGGCTCCTCTGCAGTCCCAGCCGATACCAATGACGCGATCAATGCCGTTGTAACAGAGGCTGCAGACCCTGGATCGGTGGGAATCCGCCTCGGTGAGTTGGCCGATCTTTGGAACGGCGTCGACGAACCGCCTTCAATCGCCCGGGGAATCACTCGAAATACCGAGAGCGGTGAATACGACAGCTTCATCTATCGCTTCGACGACTGGGGACGGCTCGC
>QIDH01000081.1 GCA_003229305.1 Acidimicrobiia bacterium | reverse complement strand
AGCGGACGGGCAGATCCGTTGGTTTGATCGGGTCTGGGAGGTGGGTGGCACCCATCAGGTAACGGTCTACTGCCGCGGCGACCGAGCGGCCTTCGGCTATTGCCCAGACAATCAACGACTGGCCACGACCCATGTCTCCTGCGACGAAGATTCCATCGACGTTTGCACCCCAAGACTGGTTTCGCCCTACGTTGCCTCTCTCGGTGAGGTCGACGCCGAACTGGTCGAGCATCGGGCTGTGTTCGGGACCGGTGAAACCCATGGCCAGAAACACCAGATCTGCTCGAAATTCCTCGTCGGTTCCTTCGATCCTTTCGAAACTCATGCGGCCGCCCTCAAAGATCTGCTCGACCCGATGGGTCATGAGCGAGCCGACTGCGCCTTGCCCATCGTCGACGAACCGATCGGTGTTGATCGCGTAGTCCCGGGTCCCGCCCTCTTCGTGGGCAGATGAGACCCTCTGGATCATCGGCCAAGTCGGCCAAGGGTTGCTTGCAGCACGCTCACCAGGCGGCTGCGGCATGATCTCGAATTGGCGAACGGAAGCAGCCCCTTGCCGATGGGCGGTACCGAGACAATCAGCACCAGTGTCCCCTCCACCAATGATTATCACGTGTTTTCCCGAGGCGTCGATCGGATGGGCAGCCAGAGTGCCGTCCTGGACCCGGTTCGAATCTGGGAGGTACTCCATCGCCTGATAGATCCCGGCCAGATCGCGACCCGGGATCGGCAGATCACGCCACTGGGTCGCCCCGGCCGCCAGCACGACTGCATCGAAATCGGAGCGAATCCGGTCGGCTTCGACATCCACGCCCACTTCGACGTTCAGCCGAAATTCCGTACCTTCGGCTTCCATCTGGTTGATCCGACGGTCCACGAGACGCTTCTCCATCTTGAATTCAGGAATCCCGAACCGCATGAGACCGCCAGGCGCCTCATCCCTTTCGAATACGACCACGTCGTGACCGGCCCTGGTCAGCTGCTGGGCAGTTGCCAAACCGGCGGGTCCCGATCCGATCACCGCCACCCTTCGACCGGTCGTCTTCGATGGGACCACGGGGCCAACCCAGCCTCTCGACCATGCCTTGTCGATGATCTCCACTTCGACCTGCTTGATCGTCACGGGATCCTCGTTGATGCCAAGAACACATGCGCCCTCGCATGGAGCGGGACATAAGCGCCCGGTGAATTCGGGGAAGTTGTTGGTGGCATGCAGGCGGTCGATCGCGTCGCGCCAGTGGTCTCGATAGACGAGGTCGTTCCAGTCAGGAATCAGATTCCCGAGCGGACAACCCGAGTTGCAAAAAGGGATCCCGCAATCCATACACCTGGACGCCTGGACCTTGAGCGTTTCGCTATCGAAGTCTTCGTAGACCTCTTTCCAGTCCCTCAGTCTGAGCTCTACTGGACGTCGTCTCGGTAGCTCACGATCGTGATCGATAAAACCATTCTGATCACCCATGCGCTGCATCCATGATCGCCTCGGTGGCCGGAATCCCCTTTTCCCGTGCAACCTTGCCAGCGTTGATCACCCGTTTGTAATCCTTCGGAATGACCTTGCAGAACCCGGCAACGGCCGAATCCCAAGAATCCAAAAGGCGGGACGCCACCTCAGAAGCGGTCTCTGCGAAATGTGCCTGAACACTGTTCTTCAGGAAGGTGCGGTCGCCGTCGTCTAGCGGATCGAGGTCTACCATTTCATGGTTCACGTTGCTGGGGAAAGTGCCGGCCTCGTCGAGAACATAGGCGATCCCCCCTGACATCCCAGCGGCGAAATTGCGACCGGTCGGCCCGAGAATCACGACCCTTCCACCCGTCATGTATTCACAACCGTGGTCGCCGAGTCCCTCAACCACTGCGTTGGCACCAGAGTTTCGGACACAGAAACGTTCGCCGACGACCCCCCTCAAGAAGACTTCGCCAGACGTCGCGCCGTAGAGGATGACGTTGCCGGCGATCACATTCTCTTCTGCGACCAAAGTCGAGTCCGGCGGTGGCTGAATGACGATCCGACCCCCGGACAGACCTTTGCCCACGTAATCATTCGCATCGCCGGCCAGACGCAACGTGATACCGGACGGAACGAACGCCCCGAAGCTCATCCCCGCCGAACCCTCGAAACTGATGTCGATTGTATTGTCTGGCAACCCTCGACTGCCGTGCCGCTTGGTCACCTCGTAGCCGAGCAGAGTGCCGACGGTCCGATTCACGTTGCGGATCGGCAGATCAAGTTTGACCCGATCACCATCTTCGATAGCGCCGGCTGCCAGTTGGATCAGTGTCCGGTCGAGGGCCTCTTCGAGTTCATGATCCTGCGTCGAGACATTGTGCCGAGGCTCATCATCGCCAAGGTCAGGGACATGGAAGATCGGGCTGAGATCGAGACCTTTGGTCTTCCAGTGCCTGACCGCCTCATCGACCTCGAGTATCTCGGCTCGGCCGATGGCCTCATCGAGGGTTTTGAATCCGAGCTGAGCAAGATGCTCTCTGACTTCCTGAGCGATGAACTCCATGAAGTTGACCACGTGCTCTGCCCGACCCGAGAACTTCTTTCGCAACTCTGGATTCTGCGTGGCGATACCGACCGGGCAGGTGTCGAGATGACAAACTCGCATCATCACGCAGCCGGACACGACCAGAGGCGCCGTCGCAAATCCGAACTCGTCCGCCCCGAGCAGGGCAGCGATCATCACGTCCCTTCCGGTCTTGAGCTGACCGTCCGCCTGAAGGACTATTCGTCCACGCAGCCCGTTGAGCAGCAGCGTCTGTTGCGTCTCGGCGAGTCCGATCTCCCACGGACCGCCTGCGTGTTTGAGGGAGCCAAGCGGCGAGGCGCCGGTCCCTCCGTCGCCGCCGGATATCAGCACGACGTCCGATTTGGCCTTGACGACGCCCGCGGCAACGGTGCCTACTCCCATCTGGGCAACCAACTTCACGTGGATCCTGGCCGTTGGATTGGCGTTCTTGAGATCGTGAATGAGCTGCTTGATGTCCTCGATGGAGTAGATGTCATGGTGGGGAGGGGGAGAGATGAGACCTACGCCTGGTGTCGAATGCCTGGTCTCGGCGATCCAGGGATATACCTTGTTCCCTGGTAGCTGACCGCCTTCGCCTGGTTTCGCGCCCTGGGCCATCTTGATCTGGATATCGTCGGCGTTGACCAGGTACTCAGAAGTCACGCCGAATCGGCCGGAGGCGACCTGTTTGATGGCACTTCGCCGCAGATCGCCGTTACTGTCAGGGACGAACCGGTCGGAATCCTCGCCACCTTCTCCGGTGTTCGATTTGGCGCCCAATCTGTTCATGGCAATGGCCAACGTCTCGTGAGCTTCTTTGGAGATCGAGCCGTACGACATCGCGCCTGTCGAGAATCGTTTCACTATCTCCGCGACCGGCTCGACCTCTTCGATCGGGATCGGCGATCCGGTCTTGAACTTGAACATTCCGCGCAGTGTCGCAAGTCGCTCCGCCTGATTGTCTACCGCAGCCGTGTATTCCTTGAAGATGTCGTAGCTGCCCGTTCTCGTTGCGTGTTGCAGCTTGAAGACGGTTTCGGGGTTGAACAGGTGATGCTCGCCCTCCCTGCGCCATTGGTATTCGCCCCCGGCCTCCAACGTGCGGTGGGCCCGTTCCTCTGGCTGGTCGTTGAAGGCAACCCGGTGGCGAGCGGCGACCTCTTCTGCCAGAACGTCCAAGCCGACACCACCGAGACGACTGATAGTGCCCGTGAAATAGCGGTCAACGATTTCATCACCGATGCCGACCGCCTCGAATATCTGGGCACCGATGTATGAGGCGATCGTGCTGATGCCCATCTTGGACATCACTTTGAGGATTCCCTTTCCGGCCGCCTCGATGTAGTTGGCCTTGGCCTGCTCGCCGCTGAGGGCGAGGCCATGGTCGCCGGCATCTGCCATCGCCTCGACGGTCTTCAGAGCGAGGTACGGATTGATCACCGCAGCGCCATACCCGAGCAGAAGCGCCAGATGGTGGACCTCGCGGGCATCGCCAGTCTCGATGATCAGGCCGATCTGGCTGCGCTGCTTCGTACGGATCAGGTGATGGTGCAAGGCGGCTGTTATCAGAAGTGCGGGGATCGGCGCCTCGTCAGGGCCGCATCCGCGGTCGGACAGAACGATTCCCGAGACGCCGTCCAGGATCAATTGGTCGACCTTCGCGAAAACTTCGGTGATCGCAGCCTCTAAGCCTGGCCCCTCTCCAGAAACCGGGAACCGGCATGGGACGACCGCCGTGAACCCCTCGACGCTGGCCAACTCGTCCATGTGGAGAAGCTGTTCGAGTTGGTCGTTGTCGATGATTGGAGTGTCGGTTTCGATCATCGAACATGACCTCTCAGTCGGTTCGAACAGGTTCGATTCTGGCCCCAACATGGTGCGCAACGACGTGACCAGCTCTTCGCGAATCGCGTCAAGAGGTGGGTTGGTGACCTGGGCAAACAGTTGCATGAAGTAGTCGAACAGCAGCCTTGGCCGATCGGACAGGGAGGCAAGAGGTGTATCCGAGCCCATCGATCCGAGCGGCTCTTTGGCATCTCGCGCCATCGGTGCGAGCAGAATTTTCAACTCCTCGTGGGTGTACCCGAACAAGATTTGGCGCTGGACGAGCGGGCGCCGATCCTCGCCGCGGAACGATCGCCGTTTGGCGACGTCGTCGAGATGCAGGAGCTGACGGTCCAGCCATTCCTGATGGGGCCTGGAAGCGGCCAACTCTGCCTTGATTTCTTCGTCTCGGATGATCCGACCTTTTGTCGTGTCGACGAGGAACATCTTGCCCGGCCGTAGCCGGCCCTTTTCAACGATCTTGGAGGCCGGAATATCGACTACACCGACCTCGGAAGCCATGATCACGATCTCGTCTTCGGTCACCCAGTACCGACTGGGTCGCAGCCCATTGCGGTCGAGCACCGCACCAATCAGTCTGCCGTCGGTGAAGGCTATCGAGGCAGGTCCATCCCATGGCTCCATCAGCGAGGCGCTGTACTGATAGAAGGCCCTGACTTCCGGTGCCATGTGTTCATGGTTTTCCCAAGGCTCAGGGATCATCATCAACACGGCCTCAGGCAGCGAGTATCCGCCCATGTACAGCAGCTCCAAAGCCTCATCGAATCCCGCCGTGTCAGAAGCGCCTGGAGTGCAGATCGGGAAGATACGTGACAGATCGCCAGGTATCAGGTCGGTTGCCAGCAGGGTCTCACGGGCCCGCATGAAGTTGCGGTTGCCCTGGATGGTGTTGATCTCCCCGTTGTGGGCGACGTAGCGGTATGGGTGAGCCAGGGGCCACATAGGGAATGTGTTCGTGGAGAATCGCGAGTGGGCCAACACCATCGCGCTCTCGACCCTGTCGTCCTGCAGGTCAGCGAAGAAAGCGGCGACTTGGGGCGAGGTGAGCATGCCCTTGTATACGAAGGTCCGGCCGGAAAGGCTAGGGAAGTAGACGCCGTCGTGCATCTCCGAGGCGCCCCCGATTGCCTCGTTGACCTCGTCAGGGCCTGCGATCAAATGGATCTCATGCTCGATCCGCTTGCGGATCACATAGGCGAGCCGTTCAAGGGCCATGCCGCCGATCCCGTCGCCGGCGATGAAGACTTGGCGGAACGTCGGCATGGTCTCCAGCGCGGCAGATCCCAACACCGATGGATCGACCGGCACGTCTCGCCAACCGAGCACCGAGAGGCCTTCGTCCTCGACCAGCCGCTCGATCGCCTCAGCCCCGAGATCGGCTTGGACCGAATCGCTTGGCAGAAACGCCATACCCGTCGCGTAGTCGCCCTCAGGAGGGAGCTCGAATGGAACCACAGCGCGGAAGAATCGATCTGGGACCTGAAGAAGGAGGCCCGCCCCGTCTCCGGTCTTCGGATCGGCGCCCACCGCTCCCCGATGTTCGAGATTGCAAACAGCCGCTATGCCCATTTGCACTATCTGGTGACTACGCCGTCCTTTGAGGTCGACGACGAAATTGACCCCGCACGAGTCGTGTTCGAACGAATTTCGATAGAGACTCGGCACGGCGTTCGTCCTTTCTCTTGGTCACCTCATGTCATGTCATGACACCTAAAGGCCGGGCGACCGGTTTCTGGACCATATTTCATGCGCATATGCGCATGAACCTCCACCCAGATGGGCCCTCGAAGCAAGATGCGGAACCGCAATCATACCCTCTGATCCGTTGCCCCCAGCCAGGCTCGCCCACCCGGGTAGCCTATAACCATGCCTGTGATCGTCATCGGTGCCGACACGCCAGAGGGACCGGCGGTGGTTGAGGCACTCGTGAAACGGGCATTCGAGGTCAGGGCCTTCATCACCGATCCGGCCCTTTCCAACCAACTGCGGACTTCAGGTGCCAAGGTGGCCACTGGCGACATATCGGATGGCACCCATGTCGAGGCCGCCGCCATGGGTTGTTTCTGCGCTGTTGTGATGGCCGGCGCTGCGAAAGATGATCGTGAGAGGTTTTTCGTGGCCGATGCCACGGACCTGCATCGAATCTGGCTGGATGCCCTCGCAAACGCGGAGGTCTCGAGGATCATCTGGGCTCAGGATTCGACCCAACCGCTCCACCCACAGACCTCGCGCAGTGTCTCCGCCGAACTGATAGTCGTCTCAGAAGGACCCGGACTACCAGCCAGGGTCGCCGACCTCGAAAACTCAGAGAAAATCGAGCCGCACGACCTCGCGTAGCGGCCCGGCCCCCTAATCGAAACGTTCCTGGGCTTCCAGGAGGTCGCCTATTGGACCTGTGACACCGTCGCCGGCCTCTGCGTAGGCGACCAGACGTTCTCGGCCACTCTCGGACAGCATCTCGACCGCATCGAGGATCACGTTTCCTCGAGCAGCTCGAAGGGCCTTGCGCCCCGGCCCCGTGGATGGAAGGTCAGTGGTGAGCAGGATCAGGCGAATCTCGTGCTCTTGCGCAGCGGTGCTCATTACCGCGGCCTTGCCCAAGGAGGTCCACATGGTTTCGATCCGGCGCAGGCCTCCTGGTTCGTTGGTGAACGCACCTGTGACGTCGAAATGCCAGACGGACCCATCGGGGGCAGAGGCAACTATGTCGACTGAGACGCCATTCGCCACTTTGGAGTTCTGATCGATCACCGTGAAACCCGACTCTTCCAGAACCAAAACCGCCAGATCCTCGGCCTTGCGGCCTTGCCTCACGGCAACCGATAGGCCGCTGCCGCCCTCGGTATCGCCCCCCGCCCTCAGGACGACATTTTGGACCGCTAGGCGATCATGCGCTGCCTCGGAATGCAGACGTTCGGCTTCGATTCGACGCTCGGCGGCTTCGACATACTCCGGCTCGGTTTCGAACCCTATGTAGGTCCGGCCACTCTTGAGAGCGGCAACCGCGGTGGTTCCTGATCCCATGTACGGGTCGAGAACCAGATCCCCCTCGTATGTGTACAGCTCGATCAACCGACGCGGCAACGCCACCGGAAATGGGGCAGGATGGCCGACCCGCTTGGCGCTCTCGGATGGGATCTGCCAAACGTCAGTGGTGTAGGCCATGAAGGCTTCACGACTGATCGTTGAGGTGGACGGCAGACCGCTCTCGGCCCTTACTTTGCGCGACTTGGCCCGATCGAATCGCCCCTTGGAAGCCACGATTATTCGTTCCGAAGTGTCTCGCAGCACCGGATTGGCGGCACTCTGGAAAGAACCCCAGGCCGTCGAGCCGCTCAAACCAACCGACTTCTGCCAAATGATCTCGCCTCGCACGAGGAGACCTAGGTCTTCGAAGATTCGGAGAATGTCCGCGGCCTGAGACCGGTATGGGCGCCTTCCGAGGTTTGCGACGTTGACCGCAATCCGACCCCCAGGTTCCAGCTTGTCCTTGCACATCGAAAAGACCATTTGCAGTCGATCGAGGTGGTCGGCGTAGTCCGAAGGGACGTGGCCCTCCCCCATCGCCTCCTCATAGGCCTTTCCAACAAAGTAGGGAGGCGACGTGATGACGAGAGCAACCGAATTGTCGGCAACGCACGCTTCGTCTGCCATCAGCTCGGCAGCATCACCTTTGAATATTTCGTCGATGACCAACTGAGGACGGATGTCCTCGGATGAGGAAATGTCCGGCGGCGTGAACCGCTCATAGAACGCAGAGGAGTCGTGGCTCTCTCGTTTCCCGACCCCGAAGCTCGAAGTCTCGGTCGGTTTGCGTTTCAAACGTCCACCCATGCCTAGCGCACGATACATACCAGACCACCGAATCCGTGGGCTCGTCTGGACCAAACGCACCCAGGATGAGTCTGACGACCCATATCCTGCCAGCCGACTTGGCACTACGATTTGAACGCACGTTATGGCTAGTCATTCTGCCCAGAGAGGCAATCGGGGAAAGGATGACACCGCTGTCGCTCCAGGGGTTACGTGACAAAGTTCTCAGTATCTATTCAGACTTCAGCAAGCCGGGACCCAGTGACCGGATTGCTCGATCGCCAGTCGATTCTCGAGGCGCTCACACCCGAGAATGGGCAAGGTGTGCGACTGGGCGCGGCCCTGATAGTCGACATCAACCGCTTCTCGTCTGTCAACCATCAGATGGGATACAGCTCTGGGGACACAATCCTTCGCACCGTGGCCCTTCGACTGCAAAGCCGGCTGAGAGGCACCGATCAGATCGCCAGGATCGGCAGCGACGAATTCGCCATCGTGCTGGGTGGCCAGGTCGACGTGCACGTCGCGACCGAAGTGGCCGGTCGCCTGCTCGCAGCCGTCGCAGCACCAATGCGGCTCGGAGATGACGAGGTCTTTATGACTGCGAACATCGGACTCGCCATGCCAGAGGCGACAGACAAGGTCCCAGACGACATTTTGCGGCGGGCCGCCGCTGCCCTGAGCCGAACCAAGGCGGGCGGACCAAACCGCTATCAGGTGGCATTGCCGGAGGACCGGGCGCCAAGCGGAGAGCGGCTCAAGATCGAAGCGGCGCTGCGCAGAGCCTTCGAACACCGTGAACTCGAGGTCCACTACCAGCCAGAATTCGATCTCGACACGGGAAAAGTAGTCGCCGCGGAAGCTCTGGTCAGATGGCAACATCCAGACCATGGCCTGATGAGCGCGTGGCAGTTCATCGGCATCGCGGAGGACACCGGCCTGGTCGACCGACTCGGCACCTGGGTTCTCGGTGAGGCCCTCGACCAGGCTGTTTCGTGGGGGCCAGATGCTCCGACGATCAGAGTGAACCTCTCGGCAAGCCAACTGTCGGACGACACGGTTGTGATCGACCTACGCAACGCCCTTGCCCACCACTCCATCGACCCGGCCAGGGTCTGCCTAGAAGTTACCGAGTCGCAGCTGCTCCACGACCTTGACGAATCTGCCTCGATGCTGCAACGCCTCAAGAATCTCGGCGTCCGCTTGGCAGTCGACGACTTCGGAACCGGATTCAGCAGCCTCACCCACCTGCAACGCCTGCCGGTGGACGTTCTCAAGATCGACAAGAGTTTCATCGACGGCATCGGCTCCGACGCTGGCGACACCGCCATAGTTACCTCGATGATCAAACTCGGCGCCTCACTCGGCCTGGAAGTGGTCGCAGAAGGTATCGAACGTCAAGACCAGGTCGACCTGCTCCTGACGATGGGCTGCACGCGCGGCCAAGGCTTCTACCTCGCCAAACCAATGCCGGCAGAAGCCTTCAGATCCATGCTCGTCTGAGAGCAATTCGGGGACGCATCTTGGCGGTCTCTCCTACTCGGCGGAGGCGGCACAGCGGGTCGGGAATTTCTGAAAAGGACCAACGACGAGTCCCTAGGCATACATTAGTCATACGTGTATGTTGAACGTATGACTGATGACATCGCTGACAAACCGAAGCGGAAGGCCATGTTCCTTGGGCCCGAAGCCATTCTGAACTTGAAGACCACTTCCGCCCGTCGGCGAACCGAGCGCCAAGCGATGGAAGAAGCCCTCGAGTTGCTGGTGGAGAGGGACGCTCAGATGGACGCCATGCAGCAGTTCATCGAATGGGCCACAGCAGAATGGGGCGATCCGACAGACGAGGAAAACTCTCGCGCGGACAAGATCTGGTCCAATCATTGATCCTCGATGCAGGCGTCTTCATCGCCCTCGACAATCCGTCTGAGCGTGGTGTGGTCCTCGCACTGATGCATAAGATACAGGCCGCAGGAATGCACCCAACCACGAACGAGGCCGCGCTTGCTCAGGCATGGCGAGACCATCGAAAACAGGTACCCATGACGATGCTGGTCAAGGCCGTGACGGTCTACCCGTTCGAAGACGCCAGGACCATCGGTCGTCGCTGCGCGCAAACCCGAACGAACGATGTCGTCGACGCCAGCCTCGCCGTGCTCGCGGATCAGCTCGGCATGCGGGTACTCACCACCGACCCCGAGGACATGAGCCGACTCGATGTCCCATTCGAGGAGCTCTAATACCTGGCCGTAAGTTGTTCGACAGGATGCCAGCCAATCGGTTCGATTTTGGAGCGACGGGTTGGTGAAACGTCGCCTGACCATGGGCTAGCTTGGTGCCGTGACACACTCCGAGCACGTGGCCGAGAACCAGAGGTATTGGGACGCCATGGCGGCTGATTGGGTCGAGGCCGGCCAGCGCGCTTGGGCCTCGACTGTTCCGAGTTGGGGCGCGTGGGCGGTTCGCGACGAGGACTATCCACTGCTCCCAGCAGACATGAAAGGCATGGATGTCATCGAGCTCGGATGTGGCACGGGCTACGTTTCGGCGTGGATGCTTCGCCGCGGCGCGAACTCGGCGACAGCGATCGATACCTCATCGAAGCAGCTCGAAACCGCAATGCGGCTGGCGGCCGAATACGAACTCGAGATCGATTTCATCCAGGGCGACGCCGAAAATGTTCCGCGAGAAGATGAATCGTATGACTTCGCCATCAGCGAATACGGGGCCGCGATCTGGTGCGATCCAGCGGTCTGGATGCGGGAGGC
>QIDH01000083.1 GCA_003229305.1 Acidimicrobiia bacterium | reverse complement strand
GTCTCGTTGGGTGCGGATGTTTCTGCCGTTTCGCTGTCGTCGCTTCCACAGGCCGCGGCGATAAGCGCCATTGCCAGTACGACCGAGGCCGTTCTGTACCAGGTTCTCGTTCTGCGTTTCATCTCGTATCTCCGATCGTGTGCTGTCATTCGACTGTCCTCTAGGTGGACTCGAGCCCTCTAGCCGCCGGGGTCGGTTGGTCTCCCTCCGCTTAGGGGAACCTCTCCATGGGCCGTGGTGCGCTCGGCCGATCTCGGGCTCATGAGCTGCCCGCTTCGCTGCTGACGGTGACCGCTCGGTCGAGTGCCAGCCGAGTTGTCAATCGCTGAAGCCATGCGACGTCTTCGCCAACGCCCTCGGCGTCGAGACCGGGTGTGCCGCTTGAAACTGCCTCGTGAAAGGCCCGCAGTTCGCGGTTGAACGCCGAGTCGGTCCCTCCGTCGATGCGGTTGATCCCGTCGGAGTTGTCGACGACGAGCTCGGCGGTTCGTTTCGTGGCGTATGGGGGAGGGAGGCGGAGCTCTATTGAGCCCGCCGTGCCAACTATCTCGAGCTGCTCGTAATAGGTGGGTTGGTCCGGCGTCCATAGCCAATCGATTTGGAAGCGAGCATCTGCGGCGAAGATGCCCTCCGCGCTTACACATGGCGGCCCACCGTTTAGCGATGTCAGCTGGTCGATCGGCCATGCCGTGGCGCTTTCGATTGACTGCGGAAGGTGCCCCAGAACAGCTCGGAGCAGAGAAAGTTCGTGAATCAGCGAGCCATGGAGAACGTCGCGGTAGAGCCTGCCGTACTCCTCAGGCACCTCGCCGAGAGCAACCCGAGTCTGATCGGCCGCTTGGCTGGAAGGTGGCACGACTGCGTCGACATCGTCGAAGCGGACTATTCCTGCATCGCGAAGCTGGGATTCGTCACTCGGATGTCGGACTATGACCCGAACCGACCGAAGGTCTCCGATCGTGCCGAGCGCCTCCCGGGCCTTGGCGAGAACCGCCTCGTGCATCTTCATGTATCCGACTTGCAGGACCAGTCCAGCCGCTCTCGATTGTTTGCCGAGGGTGGCGGCCTCGGCCACCGTGTAGCAGAGTGGCTTTTCGGCAAACACATGCTTGCCGGCGGACAGCCCGTCTGCGGCCATGGAGCTGTGGTCGCCTGGGGTCAGCAACAGGAGAGCGTCAATGGCCGGGTCCGTACAGAGGTCCCGCCAGTCCGTAGTGGCCCGGACGGGACCCGGCAGCCGCTTGGAGATCTCCTCTGCCAATTGGGCTGAGAGATCGGCGACTGCCACGACACGAAATCGATTCGACAGATCAACCAGATTGGGCAGGTGCGCTACCTGGGCGATTGTGCCCAGCCCAACCACCCCCACCGAGATCAATCGGGATTGATCGATGCCATTCCTCATGTGGTAGACCACACTACGGAATAGCAGACCAGCTCGTCAAACTGGTCTAGAGTGCGGGGAGGGCCTAACCTCCCAGGAGATTCATGACAACTGCCACCCTCGACTTAAAACCGGTTCAATCCGAATCGGAAGTGCCTGCCTCACTGCAGGCATATCGCATCCTCTCAAAGGCGCTCAGACTCGATCGGCCTGCCCCCGGCAGCCGAGTCCCATCTGAAAGGCAACTGGCCGAGGCCCTCTCGGTGAGCCGGGTGACCGTACGCAAGGTCCTCTTCTCTTTGGCCGATGACGGGGTGCTCGAGGCTTCCGCCCAGCGCGGCTGGTACATCCCTGATACGCCACTTTCGGAGCCGCCCAACATCCTCCAGAGCTTTACCGAAATGGCGACCGCCGGCGGGTTCCACCTCGAGACCCGGATCCTCGAGAGAAGGGTGCGGCCGGCCACCTTGGACGAGGCCAAGGAGCTGCGCATGGCTCCGACGTCGCCAGTCCTGGAGCTCAAGCGCCTCAGAAAACTTGATGGAAATCCGATATGCGTCGACCACGCAAGGCTGTCGGCGGCCCGCGTTTCGGCCATGATGGACGTTGATCTCACCGACCGCTCGCTCTACGCCGTACTCGAAACTTCCTGTGGCATTGTCCCGAGCAGGGCGGACTATGTGGTGCAGGCCGAGGCTGGTTCCTCCGAGATCGCAAGTTGGCTCGGGCTGGATCCGGGTGCCCCGGTTCTGGCAGGCACCGAAACGACGTTTGATCAAGATGATGCTCCTGTGTCTTTCGGAGTGTTGCGCTACCGGGGCGACGCCTATCGTTTCAGCGCATCGCTGTTCCGCAAATGACCGCCACACTGATCCCGCGTGCCGACGCTCAGCGAGTGGTGTGGGGTGACGACGAGTCCGGCCAGGTTCCCGATGTCATCTATTTGTCCAACGAACGAATCCATATCATCGAGTTCAGCCTCGAGAGAGGTGGTCGATTCACCCACTCGGAGGTGAAACGCACCGTATTTGGAGCTGATGAGGTCTTCTATGTTCTCGAGGGAAGCCTCATCCTGGCCAACCCAGAGGTCGGCGAGGTGCACCGCTTGAGGCAAGGGGAGGCGGCTTTCTTCAGACGCAATACATGGCACCACGGTTTTGCGCATGACGGTCCGGTGCGCATACTCGAATTCATGGCACCGCCCCCCAGTGCCGGCACAACCCAACCGTACGCTCGTACCAGGCCCCTTTTGACTGAGAGCCTGTACGCCAACGACGAATGGCTCGGCCGATGGCCGATGGATCGCGACAAGTTTCGGCCCACGATGACTGTGCTTGGTCCGAACGATCGAATTTGGCGCCTGGCCGACTCCGCGGGTCAAGTGCTCTTGGGAGTGGTGGCCAGCACGGAACACCTCACGGTCGTCGAAGGCTTGATCGAGGCGGATGGCACTGCAACCTTTGGACCGATGCCTGGCGACATCGCCATCTACGTGCTGGCAGGTGACCTTCTGGTCGAGGACGAGGGCGGTCCTGTCGTGGGTGTGGCAGGAGATGTGATCCACGTTGGTGCCGGGATTAGCTTCTCGTGCCGATCGGAGACAGGCGCACATGTGTTGGCCGGCCTTGCTCCCACTTTCGCAGAGGGAGGGCAGTGAGTTCGGATCCTGTTGTTGCTGCCCTCGATGTCGGTGGGACAAACATCAGGGGTGGTCTGATCGATTCAACCGGCCAGGTCCTGTATGAGCAGCTCGTGCCGACCGGATCTGAGGACCCTGGAGATCCAGGGTTCCGGCAGGGCGAAGCGTTGGCGAGAACCTTGGTTTCCAGAGGGGGAGATTCGCTGGTCGGTCTAGGGGTGGGTATGCCAGAGGTCGTGGATCTGGATGGCCGGCTTCGCACCCGCGACGTCATCGACTGGGACCGCCAACCCGCAGACCAGCTGGCCGGGCTGGCTCCCTCGCTGGTGGTCGAGTCTGACGTCAGGGCTGGAGCACTCGGTGAGGCGTGGTTCGGTGCAGGAGCCGGCCTCGACGATTTCGTTTACATGTCGGTTGGGACGGGGCTCAGTTACTCACACGCGGTCAGCAGGCAGGTGCGGGCCGGCGCCACGGGAGGTGCCATCTGGATGGGCGCCCTACCGGTTGCGGCCGGGCTTCCCGGTGCCGATGTCGCAGGCATGGACCTGGAGCAGTACTCCTCAGGGCGCGCCATCTCAGATCGTTATGCGCTCGCGACCGGCAAACGGTTGCGAACCACAGGCGTCTTCGATGCAGCGGTAGCCGGCGACTCGCTTGCCGAGGAGGTGGTCGCCACCGCTGGTCGGGCTCTCGGGGCCGGAATCGCATACATGGTGCTGCTGGTTGATCCAGGTGCCGTCATCGTTGGTGGAGGCATGGCCGGTGCTTCAGGCGACTATTGGGACGAAGCCATGACCGAGCTGCGACGCGGTCTGGCCGGCCGTCGTTCGGGCCCGTTGCCGGTCTATCAAGCCGGGTTGGGTGAACGGTCCGGATTGGTCGGAGCCGCCTGCGCTGTTCTGGAGGGCTTCCAATCTCCTCCTATCTCGGAGAAGCCCTCACCGATATGGTTTGAGGGGTAGCTTCGTCGCTACCCCGCGTTGGCCCGACTTGCGACGCGCCGCCTTATCGGCTCGCGACGCCGAGGCGCTCTTTGAGGTCTCTGACCAAGGCATTGGCGTGGGGCGCGTATGCGTCTGCTCCGCAATGCTCGGCGAACTCCTGGGTCACAGGGGCGCCCCCGACATAGACGACCAGCCCGTCCAGGACTCCGGCTTCGCGGAGCTCCTTCATGTTCGGGGCAAAGCGCAGCATGGTCGTCGTGAGAAACGCACTCATCCCTAAGGCGTCTGGCCGGTGTTCTTGAATCGCTTCTATAAAGGTTGCCGCCGATACGTTGACTCCGAGATCGATGACCTCGAAGCCGGCGCCCTCCAACATGATGTTGCAGATGTTCTTTCCGATGTCGTGGATATCGCCTTGCACCGTACCCATCACGAACTTGCCTATCGGCTTCGCCCCGGTCTCGGCGAGCAGAGGTCGGAGGATGTCCATCGCGGCCTGCATCGCTCTGGCAGACATGAGCATCTCTGGTACGAAGTATTCGCCGGACTCGAAGAGATCGCCCACCTCTCCCAACGCGGGAATGAGGGCGTTGCCGAGCAGATCTTCGGCTGCGATGTTCATCTCCAGGCCGCTCACCGTCAGTGACACGGTCGATTTGCCGATCCCTTCGACGACCGCGGCGTACAGCTCATCGAGGAGCTCAGATTGTTTCTCGTTCATCGCCTAGCCTCTCATTTTGGGTCGCGGCATTTCTTTGCCGATCGAATCAATAGCTGCCGTGCGCCCTGACGGTCTCTACGAGGACATCGACGTTCTCGAGCGGTGTCTCGTAGGGAAGGGAACAGCCGGGCGCCAAGATGTAGCCGCCTCCTTCCGAGAGGTGGGCCAGGTGTCGTCTGGTCTCCGCCTCTACCGCTTCGGGTGTCCCAAGTGCCATGACGCCACTGGGATCCAGCGCGCCCATGAGGGTCGTCTTGCCTCGCGCTGCATCTTTGACTGCGTCGAGGTCGATCGTGTAATCGACCTGAAGGAACGCCGCCTCGGTGCTGACCATGTCAGCGATGATCGAGGTGGAATTGCCGCAGATATGCATGCCCATGCGAATGCCTTCGCCCTTCAGCCGAGAGATCAGTCGCTGCTGGACCGGATGGGCGAACCGCCGGTACACCCTCGGCGAGCAGACATCTGGTCCGGAAATGCTCTCGCCGATCATCGTCAGGTGTGCGCCGGCTTCGGAGAGTGCTCTGGCGTATGTCATCACCTGCTCGCTCGCATATTCGAGGAGCTGGTCTACGTACTGCTCCTTGTCGGGATCAATCAGGGCGACCAGAAAATCTTGGGTATCGATGATCTGGGCAGCCAGCGAGAACGGGCCCTGGTCTGCGTCTGCGAGGATGCAGACCTCTTCGCCGACCGCGGCGCTGAGGAGGCCGGTCGCGTCGATCATCTTGGCGAGGAGTCCGTCGGCATGGATGTCGATTGGTGTCAGTGACCCGACATCTTCGATTCTTTCGAGGGCGGGCCCTGCCACCCATGGAGGAGACCCTGGGTCGTCGTGAAACTCGACCTTGCAACCCACCGCCTCTGCCAGACTGCATACACCGTTGTCGACGTCGATAATATCCTGGCGATAGCGATCCCAGGCAAGCAGATGTGCGTCGGCCATCATTTCGCCGCTCGATGCGTACTCCTCGAACGTGATCCCGCTCAGTTTGGCTGCATGGATCGAGATCAGGAGCCCGAAGGCGACCCGATCGGGTACTCCTCCGTCGAGAGTCGTCAGAACACGCTCTAGAGAGGCCATCGTCGTCATTCAAGTGCGCCCTTTCTCGGAGCTCATTGGTGATGGAATCTGCTGGTCTGCAGGATTGGTCTACCGGTCGACCATACCATGTGGAGGGCCTCGGGAGGACAGATCGACTCGGAGCGGCTTTGGATCGAGATGGTCCTGCGGTGCGAACTTGCCTGAAGGTCTTGCGAGCGAAGCACGCTGCCTTTTGCCTGCGGAGAGATCCATGAACCGAGTGGACCCGGTTGGATGCGCCGACCTCGGCTCACGTCGAATCGCTCGAGCGTTGAAGGCTGAATGCCCTGGCGGCCGAACGCACCACGTCGCTGACGGCGGCCGATCGGCCGTCTGGGGGAAATCGGAATGCGGGGCCGTGAACATGGATGGACCCGAATATCCGGCCAGATCCATCTGAGACCGGAGCTGCGACCGAGTTGATGCCTTCTGCGAACTCCTCGAGCCCCCAGGCGATACCTTGTTCTCTGATGGTTTGCAATCGATCCCTGACATCGTCAGGCTTGATGATCGTCTGCGGGGTGAACACCTCCAGGTCTCGATCCAGGTAACGGTCGATGCGTTCGGACGGCCAGTGAGCCATGACCACGAGACCGGATGGAACGACATGCATGGGCAGAGTGGAACCGGTCCAATCACGAACCTGGACCGGGGTGTCTGTGTCGACCTGGACCACGTATCGCACTCTGTATCCGTCCGGCACCGAAAGGCCGGAGGCCTCTCCCAGACCGCCGCTCAACTTGTCGAGGTGGGGGGTGGCGGCCGCGGCCAGGCGGGCAGTCGAATCCAGGCCACCGAGGAGGTCAGTGATCCCGGACCCGATCCGGTAATCGGACGATCCCTCGACATGGTCGAGCGCGCCGATTCCTTGCAGCGTGGTCATCAGGCGCGACACGGTGCTCTTGGGCAGGTCGATTCGGTTGGCGATTTCGCTGACGCCCGCGGGGCGGTCGGCGATGGCATCGAGGATGCGGAAGGCCCGTTCGACGGACTGCACGTTCACGATCGAACCTCTGCCAGGTCGAGCCTGGCACCCTGTGTTCGACCCTCTCGCAACCTCATACGTTGGAGTCCGGGAAGCTTGCCTTGCGCAAGCTGATCCATTCGCAGAGTTCTTCGTCCTTGGCCTCGTCCAGCGGTGGAGGCTCGTACTCTTTGAGCATCCGCTTCCATGTCTGGCTTGCACGGGTGATCGAATCCTGGCTGCCCTCTTCTTCCCATTGTTCGAAGCTGTTGTTGTCCGCCTGACCGGATTTCCAAAAGGCGGTCTCGAAGTTGGCGAGGGTGTGGGCACTTCCGAGGAAGTGGTTGCCGGGCCCTGTCTCGCGCACTGCGTCCATCGCCTGACCGGTCTCGGACATGTCAACGCCCGCAACGAGCGCCTGGCCTGCTCCCGCCTGGTCGGCGTCCAGGATGAACTTCTCGTAACCCATCGTGAGTCCACCCTCCAGCCACCCGGCCGTGTGAAGCACGAAATTGACTCCGGCCATGACGGTGGGGACGAATGTGGCCATGCTCTCGTACGCTGCCTGGGCGTCCGGCGTCTTGGACGCGGTGAGGTTGCCGCCGCTGCGAAACGGAACGCCAAGCCGCCGGGCCAGGGCGGCGATTGTGTACAACATGAGCGCGGGTTCTGGCGTACCGAAAGTCGGCGCGCCGGACTGCATCGACATCGAGCTGGCGAACGATCCGAATATGACGGGGGCCCCGGGACGCACGATCTGGGTGAACGCCATGCCGACCAGCGCTTCGGCAAGAGTCTGGGCGGCGGCGCCTGCCACCGTCACTGGCGCCATTGCGCCGGCGAGAATGAAAGGGGTGATCAGTACTGCCTGATTGGCCTCGGCGTACACCTTGGCGGAGCCGAGCATGTTGAAATCCCACGACAATGGGGAGTTGGCGTTGGCCAGCGACAGCAGGACCGTGTTCTCCTCCATGTAGTCGGCGCCGAAGAGGATGCGGCACATGTCTACGGTGTCCATGGCCCGGTCAGGGTGGGTGACAGACCCCATGAAAGGCTTGTCGTTGTACTTGATGTGGCTGTACACCATGTCGAAATGCCGTTTGTTGACAGGCAGATCCACGGGCTCGCACAAGGTGCCACCACCGTGGTGCAGGGACGGTGTCATGTATGCGAGCCTTGCGAAGTTGCGGAAGTCCTCGATCGTGGCATAACGCCTGCCCCCCTCGACATCTGAGACGAAGGGCGATCCGTAGGCAGGGGCGAACACTGTATGCGGGTCCCCGATCACAACACTGCGGTCCGGGTTGCGAGCGTTTTGGGTGAATGTACGGGGAGCGCTGTTGGCAACGAGTTCTCGGCACATCCCCGCGGGGAATCGGACCCTCGTACCGTCGATGTCTGCCCCCGCGCCTCGGAAGAGTTCGATGGCTTCGGGGTAGTCGACGATCTCGACTCCGATCTCCTCGAGCATGATGTCAGCGTTATGCTCGATGATCTCCAACCCCTCGTTCCCGAGCACCTCGACTGGTTTCAACCGCCTCGTCAGGAACGGTTGCTGTTCGATGTGATTCGCAACTCGCTCCGCCTGGCGTGCCGCCCGACCCCCGCTCCTCCGGCGTCTCATGTCGTTCACCGCCGAGCCTTGCCTCTGCGCTTGGTGCGCTCAGGAGCCTTCGCAACCGGTAGGTCAACGACTGATGCGAGCTCGGTGAAACTGTGGGTGGTGTGGGGGAGGCCCATCGCCTCGATGAAATGTTCCTGAAATCGTGGTTCGAGAGCTGTCTCCACCTTGTGCACGTCTCGTACGACTCGTTCGATTTCTCGGCGGGCGGCGGTGCTGAGTAGAGCCATCATCGCCCCGGTCCCTGCCGCGTTGCCTGCGGCCGAAACCCGGTCAAGGTCACAATCGGGGATCAGTCCGAGGATCATGGCGTACTTGGTGTCGATGTTGCTTCCGAAGGCGCCGGCAAGCCTGATTTCATCGACCCTGTCGACTCCCAGTTCGTCCATCAGCAGGCGACACCCCGCGTATAGGGCAGCCTTGGCGAGTTGGATGGCCCTCACGTCTTTCTGAGTGATGTGGATGGGGCGGTCATGCAGCACGTACGATGTCGTGCGGTCGTCCGGAATCAGGCGCGGGTTGTCGCCCGCCTGGATGGACCCGTCCACCGCGATTGCCCCTGCCAGGAACAGTTCGGCTATGACTTCGATGATCCCGGACCCGCAGATGCCAGTGACCGGCGGCGCCTGGTCGGAGAAACCGGGTTCGTCTGACCAGAGATCACATCCGATCACCTTGTACTTGGGCTCCAGTGAGATGGGGTCGATGCGGACCCTTTCGATCGCTCCCGGTGCGGCCCGCTGCCCTCCTGAGATCTGGGCCCCTTCGAATGCCGGCCCGGTTGGGCTCGACGCCGCCAACAGCTTGTCCCGGCTGCCGAGCACTATCTCGGCGTTGGTGCCGACATCCACCAACAGCTGCACCGCGGCTCCCATCTGGGGGCCTTCGGACAGGATCGCGGCCGCCGCGTCGGCTCCGACATGGCCGGCAATGCATGGCAGGACGTACAGGCGGGCGCCGGGGTTGGCCTCCAAGGCGATCTTTGAGGCTTTGGCGCGGATCGCTTGATCGGTGGCCAGGGTGAACGGTGCAACGCCGAGGGGGGTCGGGTCGAACCCGAGCACCAGGTGGTGCATGATCGTATTGCCCACCAGGCTCACCTCGAGTACGTCCGACCGGTTGCCGCCTGCCTCGTCGACGAGATCGCCGACCATCTCGTCGAGAGCCATGCGAACCACAGACGTCAGCTGCTGCGCGCCGTCCTCATTGAGCATCACATAGCTGACGCGGCTCATCAGATCTTCGCCGAAGCGGATCTGGGGGTTCATGACCCCGGCAGACGCAAGTACGTCCCCAGAGGCCAGGTCACAGAGGTGCCCTGCGATTGTCGTGGATCCAACATCGAACGCCACCCCCCACGCCCGGTCGTGGAACCCTGGCCATACTGCGGTGACCTGGGATCCGTCGTGGATCGCCACCGTCACCGCCCGGCCGCTACGTTCCAAGACGCCGGGCAGAGCCGTGGTGACCGCCAAGTCGAAGTCCAGGCGTTCGAGTTCCCATTCACGCGTCAACGCAGCCGAGAGTCTCTCCTGTTCGCCTGCTGGTTCCTCCATGCTCGGGGGATCGACCTGCACGTAGTAGAGCTGCACCGCCGGGTCGATCGGGATGTTGGTTACCTCTGGGCGTTTGCGGATGACCTGGCGGTGCACTCGACTGTCGGGTGGCACCTCGACTACGACGTCCGAGATGATCCGGGCGGCACAACCCAGCCGACGATCTGCGCCCAAGGTCCGTTTGCCTTCGTAGCCCGCCTCGGTGGGCCCGGGATCGCTCAATCCCACCCCGACGATTCCCGGGGCGCTGCCGACCTCGATCTGGCACCGACCGCAGATTCCTCGTCCACCGCACACGCTGTCGAGGTCGACTCCCGCGTCGCGCGCCGCGTCGAGCACCGTCGTGCCGACTTCGACCGTGTGGCGCCGGCCGGATGGCGTGAAGACGACCTGGGCCGATTCGGTCATGTTGGGGCGACGCCTCTCCGTCCGCGGCGCCGCCCTGTCTCGGCCGAAGCCGAGTCGCGGTTGGAGGCGATCCAGCGGGCACAGTTTTCGTCGTTGCCTGCCAAGACGTCTGCCGCCTTCACGACGGAGCCGATCTCACTGTGGAGCGGGTTGGTGATCGCCGAAGTCAACCCGTTGGCGATCGCCATCGCCAGAAACGCCGTGTTGATGCCGTGACGATTGGGTAGGCCGAAGCTGACGTTGGACGCCCCACACGTGGTGTTGACCAGCAGTTCCTCTCGCAATCTGCGTAGGAGGTGGAACACCTGGCGTCCAGCGGTGCCCAATGCCCCGATCGGCATGACGAGGGGATCGACGACAATATCTTCTCGGCCGATGCCGTGGTCGGCTGCCCGGTTGACGATCTTCTTCGCAACCTCGAATCGCACGTCAGGGTCCTCGGAGATTCCTGTCTCGTCGTTGGTGATGGCGACGACGGCAGCCCCGTATTTGGCGACCAGGGGCAGCACCCGCTCCATGTGTTCGTCCTCGCCGGTGACCGAATTCACGAGCGCCTTGCCCTGGTAGACGGCCAGGCCGCTCTCCAACGCATCGGTGATCGATGAGTCGATGCAGAGCGGCACGTCGACCAGGGACTGCACCAGCTGGATGGTCTTGGCGAGGATGGCCGGCTCGTCGGCCAGAGGGATGCCTGCGTTTACGTCGAGCATGTGGGCGCCGGCCTGAACCTGGGCGAGGGCGTCCGCCTCAACTCTGCTGAAGTCTCCCACCTTCATCTCTTCCGCCAGCTTCTTGCGCCCGGTGGGATTGATCCGCTCACCGATGATGACGAAGGGTTGGTCGAATCCGATCATGACCTCACGGGTCGGAGAGCTGATGATGGTGCGGGTCACTTGTCCTCGTCTCTGATTGTTCGGATTCTGGAAAATTCGATGATCCTGGTTTCGAGGTCTCCGAGGCCTACCCGGCGGTGCTCGAACTCCAGGCCGAGCTTGGCCGCGCCTTGTTTCGCGGCGACCACCGTGTCCTCGTCGTCGAATTGGGACAGATAGACGACTCGCCTGTAGTTCCCGAAGTAGGCATCGAGCAGCTCTGGATGTCGGTCGAGGCCGAGGCCCGTCCAGACGAGGCGATCGAAGTTTCGAGCCAAGAAATCGGTCAGGTAGAACGTTCCCGGGTCGTCGTCGTGGATAGCGGCGAACACGTCACTGGTGGCAAAAAACTCGTAGCAGTGCGCCCCAGGTAGGCGCTCGGCCCCGAATTCTTCCAGAACCGCGTCGAGGGCCCCGCCGGTTCCGCAGTCGGCGTATCCGATGAGGGTTCTGTCGAAGCCACCACGTTTCAATCGTTCGGCGACAGCCCCAGGGATCAAGGAAGGAGTGTTGTGGAACTTGGCAGGCAGGCACTCAACCGTGACGTGGTCCAATCCGTTGCGGGCGACCACCTCCAACAACTCCCGGGCGAGGGCGCCGCAACCGAGAATGAGTATCCTCTCAGCCTGCG
>QIDH01000025.1 GCA_003229305.1 Acidimicrobiia bacterium | reverse complement strand
GTGCTGCCGTCCACGATGCAGACCGAACATTTCGACATCCACGACTCGGTCAGTCACCTGTTCCTGAACTTCAACAATCCGGTGGCAGAGCCTCCAGGTGAATGCCTGTCGCACACCGAGATATTCCGTGGGCTGGCAGCCAAGATGGACTTGAGCGAACCGGCCCTGTTCGCCTCAGACCTCGAGCTGATCGCTGACGCCCTGAAAGGCGATCATCCGGCGCTGGCGGGGATCAAACTCGATGAGCTGCGTTTAAAGGGGTTTGTCCGTCTCGGCTACCCGGAGCCGTTCTTGCCTTATGCCGAACGGTTCGACACCCCTTCTGGTCGTTTCGAGTTCGTTTCTTCCCAAGCCGAGGCGAACGGCCACGGACGGGTTCCACACTACGTAGCCCCGAGGGAGGCAACTCGACCGACTTCGGGGCCGGATGGATCAGGCGAGTCGTTGGCCCTGATCGCGGCCGCCAATCACTACTTGATGAACTCGATGTTTGCCAACAGCTCTGCTCATTCCAAGGCGGGCCCGCCGGTGATCGCCCTCCACCCTGACGATGCTCTCAGCCGTGGCCTTGAGCAGGGGGCGGCGGTTCGAGTCCACAACGATCGTGGTGAGTTCGCGGCCGCACTCGAAGTGTCCGTCAACGACCGGATCGGTGTCGCCACGATGACCAAGGGGCATTGGCCGAAGCTCTGGGGCGGGGCGACGGTGAACGCCACCACCGCCGAAGATGAAGCCGACATGGGAAGCGGCGGTACATTCCACGACAATCAGGTTTTCATCACCGCCGTAGGCCAGAGGCGCGCAGAAGTGACGGTTTCGCAGGCCTCGCGCTGAGGCCTGGGAGGCAGGCCACGTGGTTGTTCGAGGGAGATCGACCGGCGTTGGCCGCCGCTCCGATACGCTTGTGCTGTGGCACGGAAGTACCTGATAACCGGAGGAGCCGGGTTCATCGGCTCCAACTTCATTCGTTTCGTTCTGGCGGCGGAACCAGACGCGGTTGTCACCAACCTCGATGCCCTCACCTACGCGGGCGTAAAGGCCACGGTCGACGAGCTGGATGCAAATGATCGGCATACCTTTGTACAGGGGTCGATCACTGATGCCGATCTTGTAGAGGCTCTGCTTCCAGGGCACGACGTCGTCATCAACTTCGCCGCTGAAACCCATGTCGACCGATCGATCGACGGCCCTTCGGTATTCCTGGAGACGAACGTTGTCGGTACCGGAATACTGGTTGATGCGGCTTACCGGCATGGCGTGGAGCGTTTCATCCAGATTTCGACCGACGAGGTCTACGGCTCCCTTGCTGACGGGTTCGCCACCGAGAAGAGCCCGCTCGCTCCGTCCTCGCCGTACTCTGCCGCCAAGGCCGGCTCCGACCTGCTGGTCGGCTCTTACGGCGTTACGTACGACTACCAGGCGATCATCACCCGTTGCACCAACAATTTTGGACCATATCAGTTTCCTGAAAAAGTGATTCCGCTGTTCGTGACCAATCTGCTGGGTGACCGAAAAGTACCTCTGTACGGCGATGGTCGCAACGAGCGCGACTGGCTGCACGTCGAAGACCATTGTTCGGCCGTTCACCTTCTCGTCGACCAAGGTGTGCCTGGTGAGATCTACAACATCGGGGCCGGGACCCCGACATCCAACATCGAACTCACCCGTCGCATCCTCGGCATCTTGGAGTTGGACGAGTCCTACATCGAGCTTGTGGAAGACCGCCAAGGCCACGATTTCCGATACGCAGTCGACGCCTCCAAGATGGCGGAGCTTGGATGGGCCCCTCGGCACTCGCTCGATGATCGACTCGCCGACACGATCGACTGGTACCGCTCAAGAGGTGACTGGTGGAGACCCCTCAGGGAGCGGGAATCGTGAAAGGCATTGTGCTGGCAGGTGGATCAGGCAGCCGGCTCGATCCGATCACCAGGGTCGCTTCCAAGCAGCTACAACCGGTGTACGACAAACCGATGATCTACTACCCGCTTGCGACGCTGCTCCAAGCCGGGATTACGGAGGTCATGATTATCAGCACCCCCCATGATTTGCCGAAGTTTCGGGATCTGCTGGGAGACGGATCGCAGTGGGGGATCGGCCTGTCATACGCGGTTCAGCCAGAACCCAAAGGGATCGCGCAGGCGTTCCTGGTTGGCGAGCAGTTCATCGGTGGCGAGCCGGTCACACTCATTCTGGGAGACAACATTTTCTACGGGCGGATCGGCCTCGAGGATGTGGTTGCATCGTTCGATTCCGGGGCGTATGTCTTCGGGTACCCGGTTCGGGACCCGCAACGCTACGGAGTCGTGGAATTCGATCGTGATGGAAAGGTGCGATCGCTCGAGGAAAAGCCGACGCATCCCAAGTCCAAGTTCGCCGTGCCTGGCCTGTACGTTTACGACGGCGATGTCGTGAACGTGACCAATTCGATCGAACCATCCGCTCGAGGTGAACTGGAGATCACCGACGTCAACAAGGTCTATCTCGATCGTGGACAGCTTCAGGTGCAGCTCTTCGACCGAGGGGTGGCCTGGTTGGACAGCGGGACCCACGACAGTCTCCTGGAGGCGGCCAACTTCATCGCGACCGTTGAACGTCGCCAGTCCATCAAGATTGCGTGCCTCGAGGAGATCGCCCTTCGCCAGGGCTACTTGTCGCACTCAGCCCTGGCTGCTTCGGTCGCGCAGATGCCCATCTCCGGTTATCGCACCTATCTCGAGGGCGTCCTGGAGGAGGGGTGATCGTCGTCACCGGCGGCGACGGACAGCTCGGTACGGCGTTTCGTTCGCTCCTGACCGAGGCAGTCTTCCTGACCCGCTCCGACCTTGATCTGGCCGACACACGCTCGATCCGACCGACGCTGGAGGCCCTTGACCCCGAGTTGGTGATCAACTGCGCTGCATTTACGGCCGTCGACCTGGCCGAGGAACAACACGACCTCGCTCGTCTGGTGAACGCCAACGCGGTCGGCGAGATGGGATGGATGTGCGCTGATCACTCAATTCCGTTCGTGACGTTTTCGACCGACTACGTGTTCGGTGGCGAGTCCGACCGACCCTGGGTCGAATCCGACCAGATCGCCCCGATCAATGCCTACGGCTCCACAAAAGCAGACGGCGAAACCGCCGCTCTGCAGACCCATCCGGATGCCTTGGTCATCCGAACCTCTTGGCTGATATCTGGCACTCATGCGAATTTTGTCTCGACCATCTTGGCGCTGGCTTCCGAACAGGAACTCAAGGTGGTAGACGATCAGAAGGGTTCGCCGACGATGGCCGCCGACCTGGCGGGCGCCACCCTGCAGGCCCTCGATGTCGGAGCAACAGGCCTGTTACATCTGGTCAACCAGGGCTCAGCGACATGGTTCGATCTGGCGAAGGCGGCGGTCGAACTCGCCGGCTTGGACGCGGACCGCGTCGACGCGTGCACGACTGCTGAATATCCGACCGCGGCCCGGCGTCCTGCCTATTCGGTTCTGGAATCGGAGCGCGCCGCTGGTCTCGGCGTGGCGGCCTTGCCGGATTGGCGAGACTCTTTGCCTGGAGTGGTCGAGGCCTTGTACCGGAACGGCGTGGTTGAGCCTCGGTGATCACACCATGATCCACGTATTCATCGGGACCAAGGCGCAGTACATCAAGACTGCGCCGCTGCTCAGGCTCATGGATGAGCGAGCGGTGCCGTATCGGCTCATCGACTCTGGTCAGCATGCAGCGCTTGCCAAGGATCTGCGGGCGGAACTCGGGGTGCGTGAACCAGACCACCTGATGGGGGGTGATCGTGACGTCACGTCGATTCCCCAGGCGATTCGCTGGGCCCTCGGCTTGGCCACCAAGCTGGTGCGCGCTGCCCGCATCCGCCGGGATGTGTTTGGTGGCGAGGGAGGCGTCTGTGTAGTGCACGGGGACACTCCTTCCACGATGCTTTCGACATTGATGGCCCGTCGAGCCGGTCTCGAGGTTGCTCACCTCGAAGCCGGTCTACGGTCCTGGCGTCGGCTGCACCCGTTTCCGGAAGAGCTGATCCGGATCTTCGTGATGAGGTTGGCCGGCGTCCTGTTCGCACCGGACCCCGAGTCGGTTGCGAACCTCAAATGCATGCGAGTCAAGGGCAAGATCGTGCCGCTCGACGCCAACACATCGGTCGAGGCGGTCCGCTACGTGCGGGCAGAGCCGGGTCGAAGCGGTCCGGCGATCGTGACAATGCACAGGGTTGAGAACCTTCACAGGGCCTCGAGGGTGAAAGGGTTTGTCGGAATCGTTATTCGACTTGCCGCTCAGATGCCTGTGCGGTTCGTGATGCACGAGCCGACCAAAACCGCCCTGGCCAAGGGTGGGCATCTTGACTCACTCGAGGCAGCGGGTGTCGAAATGGTGTCGCTCGTACCACACGGTGAGTTCGTGGCGATGCTGACAGCCGCCCCGCTGGTGATCACGGACGGTGGGTCTATCCAAGAAGAGTGTGCACTTTTGGGTGTTCCGACCCTGCTGTGGCGCGACCGCTCCGAACGCCAGGACGGAATCGGCACCAACGTGGTGCTCGCCGGCTACGACCAGGAAACAGCAGATCGTTTTATAGCCGACCACTCATCCTTGCGCGCCGAACCCGACCTGCCTGCGGTCAACCCCTCAGAGCAGATCCTCACCGAGTTGCTGACAATCGAGTGAGGCAAGCCTTCCGAGATGAGAAAGTGGCGTCTTTTGTTCAGACGCGATCGCTCGAACTCGGGGCGCTATGCGCGCTATAGCGACCCAGGGAACCCTGGGTTGTACCCAGGGTTCGCAAAACCCGCCCCTGTCCTCGATTACTGGTCTTGGGTTGGGTGGGTTTTGGAGGGGGTGAATTTTGAGGCTGTGGATTCGGCCAACCCTGTCGCGATGGCATCGCGGATCAGGGTGATCAGCCGGTAGCCGCCGATCAACAGAGCGGTCTCGCCGACGCCGCTGTCGAACAAGATAGCGGCGAGGGTGACTTCGAAGACGCCTATGCCCTGGGGAGCCACGAGAGCCAAGAACCCGACTCCCCACGCGAACAGGAACCCGCCGATCAGAGTGGCCATCCCGATGCTGTCTGTGACCGGGAAGGCCCGCAGGTAGGTCGTGAAAGTCAACCCAGACCAGATCCAGAAGGCGACGCTGATGCCCGCAGCACCCATATAGGCACGCCAAGAGATGGTGGCCAACTGAGCGCCCCGTTTGGAGGCAATTAGGCGGATCGCCCGCCCGGCCACTGCAGGTGAAGCGGCGCCGACCAGCACGATCGCGGCCCCGACGGCCCACAGTGCACCGCCCGGAAACGCCCCGGCTAATCCGAGCAACATTGCTCCTCCGGCGATGGTGGTGGCCACCGACAATACGATCTCCGTCGCGGCCGTCACCGTAAGTGGCCCCGCTCCCAAGCCGAGTCTCGAGAGCAGTGTCGCCCGGCCGATAGCGAACCAGATGCTGCCAGGCACGTATCTGGCCAGCACCGCCCGTGCAGCCACGTGGATCGTCGAACCGAGAGTCACGGATTCACCGTGAGCGACGAGCAGGTGGCGCCAGAGCACTCCGCTCAGAGCGAACATTCCGAACGACATGACCAGAGATGCTGCGAGCCAGGCCGGCCGGGCGCCGTCGAACAGCTGCCCGAACTCGTCCCAGCGGGTGACGATTGTCCAGATGATCACCGCAGCAGCCGTGACCAGGTAGACGATCCTGAGACGCGACAGGATCTTGCGCCGATTCATTCCGAATCGTCCAGCAGGTCATCGATGATCCGGTCGTTCACAGCCTCGCGCATGCGGAGTCGATCTCTGCCCTCCAGGACCTCGTTGGTTCGACCCAGTACACCTGTCACTGCGTTGGCCAATCCGGCGAAGTCGTCTGCCTCGCTCCCGATCAGCGAGAAACCGGACCCAGCCTCGACGGCCAACGCATCCACCTTCGGGTCATAACCAAGCAGCACAGCAGGCCGAGCACCCATCAGGGCCCCTATCGCCGCGTGGTATCGCATCGCGATCACCACCCGACCACTGGCGAGCTCGTCGAACACCGTTTCAAGGGTTGGGGAGGCGTGACTGGCCGGGTTACGCATCTGTTCGGAGACCCGGCGGTGGACTATGTCGTCACGGTCGGTCTGGAGTGGAACAAAGTGGACGGACAGACCGGTCATATCGACGGCGGCGTCTAGTGCGTCCGCCGCCGCCGCTATCCAGTCGTCATCGAGGTTTGGCGAACGCCCCGCCACCGGGAGGATCCCACCCCGCACCGGGGGGCGTAGAGACACAACGAGGCGGTCTGTTGCAGAGACGTCAGGCAGCGGCAAAGACAGCGCCAGGTCGGCCCCCGTCACGACGTCCTTGATCCCGAGACTGCGGGCCAGATTGGCGGAAGCCTCGTCACGGACGCCTACGGTTCTCGCCTTGTTGAGCACCCGTCTCGCCATGAATTTGGCCGGCCCTGTTGTGAGCGGGCCGATTCCAAGGCCGACTGCGGAGAATGGGGTGCGCACGGCCGCGGCGATCCGAGGCCGAGCCAGGTGGTAGGGCAGATTGAGCTGAGATGTGATGTCCTGGACCAGCCCACCGCCTCCAAAAATCATCGCAGATGCTGCCCGAATCGCGCTCGTGATCTGAGGCCATCGACTGTGGGAGATCGATTTCACGCTGAGCGCCTTCACGGTTCGCGACGGATTGGTGGAGATGAGCAATGGCTCGACGCCCCTCGCTTCGAGTTTTCGGACCAGGGCCAGGCCGAGCAACTCGTCGCCAAGGTTGGTCGAACCTGACCATCCCGAAATCACCACCGTCGGCCGATCGGTTGAAGAAGCGGGTTCGTCCACCGCTACTGGTCGGTGATGTCGTGGGCGGGCAGCACAGCGTCGCGGGAACGATTGAGGTGGACCAGCAGGTCTGCAATCAGCGCTACGAGGCCCAATAGCGCTCCAGCCGCCAACATGACGAGCGTATTGGTCGCCACCCTGAGGTCCTTGCTGACGAGGTCGAAAACGAGTTTGGCTCCACCACCGACCAGGAGTAGCGAGGCGAACGGCATGAAGATGCGCAGGGGGTTGTAGAGCAGAATCATGCGAACCACCTGACGCAAGTAGCGCCTCGTATCGCCCCACCAGTGGAACTTCGAAGAGCCCGCCCGCTCCCCGTAGTCGATCGGAACGTATTTCACCGAGTACCCACTCGACAGGAAGCTCATTGTGATGGTCGTCACACAGGAGAATCCGGCCGGAAGCAAGTGGAGGAACTGGAGGGCGACGTCGCGCCGGAACGCCCTGAATCCCGAATTCAGGTCAGGGATCGGTGTTTCGGTCAGAAACGAGGCCAGCTTGCGGATCAACCACTTGGCTGGAACGCGGGCAAACTTGTGGGTGCCCTCCTCTGACCGTCTGGCGCCGACGACCATGTCTGCGCCGTCCATGGCCGCCACCAGGGCGGGGATCTCGTCGTTCGGATACGTCATATCGGTGTCGGTCCAGACGACGATTTCGCCTCTGGCGAGGGCCGTTCCCGCCCGGCGGGCCGCTCCGGATCCGCGATTCTGATCGAAATGGACCAACCGGATGCCTTTAAGCGCCTCCAACTCGCGAGAGCTGTCGTCAGTGGAGCCGTCGTCGACTACCAGGATCTCGTATGAGTACTCGGATCCATCCATCGCCGCGGTTATCCGCTTCACCTCTTGGGTGATGTGGCCGGCCTCGTTGTAGACGGGCAGCACGATTGTGACGTCGACAGTCATGGGAGCCGAGTTTGGCGATCCGCATCAAAATGCACAAGCACACTCGCTATCCCTGCGCGCTGCAATAGCCTGCTGCGATCATGGCGAACGCGACCCTCATCGACCAAAGACGAATCGATCGCGCCGGATGGCTTGGAGCGGTCGGGATAGCGGTGACCCTTGCAGCATCGTGGTGGTGGCTGTTGTTCCTGCCGCTTGGCGATTCTCACGACGGCCGCATCAATGGGCGTTTTGGCATCCATGTCGCCAACTTCCTCGATCTCGGTGCGGCGGAATCAGGTTTTGGCTCTTCCCTGGCTCCACTGGCCGAAGGCTCGTACGCGCACCACCCGCCTCTGATCAACGCAATCCAAGTGACGTTTGGCTGGGTTTTCGGGCAAGGCGAATGGCAATTGCACCTGGTCGGTTGGCTGGCCGGGATCGCCACCGTTCTGCTGATCGTGGGCGTCATGCGCCTGATGGGCATGGCCTGGCCTGCCTGCCTAGTGGCCGTCGCCCTCACGGCAGCCACCCCGATGTTCTGGATCTACGCAAGGCTCGGCTTGGGCATGGCCCCGGGCCTTTTTCTAGTGCTGGCGGTGCTGCGTTTTCGTCGGGATCCCGCCTCGAATGCGGGACCCATGGTGCTGGCGGCCGTCGTGATCGCCGTCGGCTCGTCGTGGCCGAATGCCCTCTTGGCCGCGGTCCTGGCTCTGTGGCAGTTCCGAACGCAGCGGCGGGCTGCGTTGCAGATGGCCCTTGCGGGCACGTTGACGGGCCTGGCCGTGTTCGCCTGGATTCTCCAGGCGACGACCGTTGCGGAGCTGGCGGGCCATACCCAGGCAAGGCTGACGGCTCCGGCCGATTTGGCCGGCTATGTCACGCAATACAAGTTCTTCTACACGACCTTGTTTCCTTCCTGGTACCTGTGGCTGATGGTTCCAGCCCTGTTCGCAGGCGTCGCCGACCGACGGACCAGGCCTGTCGTATTGATATTGACTTCAATTGTGGTCGCCTGGACAGTGGCGCTTCCTGAGGCGGCGTTCGTCCATGACTTCTGGACCTATCCGCTCCTCGGTCCGGTCATCATCGGAATCGCAGTCCTGGTGCACTGGGCATCATTCGGACCCTGGTGGAGACAGATAGCCATGCCATCCGTATTGATGGTGTTGGCCGTGGTGACATTTGTTCAGCTGCAACGTGGCCCCTTACCAGACGCGTACTTCGTTCAACCGTCAGAGGCGGGAAGGCTGCTCTCCGATATCGGCCCGGCGCCCGGTCAACAGATCGCTTATGTTGCCGGGCCGATCGCCCTGCCTCGGTGGATGACCTACTACTGGGGCCTGGACGTTCAGAACCTGACCGCCGCCACCCTCGATTCGGTCGATCCTTCCTACCTGGTGCTGATCCGCACCGACCGGCCCCCGACCTGGGCACCGACCCCAGACGTGAACGAAGCAGTCGGAACTTCGGGCCGCTACGCCCTTTTCGAAGTCGGCACATTGGACGTCGACGCCTCCCGCTGAAGGACGCGGCACAAACATCTGTCCCCTTTGGGTTCGGGCGGGGGTTTTGGGCAGGTAGCTCTTAGACTGCTCGGCGATGTCACGGTCGGCGCTGCGCTGGGTCCTGGTGGCGATCGGCGGGGTCCTTGTGGTGTTCGCCGTTTGGAGCCGGACCATTCCCCTCGATGTGAGTCTTTGGGGCGACGAAGCTTATTCGGCGCGTCAATACATCGCCTTTGGGCCTGACCGCATCTTCAACACTTCCAGCTATCTCCCGAACAACCATGTGTTCTACAGCCTGATCTCTTGGGTTACCACCTCGGTCATCGGGACCAGCGAGTTCGCACTGCGGTTGACTTCGGTGGTTCCCGCGGTTGCCTCGATCGTTGTGATATTCGAATGGGCTCGCCGGCGATTCGGGTGGGGGATCGCCCTCACTGCCGCTGCCCTCCTCGTCAGCTCTCCCCTCCACCTGGGGTTGTCGGTGCAGGCCCGCGGGTACGGGATCGGCTTCCTCGCCGCGGCCGCCATGCTGTGGTTCGGGCCGGCCGTCGAGGAAACGGGTTCGGTCAGAGCCTGGATAGGCCTCGGCGTTGCGGCCCTGATCGGCATATGGACCTTGCCTCAACTTGCCTTTGTCTACGGCGGGCATTTGCTTGCCATCGCCTTCGTGAAGGAACGGCGCTGGTGGACCCTCGTCCATGGGGCAGCGGTCGGGGCCGGTTCGCTGCTTTTCTACAGAGGCCTGGTCTCGAACATCATCTCCCAAACCGACAGAGTGGGTAGCCGGGCCGGTTCGGTGGTCGGGCCGCTCGACATCGTGGCAGATCCCGCTGTGCTGCTGTACGCGGGATGGACCCGCTCGTTTGGACGCTGGCCAGAGTGGGCGATCGTAATGTCGTTTGTTCTGGTGGTGGCTTTTGGGGTCGGGTTCCTCGTGGCCAGACGGGCAACGGTTGATTTGAAGCACCTGACCCTTCCGTGGCTGGTGACGATGACGCTGCTGGTCGTTCTCGGCGCCTCGGCACTCGATCGATACATTTCGTTTCTGATAATCCCCATTGCGGTCCTGATTGGGGTGGCCATCGTCGGAGCCTTGCGACTGGTCGCTCCCAATCCATTGGCCCAGGTCTCGGTCGCGGGTGTGGTGGTCGCCTTTCTCTTGGTTGGAGCAACCGAAACCGCCCAGGAATGGGACACTGCCTGGGAGAACTACGCTGAAGCCGTCCAGGTAGCAGGAGATCTAGGTCTCGATCGACTCGTGACCAACAGGGCGACGGGGGTGGTCGGGTTCCTCTGGTACGACGAGTCCATCGAAGCTGTCGAGACCACAGAGGAGGCATGTGCCATCGAGGGTGCGTTTGTCTTTCTCGACTTCCCGTTTCGGGCTGAAGGCGATACCCCGGCGTGTTTGACCGGGCGAGCGTCTCAACGAATTGTGGTGCCGCAGCGGCGTCCGCCGAAGGAGATAGTCGTGTGGGTGATCGATGATGTTTGACCAGCCTGCCCCGTCTTCGACGCCAGGCAACGACTGGACCGACCTGTCTCCTCCAGACCTCGAGGACTGGGAACCGAGCCGATCGGTGGCGGTGATCCTGCCCTACTTCGAGGCTCCGGACGAATTGGCCAGGACGTTGGCCGCGCTGGCGGTCCAGTCCTACCCGTCAGATCTGTATCAGGCGGTGATCGTCGACGATGGGTCGGCGCCCCCACTCGAACTCCGCGATCCGCCGCCTGGGCTGTCCGTAACAGTCATCAACCAGGAAGATCGAGGTTTTGGTCTGGCGAGGGCCCGCAACAAAGGGGCCGCGGCCACCGACGCTGAAATCTTGATCTTCCTCGATTCGGACATGGTCCCTGAACGCAGTTGGTTGGCTGCTCATGCACGCTGGCATCACACCGTGTCAGACGCTCTGGTAGTCGGCTTCAGACGTCATGTGGAGTTCGGTTCGAGGACCGCAGCCGAAATCGGGTCGGCGGTAGATGGTGATCGGCTCGAACAATTGTTTTCCGGCGAGGACGTTGATGAGCCGGATTGGATCGATTTCCACATGGCCAGAACCAAGGATCTGGCGGGTGGCCACCATGATGGCTTTCGGGCGATCACCGGCGGCAACCTCAGCGTGCGCGCCGAGTTCTTCTCCGAAATCGGCGGTTTTGACGAATCTTTCACGCGCTGGGGAGCAGAAGACACCGAATTCGGCTACCGCGCATATGTGGGAGGCGCCATGCTCATTCCAGAACGGACGGCGATGGCCTGGCATCAGGGGAGGGGAGCAAGCCCTGATGCCGAGGAGCAAGTCTCTCTAGAAATTCAGAGGGACAAGATCGTTTCGTTGATCGCCCACCCCTCCTTCCGACCGGCAAACCCCCCCCGCACCTATCTGGTACCGAGGATGGCGGTCACCGTCGATGCGGTCGGCAAATCCCTCGCCCAGACTGTGGCCTCGGTTGACTCGCTGCTGTCCAGCGAAATCGTCGACCTGGCGGTGGTCGTCGAAATGGCTGGACCAGACACTGAGCACCTGCGCGAGCGGTATCGCGGTGAGCCACGGGTGGCGGTCGCCGACCCAGGAGCTGGAGAGTCCAGTCATCCGGCTGCGTGGGCTCGGCTGTACCTCCAGGCCGGCTCCACGGTGGGCTCTCGCACAATTGGTCGGCTGCTTGACGCCTTGGATCAGGTCGGCCTGGTCCGAATTGATCTGTCTGACGGCGCACAATCAACTGCCGTATTGACGAGGGCGTTGCGTCGGGCGAAACAATCTGCCGATCGGGACGGCTGGGAGCCGCTCGCCGAGGAATGGTTCGGAGCAAGAACCATCGCCTGGCAGGACGCCGAGTTTGGCGCGAATGCGGATTGGCAGCCGCGCTCCGGTTGGCGAGGCCGACTCACCAATCCGGGTTCTCGAGCCGGAAAGATAGTTAGGTATGTGGCGGGTGCCCGCTCGCC
>QIDH01000061.1 GCA_003229305.1 Acidimicrobiia bacterium | reverse complement strand
GTCTGCCGATGGCCGTCGTGAGCATCGATCGAATCGATCGTCATTCCTCCTGCCAATGCCGCCCCGACCGGACTGACCTGGCGCCCATCGAGGACTAGAGAAGCCGACCGGTCGGAAGCAGCGAAGTGGGCGGCCGCGTGATCGCGCACGATCCGTGACAACGGAGTCCTCGATCCGGCAATCGCGACTCCGGTCAGATCGAGCAGGCATCGGCGGGCCACGGAGACAACGTCGTCCGGGATGTCGCCGTAGCTCAAACCGAGTGCAAATTCGATGGCCGGTTCGTGAGTCACGTTTGGTCGGCCTCAATCAATAGATCGACCGCCTGCGAGTCAACATCGAGGTGGCAAACGATTCGCATCGCCGGATAAGGGGCTCCGATCAACAAACCTCGAGACACGACGTGTTCGTAGAGCGACTGGCGATCGTCGGCCGGCGCGGTCACGAACACCATGTTGGTGGCTTGGCGGACCTCGAGCTGGTCGACGGAACCCAGGCCCTTGGCGAGGCGTTCGGCGTTGGCGTGGTCCTCCGCGAGGCGCTCCACGTTGTGCCCGAGGGCATAGATCCCGGCTGCGGCCAGATGGCCAACCTGGCGCATCCCCCCGCCCAGGATCTTGCGCAGCCGTAGCGCCCTTGCGATGGTTTCGGCGTCTCCGGCCAGCACTGAGCCCACTGGGGCACCTAGGCCCTTCGAGAGACAGATCGACACGGTATCGACGTTGTCGAGGAAGGCGGCGATCAGTTGGTTGGTGGATATCGCTGCGTTGAACAGTCGAGCACCGTCGAGGTGGACCCGGAGCCCGGCTTCTTTGGCGACCCGGCCGAGTTGGTCTATGAGGGACTGAGGCTGAACGGCACCCGAGACGGTGTTCTCGAGCGAGAGCAGTCGGGTGAGCGGGTAGTGGAGATCGTTCGGCTTGACCGCCTCTTGGACAGCCTCCGCTGTCAGTGATCCATTGGCGTCAACCTCGAGTGGAAAGGGTACGACGCCGCCCAACACCGCGGTGCCGCCTGCCTCATCCACAAACACGTGGTATTCGGATCCGATCAAGAACTCGTCGCCACGTTGACAATGACTGAGGACGGCCGCGAGGTTGCTCTGCGTGCCGGACGCGAAGAACAAGGCAGCCTCCTTGCCGGTGAGCTCGGCGACCAAGTCTTGGAGACGCAGCACGGTCGGATCATCCCCAAAAACGTCATCTCCGACTGCTGCCTCCGCCATCGCCTCTCGCATCTCAGGCGTGGCCCGAGTGACCGTATCACTCCGGAAGTCGGCCTGAACCGACTCGACCTCCGACTGTCCCATTTTCTCGTACCCTGCCAACCCAACCCTCCTGCAGTTGGTCAGGGTATCTGGTCAGGCGGGGATGGCCGCCACTATGTGCACCCGATGAGCGAGGCCGCCATTCATAGCCATGTGGTACCCGCGGGTGTCCGCGAAGTAGACCGATCCGTCCGCCGGCATGTGGGTGACGTAGTGGTTGACGACGAACAACGAACCCGGGTTCGAGATGATCGGAACGTGGATGCGTGGTTCAGGATCACGGTGCCAAGAGTTGCAGTTGTACAAACCCTTGGACGAAATGCGCATGCGACCGATGGGCACCCGTTTGGTCAGCTCTTCATGAACATGAGCGAAATACGTGTCGGCGTAGTCAGGGATGAACTCGCTGAAGGCCGCTTCGTCCACGACCTCCTCCTTCTCTTCCTCGACGTACCGGTCATCCGCCCTCAGCCAGTAGAGGCCTGACAGGTCATTGTCTGATGCCCCATCTGTGCCAGGCCGGCGGGTAAGCGGGATGACTCCGAAGCCGGCCGCGATGTCGCCGACGAGTTCGGTGCGGGCCATTACCTGGGTCAGGGCCTCCTGGAGCTCGTTGATATCGAATCGCAGACCGAGTCGCTTGAGGCCTGGACCTTCGACGAAATTCGCCACGGAGTCGGTGATCAAATCTTGCGCCATCCAATCGGTCAGATCGGCACGATCGGCATCCTGGGTCCCCTGATCGACGTTGAGCATTGTTCACCTCTCCACATATTGGTGGCCGAATACGTGCCGACAGTATCGGCGATCTGATGGGTGAACTGGTGGGGAAACTGGCGCTGGTGTTCTCAAGGGGCCGCATGTATTTCGGTTGGCCGACTCGCACACCTGAACATGTGCGGCGACTCGTATCGCGATCTGAGGATCGCCTCCGCCGCCGATATCCGCCTGTCGCGTCTAAGTTACGCCTTTCGACCAAGTGTGGAGGTTTTGATGGTCAAGGTTGCGATTGTCGGCGACGGACCCGGAGGTCTCAGTGCGGCCCTTTTCTTGGCCAAAGCCGGACAAGAAGTTCTTGTCTTCGGTCGAGACAAAACTGCCATGCATCATGCGTACCTGTACAACTACCTGGGCCTTCCTGAGATTTCTGGCTCCGATTTCCAGGCGATCGCGAGACAACAGGTCGAGGGTTTCGGTGCCACGATCCACGACTCTGAGGTCAACGGGATCACGGCCTCGGCACCCGGCTTTGAGGTCTCGACTCGCGTCGGGATCACCCAAGTCGACTATCTGATCCTCAGCGAGGGCAAGAAGGCGCCTCTTGCCGAGTCCCTCAGTCTGACAAGAGTCGAAGACGGGATCGCGGTTGATCGCAACGGTCGCTCCTCAGTGGACCGGGTTTACGTGCTCGGCAGGAGCGCCCGACCGGCCCGTAGCCAGGCAATCATCTCTGCGGGAGACGGGGCCGCCGCAGCCCTCGACATCCTCTCCGCAGAAGCAGGCAAGGACACCCAAGACTGGGATTCGCCTCCCAAATCTGAGGGCTAACCGTCCCCAGGCCAGACGAGGGTTTCGGGGTTGAATTGGGTCCATGCGAACCAGAAAGCCTGATGGGCAACGAGCTCTGATCCGTCTTCGGCGGTGGCCCTGAATCCGGTACCGTCACTACGTAGTGTGACTCCCCCTGCAGCGACCGTTTCGCCTGCGGCCAATGCCTCTGTCGCTTGGTCGACAAGAAACGCCACTGGCGTGCCGTCTGCGGTCAACACGCCGATCACCGGCGTCTGGGCCTCGTAGCGGGGATCGACATCACCAATCGGAAAAATTGGCCCGTTGTCGTCACGGCCCCGCAGGGGATCCGCCGGGTAGGATCGACCGATTCCCCCGTCTTCGGCCACGATCGTGGTGTCAGGGTATGCCTCTTTCCAGGCCGCCCACGTCGAGGTGACAACACTGAGTTGCTCGAGCGCCACCCCCGCCTCCCGCAATGGTCCGGCCACCGCCTCTCCCGTGAACGTGTCAAACACCGACCCGGTCAACAAGTCGTAAGTGACTTTGTTCGATCGGATCAAGAGCCCGGACGTTCGGAGCACCGGGATGTCGATTCCTTCAGCAACCGAGTCCGTGAAATACGCCTGGGCCGATCCACAGAGGGTGCAGTACGGAAGACCGATCCTGCGCCCGCCCAGGGTATCGTTGACCATCTCATGGACTTCCATGATGTTCTTCGGATAGGCCCGTGCCTCACCGTCTACGACCACGCCGAACACCACCGCCTCGTCTGGATACCAGTCGCCACCGCCGGCGTCGGTGACGGAAGGGTCGTCAAGCGCCGGAATGCAGCCGCCAGGGCACGCCGATTGATCTCCCAGTGGCCTGTTGTCGATGAATACGCCGCCCCAACTCACCAGGCGCCAATCAATCGTCGCATCGGGGTCAGAAAACAAGCGTTCCCAAGCGGGCGAGACGAGCGTGAACACGTCCCCCTTGTACTGGGCGTATTCATCGAAGGCAGGCAGATCCCATGCAATCAACAGGTCGGTGACCTGGCCCCAGCTCGAGCCAAGCCCACTGACCTCCACTTGCGCGCCGGTGAGTTCCGTGAACGCTGACACCAGCGCATCCGAAACTGGGCCCCGTTGAATGAATCTCATCAGATCCGACAAATACCAGGCCACCCTGGCGTCACCAAAGCCAGCCACCGCGGCGACCTGCTCTGGACTGATCTCGCTGGTCTCGGCCGCCGCGAAGAGTTCGTCGAGCGCGGCCAGAAGTGCCGGATCGGTGGCCCCGACAGGTACTTCGGGGGCCAGCCCAAAGACTTGGCCATCGCTCCCGATCAAACCGTCGGCAGGCCCAGACGGCTCCGAGCCGCCTGGCTTCGTCGTCTCACCGAGTTCGGATGTCGAGACCGGGCTACTTGAGTCCGGCTCCGCCAATTCGGGGCTGTCCGAGGCGGCACAGGCCGCGACTACCAGGGACAAGGCGGCCAGAACGGCGAGGGGTCGTCGGGGCATTTCGTCAACCTATTCGCCTGGGCCGGCTACATGCAGTTGGGACCGATGAACGATTGCGAAACTGTGAATTCCGCGCGGGAGGTCTAGAGGCCCGCGAACGGCGAGGGGTCGCCCATCTCGTGGCCGCAGAATTGGCAGCTGGCGACACCTGGGCTGACCTTCGCTCCACATTCGGGGCAGGTCTTGGCGGCCGGGGTCACCCTCCCATCGACGCTGCCGTCAGAAGCATCGATTTCCGCCACTCTTGCCTGGAGTTGCTCGAGCGTGAGACCCTGCTCCTCCAGAAGCGACCACATTGCCTGGATGACCATTGTCAGGCGGTCGACACGATCATCGAGTGCGTATATCCGGCTCGACTCCGAGTTGCCGAACTGCGCAGCAGACGAAGCCATGCCGGCGGCCTTGCCGGCCGACCTCGTGCCCAAGACGTATCCAGAAATGAAGCCCATCGCCATGTGAACAGCTTACGGACCGTCGCAGCCGAGTGCAGCTGGTTCCGGCACCGTCCGGATCAACCGCGGCGATCGGCCCATTCACACCAGGCGCTCCAGAAGTGTTTGGCAGGGTTGAGCGCGCCCCATCCCGCGGCGGCCGGGAGCCAGGCAGAGGACGCTAGCCGGCGCCCAACAGTCGACTCGGCGCAACAAATACTGCCGTGCGGCCCTCTTCGCGCATGACCCTGTCGTACTCATCCCAATCATCGTGAGTCCCGCCGGCCGCTTTGAACACCTCACGCAGTACGGTCGGGAGCTCAGACGCGTCGATGCCTTCGAGAGGATCGTTCGGCCCGAACATCGTTACCTCGCCCTCTATGCCTACCCATTGCCATCCAGCCCGAAAAACTACGGAAGCCCCAGGATGGGCCCGCCAGCGTTTCAGTTTGAACGCGCCTCCCAAGACCACCATGGCCACCACCTGCGCCTTGGAGACGGGGTGGTTCATCACTCCGGCGTTCACAACGGACGAGTGCACCGATCCGTCGGCGCGCGACACCGAAACGGTGGCCAGGCCGTGGTCGAGGTTCACGAAATCTTGCACTTTCTCCAGGTTCATCTTGCTCCTGCATCGTTGGTCCGCCTGGCGGCGGGTTTCTGGGCCGACTGTCACCGGTAGATGATCCGGCCTCTCCTCATAATGAAGGCCGGTCTGGCCAAGGTACCCAGATCGCTGAGCGGATCCACCGCGAAGCACACCAGATCGGCGGGCGACAACGGTGCAAGCCTACGAGGCGACCCGAGATAGTCAGACGCGCTGTTGGTGGCCGAGGACAGGGCGTCAGCGACGCTCAGCCCGTATCGGTGGAGGCTCAACACCTCGACGGCGACGTCTCCGTGGGGAACAGTCAGGTCAGTCCCAGCCAACACAGACACTCCTGCCTCTGTTGCTCCACCAATGATCGAGGCGACGTTGGCGAGTCCGTCGCGGAACATCCGCCGCCCAGAAGAACCTTCCTTAAGCGTGTCGGCAAGTCCTTCCATGGCAGCCAATGTCGGTACCCACGCCCCTGCCCTAGCCCCGAGCATCTCGATATCGGCTTGCGTCATGAAGAGTCCGTGTTCGATCGAGTCCACGCCTGCGGCTACGGCCATCGAAGGCGTGTCGGGGGCCGCGGTGTGGATGGCGACCCGGCAGCCGTTGGCGTGGGCGACGCCGACCGCGCTCCGCAGCTCATCTTCTGCGTAGTTGGGCAAGGCACCGACGCCCCGCCTCGGCCAGTCACCAATCAGCTTCACCCAAGTTGCCGGTGCCTGGCAGGCCCTTTCCACCGCCGCAGGCAGATCTGGGCCATCGACCTCGATTGCGAATCCTTCGTAGTAGCCGCCTGCCGACGCCAGGATGTGGCCGGCCATGTGTAGCTCAGGGCGATCGGCTTCATCGATCTCTAGGGCCTCCAGCGTCGCCGGGTCCCTGGTTCCTTTGTCGGCCACGAGGAGAACACCACCGTCTAGCTGCGCCGAGAGATTGGCCACCATGATCGACCTGGCAATAACCTCTCCCTCGACCATCTCACCCACAGAGGTCGCCCCGATGTGTGCATGCGAGTCGGCCAGCCCGCTGGTCGCCACCAGGTGTCGCAGATCGAGCTCGGGTACATCGACCTCGGATTCGACGAAGAGGCCGGATTCGACCCCCAGGACGACTTCGTCACCGGCGATCGTTCGCACATGAATGCTGCTGGGAGTCACGTCAACCACCGTGGGAGGCTAATCAGTGGCATACGATGGCGACGTGCCAGATGATCGCCGGGACCACTCAACCGAGGACGACACCCGCAGAGTCGGGGTCGGCCCCCACCCCCGTCCATGGCCAGACGATCCCCGGCTCGACCAGGATCTGCTGGCCGACGGCGACAGCCGCAATGTCGTTGACCGGTATCGGTACTGGTCGAGGGAGGCGATCGTTGCCGACCTCGACCGTATCCGGCATCCATTTCACGTGGCGATCGAGAACTGGCAACACGACTTCAACATCGGCACGGTCGTCCGCAACGCCAACGCGTTCCTGGCGTCCGCCGTACACATCGTTGGAAAGCGACGTTGGAACCGAAGGGGTGCGATGGTTACCGATCGGTACCAACACGTGTTACATCACCCAGACGTCGAGAGCTTTGTAGCCCATACGCAGACCCAAGAGCTCGTCATCATCGGAATCGACCTGCTGCCAGGCTCGATTCCACTCGAAACAGCCCAGCTCCCTTTGAACGCAATATTGGTCTTCGGCCAGGAAGGACCAGGACTGTCCGGCGCCATGCAGGAAATCTGCTCCGATGTCTATTCGATCTCGCAATATGGTTCGACGCGGTCGATCAATGCAGGGGTGGCGTCTGGTATCGCGATGCACACCTGGATACGTCAGCATAAATTCTCGTCCTGACCAAGCGCGGGCGCTCTTTGCCCACGAAAGGCAATGACAAGTTCATAAACTTCGAATCTTGACGGAACAGGTCAGTTGGCCAAAGTGTTGCGTCGAAAGAAGCCGTAGACCAAAGGAATCGACAGTGTGGCAATCCCGAAAGGCCAAAATCACAGAACCTGGATCAGCCCTGCCTGGGAGGGACACCGCGATCCTCGATCCGGCCCCTCACTTTGTGAACGGAAACCCGATCGTCGGTCCGTTCGCAGCCAATCTGGAGTCGATCGTCGTCGCTATGGGCTGCTTTTGGGGCGCGGAGCGAATCTTCTGGACGCTGCCAGGAGTCTTCACCACCGCTGTCGGCTATGCAGGAGGTTCGAGCCCGAATCCCACATACGAGGAGGTGTGTTCCGGCAGGACGGGGCACACAGAGGCAGTTCTCGTGGTCTTCGATCCGGCTGTGGTATCCGTGGATCAGATCCTCAAGCGCTTCTGGGAAGAACACGACCCGACACAGGGTATGCGCCAGGGAAACGACCGAGGCACGCAGTACCGCTCCGCCGTCTATACGAATACCGAGGCCCAACTCGAGGCAGCGTCGGCTTCGAAGGATAGGTACTCCCCTGTCATCCGTGCCGCCGGCTATGGCGACATCACGACGGAAATCGAGCCCCTTGGCGAGTTCTACTACGCAGAGGATTACCACCAGCAGTACCTCGCCAAGAACCCGAGTGGGTACTGCGGCATCGGAGGAACCGGTGTCAGCTGCCCGACAGGCTTGAGCGAAGGCGTATAGCCAGCGCAGACGGGTCCTCAAGCAGCGCGTTGCCCAGCCGACTGTTCCCTTAAGGAGCATGTTTGTGACCATCGATGTCGGCTCTCCGGCGTCCGGTTGATCTGCGCGCTCCTCAGGGTCAAGCGGTGCTGTATCGCCAGGCCGGCCAGGCAATCGGGGATCGGTGGTCTCCGGGGAAGGACATTCGTCGTGGCGACCGAAGAATCCGGTAGCCCCAGAATTCTTGTCGTGGACGACCAACAGTCGATTTCAATGCTGATCAGCCGTTGCCTGGAATCGATCGGTTGCAGCGTCACGGTGGCATATGACGGAGACGAGGCCCTCAAGCTCGGATTGGAGCAGAACTTCGACCTGGTGCTGATCGACAATTGGCTCCCTGGCCTTCTCGGCGTAGAGGTGTTGCAAGCATGGAAAGAAGCGGATCGGCCGTTCCCCGTGATCCTGGTCAGCGCCCTCTCCGATCAAGATGCCATCGTCAAGAGCCTCCAGCTCGGGGCTGTCGATTTCATCCGTAAGCCGTTCGACGTGCAGGAACTGATCGCTCGCGTCAACGTGCACCTGCGCGTCCCCCAGCCTTGAGATCCAGGCATGGAGCCGAAACTTTTGCAGATTCTCGTGGCCCTTGCGGTGGTGGTGATCACCACATCGATTGTGCTCATCGTCTATTCGTGGGTCAGATCGCTTCGGGCCACCTATGAAGATTTTCGTCGCGCTGCGTATCTAGCGACCCTCGGCGACGTGGCGACCAGAGCCGGCTACCCCTCTCAACTAGTCCGCGGTTGGGCCAGGGACCGAGTGTTCAGGGCAGCGCTCGTCGAGTTCCTCACATTCCTAACCGGCACGGAGCGCGACAATCTCATCGGGGCGGCCTACGAACTCGAGATCGTCGACCACTATCGGCACGATCTTTCGAGCGGTCGGAGACGGCGCACAAGGGTGGCGGCGGCCGAAGCTCTTGGCGACCTGGCAGATCCCGTGGCAGTGGACGATCTGCTGGTCGGCCTGTCCGATCGGGTACCGGAGATCCGTGTCCAGTGCGCCCATGCCTTGGCCGCGATCGGCGACCCGCTCACGGTGTCACCTTTGCTGGACAGGCTCATCGAGGAACGGGAGCGCTGGGTGGCCGAACGTCTCGCCGATGCACTCAGGCGATTCGATGCCGCGGCAGTTCTGGACGCTTCGCTGCGAATCGAATCGCTGGCCCTCGACCAGGATGCCCCTTCGTGGTCGATACTTGTCACAAAGGTCCTAGGGACCATAGGTGACACACGAGCTGAACCGGCGCTGCTCCACGCGATCTCCTCGCAGGCCCGGTTGTTGAGACAAGCGGCCGCGGCCGGACTGGGCAGAGCAGGAACCCCGACGGCGGTCCCTGCGCTGTTAGGGGCTGCCACCGATACCCACTCCGGAGTGAGGATCGCCGCGGTCCAATCACTCGGAAGGCATCTGGACCCGGCCGCGCTTCGGACAATGGAGAACCTACTCCACGACTCGGCGGGCGAGGTGAGGGCGGCGGCAGGTGAAGCGCTCACCAAGATTCCCGGGGGCGAAGAAACGCTCCTGGAGGCGATAAGGCTTGGTGAACCTTCAGCGAAGGCGGCTGCAGCGGACGCGGTGCTCGAATCGGGAATCTATCGGCAAGCGACTGTTCGAATCAGAGCCAGAACCGGAACAACAGATGATCGGCGGCTGGTGGATGCGCTCGAAGCAATCGGACGGATCCCTTTGGTCCCTGAAGATGCCACCCGCCAGGCCGCCTCGTGACAGGAACGATCGAATTCGTCAACATCGCGATTCTTGCATTCTTTATCTTCACGCAGGCTCACATCTCCGCCCTGGCCGTTCTGTCTTGGCGGTCCTTGCGTCGCTACACATTCGCCACCCGACATGGAAGGCTGGCCGGCCTGATCCGGTCAGACAATGCCCCGACGCTCTCCCTCGTGATCCCCGCCTATAACGAGGGCCCTGGCATCGTGGAAGCTGTCCGGTCGATGGCGATGCTGCACTACCCGCGCTTCGAGATAGTGGTCGTGAATGACGGAAGCACCGACGACACGGTGGCGAGGATGCACGAGGCGTTCCGGATGCGGATGTGTCATCGCCCGTTCGATCAGATTCTCCGAACCGAGCCCGTCAGCGCTGTCTATGAGTCAACCCTGCCGATACCGGTGTTGCTTGTGGACAAAACGAACGGGGGCAAAGGCGATGCCGTAAACGCCGGCCTCAACGTCGCCCGCAATGAATACGTGATGGTCACAGATGCCGACATCGTCCTCGAGGAGGACGCGGTCATCAGGGCCATGCGCCACTTCGTGGAAGACCGCGAGCACACCGTTGCGGTCGGCGGGAACATCCGTCCCATCAACGGTTCGGTCGTGAGGCGAGGCAAGGTGATCGAAGTGCGGCTGCCAAAGCGACTACTGGAGAGGGCCCAGGTACTCGAATACCTCAGGAGTTTCCTCAGCGCCAGGCCCGCCTGGTCAGACATGGGTGCGCTGGTTCTCGTTTCGGGCGCGTTCGGGATATTCCGTCGAGACAGCCTCATCGATGTTGGAGGCTTCCGGCTTGGCCACCTTGGCGAGGATCTCGAGCTGACCATGCGCCTCCATAGACAGGGTCGCCGTAGCAAGGGCCCCCACCGGGTCGTCTACGCCCACGACGCCGTCGCTTGGACTGAGGTTCCGTCCGGGCCGCGCTCTCTCAGGCGGCAGCGGATTCGTTGGCATCGAGGCCTGATTCAGGTGCTCTGGGAGTACCGGTCGACAATGTTCAACCCACACGATGGGGCTGTCGGAATCGTTGGATGGCCGTCGTACATTCTCTTTGAGTTCTTGGCGCCGATGGTAGAAGCGGCCGGGTGGATAGTGGTGCCTGCCTCGGTCGCGCTCGGCCTTGTGAGCTGGACGACGGCCCTGCCACTGTTCCTGATCGCGATCTCGCTCGGCCTCGTCAACTCAATAATCGCGTTGTTCCTCGATGAGCGGTTCGGCCGATTTCGTTCCGCACGGGCAACGAGCCGTCTGCTGGCCGATGCCCTTGCGGAGCAACTAGGGACACGGCAACGAACTGTTTGGTGGCGGATCAGGGCACTCGCCTGGAACCCCCGCAAGAAGGAATGGGGCGAGATGAAACGCGAGGGTGTCGCGAACCTCTCAGGTTGATTCATCGCTGAGCGAGCCGTACCGCGATCCTGGCCCGCAGCTCAGATCTCGAAAAAGGCTTCTGAATGAAGTCCGAAGCGCCCAGCTCGAAGAACTTGACGACCTCCTCCTCGTCATCGAGGCCTGAAACCACGATCACGATCAGGTCGATTCCAGCCTCGCGTAACGAGGCGAGCACTTCCATGCCGAATCTGTCCGGTAAGAACTGGTCGAGGATCAGGAGATCGAAACTGGCGTCTGAGGCCTGCTCAATGGCGTCAAGACCACTGAAGACTGTGGTCACTTCATGACCATCGGCCTCGAGAGTCTTGGCAATCAAGAGGGAAACAGCCGCATCGTCCTCGGCAACCAGCACCTTCGCCATCAGTCGATGTTATTCCATGTGCGACGTCTGCGCCGCATCTTGGCACTGTCCGGGGTCCGTACTGGCCAAGTTCTGGGAAGAAGGTCCCATCCGGCGGCGTTGCACACGTTCATGCAGGACATTGCGCATCTTCTCCAAGAGCCCGATACGACGGTCGCCCTGGTTGGGGCCACCGACAACCCCTCGAAATATGGATCGGTCATCTACCGAGATCTGAAGCGCAAGGGCATCCCCGTATTTCCTGTGAATCCGAACCGGGAGACGGTCGACGGCGACATTTCCTACCCTTCGTTGGATGCTTTGCCAGATCGGGCCACGATCATCAATTTTGTTGTGCCGCCCCATCAGACACTCAAGGTTCTCAACGACGCCGTCAGACTCGGCTATCGCAACATCTGGATCCAGCCAGGTGCCGAGAGCCCCCAGGTGATGGCTTACGTCCAGGACGAAGGCCTCAACTATCTTGCCAATTCTTGCATCATGGTCAGGAGCCGCATCAGATCAGAGGTCTGATTCGGCTCAGCGCGCGTTCGGCAGCTCATCTGGCATGAGGGGATTCGGGCGATTCTTGAAGTACCGGGCCAACGTGCCCACCTGACAGGTCTCGCACAGGTACTCGACCCTGGTTCCGACGATCGACAGCTGAGTCCCGCGGCCCTTTTCAACAATTGCCGCTATCGCCGGGAAGAGATCGGTACCACCACAACTCCGACACCTTGGCGATGGATCCCTTGACCATTCAAACCCGCAAGCATCACAGGTCAACGCCACAACTTCGCCGTCTTCGCTGCCACGGATCGCTTCGGCCTCGTCACATTCTGGGCAGCGGATCTCGATCGGCATGGGGACGGAGTCTACGATTCGTTGGCAGGCCTGGAAACCCCCAGGGGCTACGCAGGCGCAGCCGAGCAGTGGACCTGCCACGTTGCGCGGCGGTCCAACCGGATCTCGGCGCCCAGCAATCCCCTGTAGTCTTGGCAGATGGGATTTCGAACCAAACAAGTCCACGCCGGCGTCGAACCAGACCCAACTACCGGGGCGATCCTGACGCCGATTCATCAGACCACCACGTTTGTACAGTCGTCTGTCGACGAGTACATGGCCAAGGGGTTCACCTACTCGAGATCAGGTAACCCGACCGTGAGCGCTCTCGAGGCGAAGTTGGCAATCCTCGAAGGTGGGGTGAGCGCCGCCTGTTTCTCCACCGGAATGGCCGCCACCAACGCCGTGTTCATGGCCTTGCTTTCCGCCGGCGACCACGCGGTTGTCTCCCAGGTGGCCTACGGCGGGACCTATCGGCTCGCCTCGAAGATCTACACCAGATTCGGCGTCGAGTTCAGCTTCGTCGACACGTCTGACCCGGCCAATGTTGCCGATGCGATCACCGACCGCACGAAGTTGATCTTCACCGAGACGCCCGCCAATCCGACCCTCGTGTACACCGACCTTGCCGCGGTCTCGGCCATCGCCAGGGGTGCAGGT
>QIDH01000050.1 GCA_003229305.1 Acidimicrobiia bacterium | reverse complement strand
CACGCCTCGCTGAGCGGCTACGGGTCGACCGGCCCTGATGCCACCGCCCCCGGTTACGACGTCACCGCATTTTTTGCCAGGGCCGGGATCACCGACGCAATCACACTTCCAGGCGCAGATGCGCCCATGCCAGGGGCGGCCCAGGGCGATCACGTAGCGGGCTTGGCGATGGTCGCTTCGATCCTGGCTGCCCTGAGGGTGGCCGAAAAGACCGGAGAGGCTCAGACCGTCGACGTGAGCTTGTTCGCATCCGGCGTCTGGACGATGGCTTCCGATCTGTCGTCTGTGCTGGTCGATCGTCGACAGCCTGCCAAACGTGACCGGGACGAGGTGGTGTCGGCGATGAACAACCGATATCGATGCGCTGATGATCGCTGGGTGTTTTTGACTATGCCTGGACAGCAGTGGTGGGCGAAATTCTGTGCGGCGGTCGGCCTTGACAATCTGATCGAGGATCCCCGATTCTTGGACGGCAAGCTTCGATACAAGAACATGGCAGAACTGGTCCCGATCATTGACGGAGTGTTTGAGACAAAACCCCTGGCAGAGTGGGCTGTCATACTCGACGCTGCCGGCCTGATCTGGGGTCCGGCCGCCCGCCTGATCGACGTGATTGACGATCCTCAGGCCGAAGCGATAGGTCTGTTCCCGACGATCGAACATGAGGTGGCCGGGACGTTTCGAACGGTCGCGTCTCCTGTCTGTGTCGCCACCGCAGATGCCCGCCCGTTCGGCCCCGCCCCAGCGGCAGGCGACCACACGGACGAAGTCCTGCTTGGACTAGGGCTGGATGCCGAGGAAATCACTCGCCTGCGGGAGTCCAACATCGTGCAGTGATGGCAGGCGCCTCCTGGTTCCGGCAAGCGCTGACATAGGCGAGAGGACGGCGAGGTGACAGTGCTCGGCGAGCCCGCCGTCTCTCCCACCGATTACTCAGCTGTCGCGGCCTCGGTCAACGCACTGGCCTCGTACCCGACCATGACCCCAGAGGAGCTTGCGATCGCCTGGATGCAAGCACAGGCCGGTACCGGTCTGATCCCCCTCAACGTCTTCACATCTGCGGAGGCTGCAACGCGTTAGTAGAAGATCCCGCCAGCTTTGGTCGCACCTGGTCGAAACTGTCTTTGTCGCACATCTCGCGGACGTTGACAAGGGGTTCACGCGGGCGGGCTGATTTTGTACGTTTGGCTCCCTTGGTATCTGGTTTGGGAGGTTTGATGGCTGCGGTGGCGGTTGATTGTCTGCACGATGCGGTGCTCGATGCGGTGGCGCCAATCGTTCTGGCGTCCGCTCATGACACTGCGCTGGTTGTCGATCTCGGAGAGGGGTCGATCGTGTATCCGGGCGAGCACACGCTGGCGGCGTTGGTGAACGACGGACCTCGGTTGGTTGATCTGACACCTGACCGCAAGGGTCTGGCGGTCCTTCCGAATGGTGGAGTGGGAGTCGAAGAGTCGGCCGAAGTGATCTGGGCCCTCATTGAGGGGTGGCCGCTGGTTGTGCTTCGGGGCAGGGCAGATCAGTTTGGCGTCCACATTCCGGTGGTGCCTCTCTACCCTGGCGTGGACCAACACGATCCCGCGGTGTTTGTGTCCACAGGCCTCATCGAACCGATCGACGCCGACTCTCTGGTAGTTCCAGGTCCCAGCCGAGCGACGGCCAGGCGAGTCATCGGAGGGGGCAGCGCCCCTCGACGCCTGGTGTCGGCTTGGGAGAAGGTCTGGAGCCATCCGTGGCGCTGATCGAACGGCTGGCACGCCAGATTCTCGATGTGGCAGACTCGCTCGATCCCGCGGACACAGCCAGAGCACTCGATTCGGTGCTGCCGGTCGTGGCGCCCCTCGCCGGTCCTGGTATCCGGATGGCAGTGGCAGACGCCCTGCACGGACTCGGACCGATCGAGCCACTGCTGAGAGATCCGACGGTCGCGGACGTATTGGTCAACGGTCCGAACAACATTTGGGTCGAACGGGGCGGAAAGCTCGAACGCAGCGAAATCCGCTTCGAAAATGACCAGGCGATCGTGGCGGCGGTCGAGCGTTCGATCTCACCGCTCGGGTTGCGACTGGACCGAGGTTCGCCGGTGGTCGATGCGCGACTCCCTGACGGCTCCAGGCTGCACGCCGCCATTCCTCCGGTATCGATCGATGGCCCGATCGTGGCCATTCGCCGGTTCACAGGAGCCGTGAGAGATCTCGAAGGTTTGGTCGAGACGGGCACAGCGAGTGACAGCCAGGCCGATCGGCTCCGTCAGGCCGTGACCGAGCGAGAAAACGTCGTGGTGTCAGGTGGAACCGGCGCTGGCAAAACGACGTTGCTCAATGCCATGTCGACCGCGATCCCGGAAGGCGAGCGGATCGTGACTGTCGAAGATGCCGCAGAGTTGCAGTTGGGTGGCCATGTCGTCCGCCTCGAGACCCGACCCGCCAACTCGGAAGGAGCGGGAGCCGTCTCGACGCAGGACCTGGTCAGGGCTGCACTGCGGCTCAGACCCGATCGCCTGGTGATCGGCGAGGTACGTGGCCCCGAAGCCCTCGACATGGTGACTGCGATGAACACCGGCCACGACGGTTCCATGTCGACGGTGCACGCCAACGGACCTGAAGACGCGTTGTGGCGCCTCGAAACGCTGGCGCTGTCGGGTGAGCGACGAGTTTCGGCCGAAGCGGTGCGCCGCCAGCTTGTGTCCGCCATCGATCTCATCGTTCACATCGAACGTCGCGACGGACGCAGGCGCATCATGAACCTGGCAGCGGTCACGCCTGACGGATGTCGAGAGGTCCAGCTTTGACAATCGCGCTGTTGATTTCTTGGGTGATCGTGTGGCCAAGGCGATGGCCAACTCTCATCGGGCCGACCGTGGCGATCGCCGATGTTCGGCTGATGTCCCTGGCGGCGGTAGTGGCCGTTGGGGTGGCATTGCGCCACGGGCGGCCGTCGTCTGCCGACGAAGTTTCGTTCTTGTCCGGTCTTGCTGCGCACATGCGGGCAGGGGGATCCATTCGTCAGGCGATCGTCGAGGTCGGTTCCACATCGCCGCTCGGCCTGGACGGCGCTGTGCGCTTGGCGTCAGCCGGTCGTTCAATCGAAGACGTTGTTGCTCGGCTCCAACCCAGCCTGCCGATCAGCGGAACAGCGGTGGGCATGGCGCTGACCGCCGGTTCGTTGAGCGGCGGGCGGTTGGCAGCCGCTCTGGATGCGATCGTGCAGTTGGTCTTCGACGAAGCTGATCTCAAACGAGAGGTCGACGCGGCTACAGCCGCGTCCCGATCGTCTGCGTGGCTGATCTCTTCGATCCCCATGGTCGGGATGGGCGTAGTGGTCGCTAGCGGGCGCCTCGCCACGCTCGCCGAGCTTGGTTCGGCCGGATGGATCATGGTCGGCCTTGGGTCTGGCCTGTTGATGGCCGGTGCCGCCGCGATGGCTCTGCTCGCAAGAAGCGTCAGACCATGAGTCTGTTTGCCGTCGTTGTGCTGGTGGTCGTGGCTGGTCAGATGGTCCCGGCCCGATGGCGAATTCCGGCGGTTGCAACCGCGATTGCCGCAGGTCTGGTCGGTCTGCCGGTGGCAATGTTGGGGGTTGGTGGGTGGCGTGGATCTCTCGTCGTGAAGCGCCGCTCCGAACGTAGGCACGGCCGCCGTGCCGCGGAAACGGAGGTGATCGACCTCGCACGATTTCTTCTGGTCGGAGCAGGGGCGGGGTGGTCATTGGACGAATCTCTCCGTCTGGCTCGTCAACAGCTCGTCACCTCGCTCGGTGAGGAGGTCGACGAGGTGCTGCGCAAGGGCAGAGTGGACGGGCTGGCCACCTCTTTGGCGATCAGCGATGGGGTGGGCGTCCGGCTCTTCAGAATGCTGGCCAGATCTCATCTCGGAGGGGTGCCGCTCGACCGCGCCCTTTCGGCATTTGTCCGGGAAGCAGTCGATCGACGGCGAGGTGATTTGACGGAGAGGGCTAGGCGGCTGCCTATCCGCATGGTCGTCCCGCTGACCCTGCTCATGCTGCCCGGTTTCGTGTTGTTGGTGGCCGGCCCTGCGGTGCTGATCACCGCCAGGCGACTCCTGGCGCCGTTCGTCACCTGATCTTCCCGTTCACTTCCCACCGTTTTGCGGCTAGTCCGCAATGTCAACGAAGGACGTGAAATGGAATGGATCAAGACCGACAAGGGACAGGGAACCGTCGAATACGTGCTCGTGATTCTGGCGGCAGCCGCCATGGCGACCGCTCTGATCACATGGATAGGCGGAACGAGCCTGATACCGAGCTTCTTTACAACCGTCGTGGAAAAGCTGATTGGAGGCGTCTGAGAAGCACGGAAGGGTCGGCGGCGGTGGAGTTCGCTCTAATCGTCCCGGTTGTGCTCGTATTGTTGCTCGGTCTCGCAGAAGTGGGTTCGATCGCTCGGGAGCAGATCCAACTTTGGTCTGCCGCCAGGGAGGGGGCAAGGGTGGCCGCGACCACTCCAGATGTGAGCCTCGCTTTCGCGGCCGCAGGCCAAGCCCTAGGCCCCCTGGCCGATCGCACTCGAATCACCGTCACCCGGCCGGCGGTGGTCGGCGACGTCGCCAGAGTCGACCTCACGCTTGTGCATCGGATTGAACTGCCTTTGATCGGCGATTTCACCTTCGACCTCGAGGCGGGAGCAGGGATGCGGGTTGAGCGTTGACGGCAACCACGGCAGCAACAACAGCAACGGCGAAAAGGGCGCGGTCGCGGTCCTTGGCCTGGTCGTGGGGATCGCGGCACTGATTGTTGCGTTGCTGATCGCCGCCGCCGGCCAGGTTGTCGCGTCTCGCGCTCGAGCTGATCTCGCCGCGGATGCCGCCGCTCTGGCGGCCGCGCCTGCGACCTTCAGATCGTTCGGCGGGTCTGGCTCGCCCTGGGCAGAGGCCAACCGGGTGGCCGCCATCAATGGGGCTCGCCTGATCCGTTGCGATTGTCGCACCGACTCTTCCTACACACGAAGAGTCGTCGTGGTCGAGGTGGCCATCGACGTAGACGTGCTCGGGCTGGGGATTCGTCAGGTCACAGGGGTGGCCGCTGCCGAGTTCGCTCCCCTCGATCTATTCGAGCGCTGAGCCGGCATCTCTCTACAATGGCGTCGTAGCCGAAGGGCGCGTCAACGGGTTGGGAGCCACATGCTGATCGTCAACACAGAGACCATTCCCGGTCAAAACATTGTTGAGATGAAGGGCCTAGTGAGTGGCAACACTATTCGTGCCAAGCACATCGGGCGTGACATCGGGGCAGGTCTGAAGAACCTGGTGGGTGGTGAGTTGAAGGGCTACACCGAATTGTTGTCAGAGGCACGTCGTGAGGCGATGGATCGGATGATCGCCGAGGCAACCGCGATGGGCGCCAACGCAATCGTCAACGTGAGATTTTCAACCTCGGCGATCGCGGGCGGCGCCGCCGAGCTGTACTCGTATGGGACAGCGGTGGTGACAGAATCGGTCTGATTCTGAGCATCGTGGTCACGGCGTCCATGCTGGTCGTCCTCGGTGGCATTGGTCGGATGAGGGAGAGCCAACATCTCGAGAGCCTCGCCGAGCGCGAGGACCGAGTCTCTGCCGTCATGGTGCTGGATACGGCCAGTTCTCCTATCGGACTCGATCCTGTGCATGCCGAGTTGGTTATTGGCAACGCCGTCATCGGCACCGACTACCTGAAACAGTGGTTCTCGAAATGGCGAAACCTGTTCGGGGGTGAGATGCGCGCTTATCAGAAAGTACTGTCGAGAGCGAGACGAGAAGCCCAACTCCGAATGGTTGAGGACGCGTTTGAACTTGGGGCAAGGGCGGTGGTCAATGTCCGGTTCGAGACGTCCCAGATCGCGATGAGATCCGCCGCTCCCGAAGTCCTCTGCTACGGAACTTTTGTCCGATGACCTAGGCCCTGGCGTATTTAGCACTACGGGGGTAGTGTTAATTCTGAAAGTGGTTGGACGGCGGGCGTAATGATGGGCAACGGTACGATGGTTAGCGTGTCAAACCGACTGAGTGCCTTGGAAATCACGGGCCTTTCGCACCGTTACGGCGAAACAGTTGCGGTATCAGATGTCTCGCTGCGGGTCGAGCCGGGGATGACGATGGCGCTGCTCGGGCCAAGTGGCTGTGGCAAGACCACACTTCTTCGACTGATCGCAGGGCTCGAGTCGCCCGAATCAGGCTCGATCGCCGTCGGAGACAGGATGATGGTAGGTGAGGGGGCGTTCGTCGCTGCCGAAAACCGTCGGATCGGGATGGTTTTTCAGGACGGAGGCCTCTTTCCTCACCTGAACGTGGCCAGAAACATCGCCTACGGCCTCAATGGTCGGGCAGACTCCGAGGCGAAGGTTCGTCAAGCATTGGCGATGGTCGACCTCGAGGGTTTTGAAGACCGCATGCCTGATACCCTGTCAGGTGGCCAGGCCCAGCGGGTCGCCATCGCTCGATCGCTGTCGCCAGAGCCGGACATCCTCCTGCTCGACGAACCGTTCGCTTCACTCGATTCCGACTTGCGAGCGAGAGTCAGGGGCGAGGTCGTGGCCCTGCTCGCCGACCTTGGCATAACCTCGGTGTTTGTGACGCATGACCGCGAAGAGGCATTTGTGGTCGGCGACGAGGTCGCGGTGATGCGCTCAGGGGTCATCGAGCAGGTGGGCACTCCCGCAGACCTCTACGCAGACCCGTCGTCCGTTTGGGTCGCGGCATTCGTCGGCGATGTCAACGTTTTTGAGGCAGATGTGGTCGACGGCCTCGCATCAACTTTGATCGGACCGGTCGTGCTCGACCGGGCGGTGTCGGGGCGCCACCGAGTTCTGGTGCGGCCAGAGGATGTCGTGTTCGAAGAGGGCGGCCGGGCGGTCGTTCGCCAGGTGGAGTTCTATGGCCATGACACCTCATACACTCTTGATGTCGACGGCACCACGGTCCGGGTCCGAGCCATGGCCTCACCCACTCAGCGCGCCGGAGATCGAGTCAGTCTGAGCCACCGTGGTGGCCAGGTCAAAGCCTTTCCGGAGGATCGGTGAACGGCGGAGCTCGGCGGGCACCATCCAGAACACTGGGATTCGTCCTCCTTGTCGCTTGGGCAGTGGTCGCAGCGGCCTGTGGCGGCTCTCCTGACGCGTTGGTCGTCTACTCGGGGAGGAGCGAGGCCCTGATCTCGCCGCTGATCGAGGAGTTCGAGGCATCGAGCGGCGTTGACGTCGAAGTGCGATACGGCTCTTCTGCAGACCTGGCGTTGCTCATAGCCGAGGAAGGCGATCGCTCGCCTGCCGACGTCTTCATTTCTCAGAGTCCAGGCGCGACCGGCTTTTTGGCCGAAGCCGGAATGCTGGCAAAGCTTCCTGGGGCTGTACTCGAACTCACCGAAGAGCGCTTCAGCAGCGCCGGTGGGTTCTGGGTCGGGATTTCCGGGCGAATCCGGGTGCTGGTCTACAACGAGGATCTGATCGATCCGGCGACACTGCCAGATTCGGTGCTTGATCTGGCCGATCCTCGGTTCGACGGCATGGTCGGCGTGGCGCCGGCAAATGGATCGTTCCAAGATTTTGTCACCGCCATGCGTCAGACCGTTGGAGAGCCTGTCACCGCGCAGTGGCTGTCCGGCATGGCGGACAACGAGAGTCCGACCTATGCGAGCAATTCGGCGATCGTGGAAGCGGTCGGCAGGGGAGAGATCCCGCTTGGTCTGGTCAACCACTATTACAACTTCAGAGCGCTCGCCGAAGACCCGGGAGCAGCCTCAGTGAATTACTACTTCCCTGCCTCAGACGTAGGATCACTCATCATCGTTACCGCGGCAGGTGTCACGGCTCCGAGTGACAGGTCAGAGGATGCGGTTCGGCTGATCAGCTACCTCCTCGACGAGGATGCCCAAACTGTCCTCACCGAGGAGACGTTCGAATACCCCTTGGCCAGGGGGATTGCGCCTTGGTCTGGCCTGCCAGACCTCAATCTGGTCGACGGGCTCACCTACAATTTCGACAGACTCGGGAGCGAATTGGCAGCCACCAGGAGACTCATTGAGTCGAATGGCCTGACTGGCCCCTGAGATGGCACAAACCTCGGGCAGGTTCAATCGGCTGGCCCGGTTTGGCGCGGTGGCGATGGTCCTCGCGTTCGTCATCCCGCTGGCCGGACTGGCGTGGGGTGCCCTCAGGGTACCGGGTGAGGCAGCAGGGGTTGCGTTTTCGTCGACTGCCCTCGTGCCGTTCTCTCGTTCTTTAGCCGTTGCGCTGACGGCCTCATCGCTGGCCGCGATCCTTGGTACTGCTAGTGCATGGCTGATATCGCGATCCGACATACCGGGGCGCAGGTTGATCGCGGTGTTGGTCAATCTGCCGCTAGTGATTCCTTCTTTTGTTGGCGCATTCGCCCTGCGTTTCGCTTTTGGACAAGGTGGGTTGATTCCGGCCATACCGAGGTTCGACGGGTTTGTGGGAGCCGCGATTGCCCTGACCCTCTTCTCGTTTCCATACGTCACGCTGCCTGTTTTGGCTCGCCTTTCGGTAGCGCCGCCGGCGATCGAGGAGTCGGCCCGAATGCTCGGCAGCGGCCCGGTCACGATTTTCAAGGACGCAGTGTGGCCACAGATTCGACCTGCGGTCTGGTCCGGCTCGATGTTGGTGTTCTTGTATTCGCTGAGCGACTTCGGAGCAGTTTCGATCATGCGGTACGACACCGTAACGAGAGTCATTTTTTCCTCACGACTTTCTTCGCCCTCAACTGCTCTCACGCTCGGTCTTCTGCTGGCAGTGACCGCGATCGTGGCAGATTCCTTGACCAGGCGGAGGACGGCCAGGTACCGGAAGAGTTCTGCGGACGCGGTCGTGACCTACCCGCTCCTGGTCTGGCGCTGGCCGGCGGTGGCCGCGATGTGGCTCGTAATCGGGCTCGGGTTGATTGCCCCGCTGCTCGCCTTTGGCGCCTGGTGGATCAGGGGGGCGGGGGCCAGCGGCGACGGGTTGGCAGGGATGGTGCAAGGCCTCGGCGACCTGGTATCACCCTTGTTGAACACCGCCATGGCCGGCGGGGTCAGCGCCGTTGTGGCCGCTGCGCTGCTGATACCGTTGGGCCGAGAGGCGGGGAGAGGAACCCTTCTCGGCAAGCTTGGATCGCGTGCGGCGGCCGCGACATACGCGCTGCCCGGGATTCTCGCCGCTCTCGCGGTCGTCTTCGTGGTAGTTCGAGCACCTGGACCGATCTTCGTTTTCTATCAGACCTTCCCTCTGCTGGTGGCGGTCTATGTGGTCAACTTCGGCGCATATTCGGTCCGGACCACCGCGGACGCGGTGGCCTCGATGCCCGCTGTGTACCCGGAAATGGCCAGCACTCTGGGTGCCGGTCCAGCCAAGCGGTTCTTCACGATCGAACTGCCTCTTCTCGGCCCGGCGATCGCGGCCGGCGGAGGCCTCGTGCTGTTGTCGGTCCTCAAAGAGCTGCCGGCAACGCTGTTGCTCGCCCCAATCGGCTTCGATACTTTGGCAACGCGTATCTGGGATGCGACAGGCGAGGGCTTTCTGGCGGACGCCGGGCTTGCTTCACTGGTGCTTGTCGTCCTATCTGGGGTGCTCACCTGGTCATTGGTTCTCAGAAATCCGACCATCCGCACCGTCCGCATCTCAGCACGCAAAGATTCGTGAAATAGCCGACTGAGCCGAAGAACGTCGGATCAATCCTCTGTTGGGATGATGGTCACGGCGCACTTCGAGTGTTGAACCACTTTGTGGGTGACGGAACCGAGCAACAGGCCTGCCAGTCCGCCAAGTCCGCGGCTGCCCAGAACTATCAGCTCGTTTTGTTCCGAACGGTCGATCAACTCGCCGGCCGGATTCCCACTGTTGATGAATTCGATGTCGATCGCGACATTGTCCGGGTTGTCCACCGAATCGACGACTTCTTGCACCACCATCTTGGCGGAGGCTTCCTTATCGAAGCGGGGTATCACCTGGGCGACCACCGGCAAGTCCATGTAATAGATGTATTCGGTCCTGTATGCGTGGAGCACCTGCACGCCAGTATTGCGCAATGCTGCTTCATCGACCGCCCATTGCAAAGCCTTGCGGGAACTTGCCGAACCGTCCACGCCGACCAGAATCGGTTTCATGTGTTCTCCTTTCCTCACTGCAATTTTCGTCTAGGCGGCACCGGTCTGTCAGGGCCAGGTGACCCATCAGATTCCTGTCTTCGGTCCGTTCGAGGAACGGTTGCCAGGGCCGCCGTGCATGGTCTAGCCGGCTCTAGGATGCATCCATGCAGGACCTTTCCACCCTCGTGACTTTTTCGTTGGCAGCAATTCTGCTCTTCATCATCCCCGGCCCAGCGGTGCTGTATGTCGTTGCACGCAGCGTCGCCCAGGGGAGGTCGGCGGGTCTCGTGTCTGTGGCCGGAGTGCACGCAGGCAGTGCGGTTCACATAGGTGCGGCCGTCGTAGGCTTGTCCGCTCTGCTGGTGCGTTCGGTGACGGCATTTGCGCTCGTCAAGTGGGCCGGTGCGGCCTATCTGATCTACCTTGGTGTGCGGACCCTTCGGCACGGCTCAGAGATAGGAGCGGGTGAACCGGGGTTTGACTCCAGGTCTACGCGGCGCCTTTTTGCCGATGGATTCACCATCAACGTGCTGAATCCCAAGACAGCGGTCTTCTTCCTTGCCTTTGTTCCCCAATTCGTCGATCCGAGCGCAGGGTCTAGCGTGCGTCAATTTCTCGTGCTCGGAGCTCTGTTCATCGTGCTCGGCGTGGTCAGTGACGGTGCGTACGTCCTCGCCGGGGCGAGCATCTCGCGCCGGATGCGGACTTCGGAGACTGCCAGGCGCAGGGTCTCGAAAGGGGCAGGCTTGTCTTACCTTGGCCTTGGTGTGTGGGCGGCGCTGAGCGGTGTTGGAGATTCGGCCAACTGACATCGAGGGATGGTCACGTATCCGGCTCGCCCGACTGTTGAGCGGCTGTGTTCACCGGAGCGCGACGGGTCATCACGACGAAGATGAGCACGAGCACCGCAGCCAGCATCGCCGTCTCGGTGATCTCCTCATTCAGAAAGAGCGCTGCCCAGAGCAAGGTCAGGATCGGCTGGGTCAATTGGATCTGGCTGACCCTCGCCACACCGCCCTTGCTAAGGCCCGCGTACCAGGCGAAGAATCCGAGGAACATGCTGAAGATGGTTACGTAGGCGAATCCAGCCACGCTGGCCGCGTCCGGTTCGATGATCCCGTGACTGGCCAGCGCGATGATTGCAATCGGCACCGTGATCGGCAACGCGAGCACGAGAGCCCAGGAGATGGTCTGCCAACCACCGATCGACTTGCTGACCGAACCCCCCTCCGCATATCCGATGGCGGCCGCCGCTACGGCCAGGAAGAGCAGTGCGTCTGCCGGTTCGGGGCGGCCCCTGGCACCGGTCAATACCGCAAAAACTACGACGGTGATCAGCCCACCGGCAGCCGCCAACCAGAATGGCCTGCTCGGTTTTTCGCCATGTCTGATTGCGGCTACGAGCGCGGTGGCCGCCGGCAAGACCCCGACCACGATCGCCCCGCGCGATGCGGGCACGCTGACGAGCGCCAGAGCCGAGAAAAGAGGGAATCCGACCACAACACCACCGGCGACCACGGCCAGGCGGCGGAATGTGGCCAGGTCGGGGGGCGCTCTCTTCATGGCCAACACGGCTGCGGCGAGTACTCCGGCTCCGACTGCCCGACCTATGCCGACGGTCCAGCCGCCGAATACGGGAACGGCCACCCGGGTGGCAGGGAGGGTGAAAGAGAAGATCAATACGCCGATCGACCCCAAGACGAGACCGTAGGTTTCGCCTGACTGCGTTTTTTCAGGCTGCGCTTCTCCAGACGGGAAGATAGCGCTACTCTCTAAACTCATGCTCAACGATAGCGCACCTTCGAGAGTGAGAACCTACCTCGAGGGATTCGTCGACCTCGGCTCGGCAGGTGACCGGTTGCCCTCGGTGCGGGCGCTGATGGCCGAACTTGGCGTCAGTCCTGCAACAGTGCGCCAGGCGGTCTCCGAACTGGTCCGGTCAGGGAAGGTAGAGACGGTGCCGGGAAGCGGGACCTTCATCGCACGTCCTCGACGTCCGCAGAGCGAGTCCGCTGATCGAAGCTGGCAGACCATTGCGCTTGGGACCACCCAGCCCGATGCCGACCTGTTGGCGCCACTCCGGTCGATTCCAGCCGCTGACACCATCGACCTGGCGAGCGGCTATCCGGATCAGAGTTTGCAGCCTGTCGCTCTATTGGCTCGGGCGATGCGGGCCGCGGCCCGCAGGCCCGGCACCTTCGGCCGGGCTGCGAGCGAAGGCCTGGCGCCCCTCCGTGAATGGTTCGCATCTCAGCTCAGCGGACAACTGGCGCACAACGTCTTGATCGCTCCAGGTGGCCAATCGGCCCTCTCCCTCGTCTTCCGGGCGCTGAGCATGGCAGGCGACGTCGTGCTAACTGAGTCGCCCACCTACGTCGGCGCCATCGCCGCGGCAAGGGCGACAGGGTTGACGCCGGTGCCAGTCCCGATGGATCAGGACGGATTGTTGGTCGACCGTCTGGAGGCAGCGGTAAGACAAACCGGGGCGAGGCTCCTCTATCTCCAGCCTCGTTTCCACAACCCGACAGGAGTCTGTCTCGCAGATGAGCGCCGAGATCCCCTAATGGCTCTGGCGGTTCGTCACAACCTGATGATCGTCGAGGACGACTGGTTGTGTGATCTGGATGACCCGAGAACCGCCTCGCCTGCGCTGGCCTCGAACGATCCGCACGGCCATGTCATCCACATCCGCTCTC
>QIDH01000052.1 GCA_003229305.1 Acidimicrobiia bacterium | reverse complement strand
GGCGAACGATGGCAAACTCGGAGGACCATTCGAAGGAGCCCCCATGTTGATCCTTCACCATGTGGGAGCCAAGTCCGGCACCACCCGCGAGACCCCGCTCGTATACCAGCCGCTGGACGGCGGATACGCGATATTCGCCTCGAAGGCGGGTGCGCCAACCAACCCCGATTGGTATCACAACCTGAAGGCGAATCCAGCCATCACGATCGAGGTCGGTACCGAGACCGTGGGCGTCACCGCCAGGATCACCGAGGGCGAGGAACGCGAAACGATCTGGTCGCAGCAGAAGGCAGCAATGCCCCAGTTCGCTCAGTATGAAGAGGAAACGTCGAGGGTCATCCCGGTAGTTGTTCTCGAAGCCATCTGACCCCAAGAAAGCCCGGCCTGCCTATCCGCCTGAAAGAGTGGATACGAAATGCTCTGCCAGGGCGCCACTTGTTGAACCTGTGCGGCTCGCAATGACGATGTCTCGGGAGGCGAGTCTGCCGTGCTTGGTCAGGGTTCTGCCCGCATGCGCGCCGACGGAATCTGGCAGCACCACCCAGCCATCCATCAGGGTCGCCATGTCAGCCAGGACGTTGGGGTTCGCACTCTCGGCGGCCACTTCGATCCGGTCGTGGCGGCCGGCAAGGGCAAGATCGACGATCGCCCGAGTCTGTGATCCGGCCGGATAGAGGAGCCAGGGGTCGTCGTGACGAGGTCGCCGGTCCGGCCCGTACAGGAACAGGGCCTCGTTGCCGACAAACTGTGTTTGGAAATTTCTGGCTGGGCCGATCACGACCGCCAGATCGGCTTCGAAACCGCCGAGCAAATCGAGACAACGGGTGGAGTCGTCTACGTTGAGCCTCAGCCTGACCTGTGGGTGTTCGGTCCTGAAGCGATGGATGGCGTCAGGGAACAAGGAAAGGGCGGCGTCAATCATCGCAACCGTCAATGTGCCGGCCCTTCCCGCCTTGCGGTCGGCAAGCCCCTCGGTCAAGCCGGTCGTCTCTGCAAGGGTTCGTCTGGCATAGTCGGCAACCAGCCGACCCTCGGCGGTGAGTCGGCGCTTCCTTCCGTCCGGCTCGAAAAGGCCCGCTCCTAGGGCTTCTTCGAGCCGAGCCAATCCCTGGGAAAGGGCACTCTGGGAGATGCGAAGCTCATCGGCCGCGTCGCCGAAGCTGGTCCCGTCCGCAACCGCGTCGATGTAGCGGAGTTGCTGAAGCGCCAGGTCGATCATGAAGTAAGACTAATAGATTTCAGTGAAACCATGAATTTGTCTTCCTGAACAAGTAGACAATATCGTGGACAGCACCGTGCCCAAGATATCTCGAGGAGGCCCCCATGACACTTCGCATTCTTACCCCAGGCCTCGGTGCCGTATCGACCACTCTGATGGCCGGAGTGATGCTGGCGAGACGCGGTCTCGCCAATCCAATCGGGTCGGTTACCGAATACGGCACCATCGATGGCCGCCCGCTCAAAGACGAACTTGTATCCCTCGACGACATCACATTCGGCGCATGGGACCCTTACAAGGGAAGCGCACTCGACGTCGCCAAACGGTCAAGCGTGCTGAGCGCGGAGCATTTGGCCGAAATATCTGACGAGCTCGCCGCCATCGAGGCGCGGCCCGCAGTGTTTGACCAGTCGTGGGTTGAGGCGCTCGAGGACGTCGACAATCTGGTTGCCCCCGGCTCATGGATGGATCAGGCTGAGGCCCTCATGGCCGACATCAATGCGTTCCGAGCCAACGGTGAGCGCTTGGTGATGGTCTGGTGTGCCAGCACCGAGGCGTATCGTCCGGCCGGACCTGCTCACATGAATCTAAACGACTTCGAGCGAGCCCTCAAAGAGGGCGATCCCTCCATCGCTCCTAGCCAGGTCTACGCATACGCTGCTCTCCGTAGTGGCGTTCCTTACGCGAACGGTGCGCCCAACGTCTCTGTGGAGATTCCGGCGCTTGTCGAACTGGCGGAACGTGAGGGAGTGCCGATCGCCGGCAAGGACTTCAAGACCGGTCAGACTCTCATCAAGACGATGATCGCGCCCGGCCTGCGCAGCCGCATGCTGGGGATCCGCGGGTGGTTTTCGACCAACATCTTGGGCAACCTCGACGGCCTGGTGCTCGACCATCCAGACAACTTCCGGTCCAAAGAGGTCACCAAGCTCGGAGTGCTGGACGAGCTGTTGCGCCCAGACGAACTCCCTGACCTCTACGGGAACCTGGATCACGCTGTGCGGATCAACTATTACCCACCGAGGGGAGATGACAAGGAAGGGTGGGACAACATTGACCTTTTCGGATGGTTGAACTACCCGATGCAGCTCAAGATCGATTTCCTGTGCCGTGACAGCATCCTGGCGGCACCCGTCGTTCTCGACCTTGCCAAGTTGCTCGACCTTGCCTCTACCTCGGGTCGGGGAGGAGTTCAGGAATGGCTCGGGTTCTATTTCAAGTCGCCGATGGAAGATCAGGACGGACACATCGAACACGCCCTGTTCGAACAAGAGGCGCAGCTCTACTCGGCCATCCGATCGATGCTCGGGAGCTGATGCGAGTCCGTGTCTGATCGAAGAAGGGTCGCTTCGGCGCCCGTTCGCTCCCGGTGGGCGGCCACGGCGGCCGCCAGCCCTGCGAAATCTGAATCGATCTCGAAGTCGTAGCCGTCCCACCAACCGTCTCGCTCTGGTAGGTAGTGCCGGGCGGCTGCCATTCCGGAGCCGAGGGCGATCGCTTTCATTTCCCGCTCGAGGTCCCGCCAGCGCTCGGCTATGTCGCCAGGCGGAATCGGTGGCATCACGCTCATCGACACCCGGCGGCCGTATCGAAGCCTGGCCGAAAACGGATGCTCCCAAACTTGGTGCGTTCCGGTGATAACCACCGGCAAGATCGGTTTGTCGAAACGTTTGGCGATGCGGACCGGGCCGCTCTTGAAGCCGAGTTCAATCCCGAGGATCGAACCTTGCGGGAACATCACCAGGGATTCGCCTAGCGAAAATGCGTCTCCGGCTCCTTCGATCACCGCTCGGTAGCCGGACAGGTTCGCCTCGGTTGGCACCACGATCTGATGGGTGCTGTCGAGGTAGTTGCCGAGCCGTCTCCACTCGTTGAGTTCGTCTCTGGCCACAAAACGCAGATCGAGTCCAAGTTGCAATAGTAGGACAGGGTCGATGAACCCTTCATGAAGGGGGACAACCAAGTAGCTCTCAGAGGGGTCGATGAGCTCGGTGCCTTCGAGATCCAGCTCGATTCTGAGATGTCGAAGGGCAGCGGAAGCCCAGCGCCGCTCATTGTTGTGGAGCGAATCTCGCATTCCGAGCTTGCCGAGCATCGACAGCAGTCCGCCACAAACGGTGACGAGTGGAAAGGCACCGACCGCGGTGCGCACACACTCTCGCCTTGTAGCCAGCCCGAAACGGCCAACACGCCTGAGATCTGCCATACCCTCATCAGTATGGTCCGGGCCATGCGGCTACCGGGGTCACCTGTCACAAGACCGACTCGTAAACCTCAACGTATTTAGCGGCGGCTGCGGCCCATGAGAAATCAAACTTCATGCCGTTGTCCTGCAAGTGGCGCCACTCGGCCGGGTTGTCGCGAAAGACCCGCATTGCTCGGCGGATCGTTTTCGCGAGAGATTCGGGTGTGAACGAGCGAAAGCCGAATCCCGTCGCAGTCGCATGGCGCTCGTCCAGATCGACGACCGTGTCTGCCAGGCCTCCTGTAAGCCTCGCCACAGGAGGCGCGCCGTACCGCATCGCGTACATTTGACCGAGCCCGCAAGGTTCGAACCTCGAAGGCATCAGGTAGGCGTCGACGCCGGCGGACGTGAGGCGAGCCAGACGTTCGGAATACTCGCTGTGCCAGATCGCTCGAGGGTGACGGTCCGCCCACCCATCGACGAGATCGTCCAACTCACCACTACCGACGAGGACGAGTCTGAAACCTTCCGCGACGAGGTCGTCGATGAAAGGATCGAGCAGTTGAAGACCCTTCTGCTCGGCCAGACGTCCGACGTTGCCGAACAGGACGCCGTCGTGTGCTAGTTCGCCTGTGGCGACCAGTTCGGCCCTGGCCATCGACCTGCCTTTCAGCCTCGATCGAGAGAATGGCGCGGGCAGCGCCGCGTCTGAGGCCGGATCCCACGACTTCGTGTCGATACCGTTGAGGATTCCGATCACAGGAGAATTTCTGGCTCTCAACACCACGTCCAGGCCACCAGACAGCTCAGAGTCTGCGGCAACCTGCAGCGCAAATGTTGGGCTGACGGTGGTAACCGCTGTGGCCCTGTCGACCCCTGCCTTGAGGAAGTTTGCGTCTCCGTACCACTCGATCGGACCGCCCAAGACCAGGTCAGCCACAGAAAGCTCCAACAGCGCCCCAACCTCCTCCAGAGGACCAAGGATCGGGTAGCTCGCGTTGTGGATTGTCTGCACGGTCGGAGTCGGCGCTCCGATGGCCGCTGGGGCAGGATGGCCATCATGGAGATGGAGGATGTCAAAGTCGCCTGACATTTCTCTCACCCGTTTGGAGAACAGACCGAAACGGAACCACTGGTCTTCGTATCCGCCCCCTGCTTTGGGTCCGTAGATGCCTGGGCGGTCGAACGCCTCTGGCTCATCGATCAACAGGACGGGCAGACCCAGATTGCCGAGTGTGACGATTCCGTCGACGGGTTCGCCCAGATCGAACAGGTGCTGGTAGCGGGGGATCGCAACGGTCGCATCGACGCCTGTGGCCACAAGGGCGGAAGCGAGGCCGGCAACGGCCTCACCGAGACCTCCAGTCCTGGCAAGCGGTGAGAACTCTGCCGAAGCGATGAGGACCCTCATTGGCGCTTCCAGAGGATCGTGGCGACGGCTCCGATCGCCACAGCGGCTAGAACCTGTTTGGGGCGAATGGCAACGACGGCGATCGCCGCCGACACTCCGACGGCCACCCGCCGGGGAACCTTATCGAAACCAGGGGCTGCCAACCAGACCGCCGCAAGGATAATGGCAACCCTGACCAGGATTTGAGGCCACGCGGAGTCTGCGTCCGTCGCCCATCCGGCGACCCCCGCCAACATCAGTCCGAGCGTGATGAACCCGAGCACGTTGCGTTGTCCGCGTGTCATTGGTTGGAGCGTAGAGCAGGAGGGGTTCGGAGTTTGGCATTGAGGGGCGAGGTCATCATTTACACTCGCAGGCATGCCCATCGACATCGATATCGCCCACGTCGCCAGACTCGCTCGGATAGAACTGTCTGACGCGGAGTTGGCAGAACATGGACGTCATTGCGCCGACATTCTCGAACATGCCGCCAAGGTCCAAGCCCTCGACACCGAAGGCATCCAGCCGACTTCGCACCCACTGCCTCTGGTCAACGCCTTCCGTGACGATGTGGTGACACCTGGCCGGGTGCTGGCGAGGGATGTCGTCCTCGATCAGGCCCCTGCTGTTGAAGATGTCTACTTTCGGGTACCGCCCGCCCTGGAAGACGAATGAGCGCCAGACAGACGATCAGACGGGCGGCCGCTGCCATGCGTGACGGTTCGCTCACGTCGGTTGAGTTGACCAGGGCGGCGTTGAAAGCTGCTTCGATGACGGAGTCGCAGGTCCACGCATACCTGACTCTCGATACTGAAGGAGCGCTGCAAGCGGCCGAGATGGCCGATTCTGAACTCGGTGCAGGCGACGACCGTGGCCCGCTGCACGGCATCCCGATCGCGCTCAAGGACAACATGGTCACCAAAGGCATCGAGACCACCTGTTCTTCGAGGATTCTGTCCGGATACGTTCCGCCGTACAGCGCCACCGTTGTCGAACGCCTTGAGGAGGGCGGGGCGGTGATCACCGGCAAGACCAACCTCGACGAATTCGCGATGGGCTCATCGACGGAGCATTCGGCCTTCGGCCCGACCCGCAACCCATGGGACACCGACAGGGTGCCAGGCGGATCCTCCGGCGGTTCGGCGGTCACTGTTGCAGTTGGCTCGGCGCTCGGCGCCCTCGGCTCGGATACCGGTGGATCGGTACGCCAGCCGGCCTCGCTGACCGGAGTGGTCGGGATGAAGCCGACCTATGGACTCGTTTCCCGCTACGGACTGATCCCATTCGCGTCCTCACTCGACCAGATTGGCCCTTTCACCCGAACCGTCGCAGATGCGGTGGACGTGTTGTCGGTGATCGCCGGCCATGACCCTCACGATGCGACCTCCATTCCGGGTTCGGTGCCCAACCTGGACGCTGGCCTTGGACGGGGCCTCGATGGCGTCAAGGTTGGTGTGGTGTCCGAAATGCAAAGGGACGAGACTGAGCCGGCCGTTCGAGGCGCGGTGGCCAACATCATCGAACAGATGGAGGCGAACGGCGCCAAGGTGCAAGAAGTCTCTCTGCCTTCGTTCGAATACGCGTTGAGTGCCTACTACCTGATTGCGCCCGCCGAGGCGTCCGCCAACCTGGCCCGCTTCGACGGCGTCCGCTATGGCAACCGGGTCGACGGTGCGAACGTCGCAGACATGATGAGCAAGACAAGGGCAGACGGGTTCGGTGCAGAGGTGATCCGCCGCATACTGCTCGGCACGTACGCGCTTTCGGCCGGCCACTTCGATGCCTTCTACGGCCAGGCCCTCAAAGTTCGCAGCCTTGTCAGACGCGATTTGGATGCTGCCTATGAGGACGTCGACGTGCTCGTCGGGCCCACCAGCCCGACGACTGCCTTCGAGCTGGGCGCCAAGACCGCGGATCCTCTCACGATGTACCTCACAGACGTGTTCACGATCCCGGCAAACCTGTCCGGCCATCCGGCGATCTCGGTACCGGTCGGCCTCGACGAGGCAGGCCTACCGATCGGGTTCCAGGTGATGGCTCCCGCCCTTGGCGAGCCGACGCTCTTCCAGGTAGCAGAAGCGGTGGAGTCCATCGCCGCCTTCGACCAGGAACCGGAACTGGCCGGGAGCCTGGCATGACAACGACCTGGGAGCCGGTGATCGGGCTCGAGACCCACGTCGAGCTCGAAACCGAATCGAAAATGTTCTGCGGGTGCCCAGTCGATTTCAACGCCGAACCGAACACGGTGACCTGTCCGGTATGTCTCGGCTTGCCAGGCGCCTTGCCGGTGCCGAACCGCAGGGCGATCGACATGATCATGAAGATCGGGCTCGCGTTGAACTGCTCGATCTCCGAGCACACGATCTTTCATCGCAAGAACTATTTCTACGCCGACCTTCCCAAGAATTATCAGATCTCCCAGTTCGATCTGCCGGTCTGTGAGGAGGGCTTCCTGGACATCGAGGGCGAGGCGGGCGGCCGGGTGGGCATCGAGCGGGTGCACCAAGAAGAGGACACCGGCAAGTCGAACCACATGGGAGGAGACGGGAGGATCACGTCCGCCGAGTACTCGCTGCTCGACTTCAACCGCTCAGGTGTTCCTCTGGTCGAGATTGTCACCAAGCCCGAGATTCGGTCGGCCACACAAGCGCGGGCCTACGGGCTGGAGTTGCGGGCGGTGATCGTGAGCCTCGGCGTTTCCGACGCCAAGCTCGAGGAGGGTTCGATCCGCTTTGACGCCAACATCTCGGTCCGACCAAAAGGCGCTACGACCCTGGGTACCAAGGTCGAGATCAAGAACATGAACTCATACCGGTCCATGGAGCGCGCGATCGCCCACGAGGTGATCCGCCAAGCCCAGGTGCTGGACGACGGAGGACGGATCGTGCAGGAGACTCGCCACTGGGACGAGGACGCGGGAGTCACAAGGAGTGGACGAGTCAAAGAGGGGTTTTCCGACTACCGCTTCTTCTCCGAGCCAGACATGGTGCCGATGGTGATCGACCAAGAGTGGCAGGATCGAATCGCGGGCGAACTCCCGGAGCTTCCGAGCGACAGACGGAAGCGGTACCAGGGAATGGGCCTTGGCGAGTACCAGGCGGCTCTCGTGGCGGGGTCCGAACCCGAACTGGTCCAGATGTTCGAGGGGGCGGTTGACGCCGGAGGTTCGCCGCCCAGCGTTGCCAACTGGCTGACCGGCGAAGTCGTCGCCGCCCTGCGACGCAGCGACCACTCGCTGGCCGCTTCGGCGCTGACAATCTCTCACCTGGTCGAGCTGGTCGGATTGGTCGAGTCGAGCACCATTTCAACCTCGGCGGCCAAGGCCGTGCTGGCCGGGGTGTTGGACGGAGAGGGGAGTCCTGGTGAAGTCGCGGAGGCTCGGGATCTGCTCCAAGTTTCCGATGCGGGAGCCTTGGAGGCGGCAGTCGGACAGGTCATAAGCGAGAACCCGGAAGAGTTCGAGCGGCTCAGTGGTGGTGAACAAAAGTTGATCGGATTTTTTGTGGGGCAGGTGATGAAACTCACGGGAGGCAAGGCCGACCCCAAGGTTGTCTCAGGTCTCCTGCGGGCACGGCTCTCCGATTGACATGCGACCGGTAATCTTCGACTGCGACGGGGTCCTCGTCGACTCCGAAACCCTCTCTTGGACGGCCTGGCGTCGGGCTGCGGCACCTCACGGTGTCGAAATCTCGGATGCTCAGATTCAGGAACTGACCGGCCTGACCGAACGCGACACCCATGCCGCCCTGAACGAGGAACGCCTACCGAGTTTCGAAGATTTCTGGCAAGCCGTATCCTCAGAGATGTACCGTCTCTTCGACGCCCACCTCCAGTCGTTCGAAGATGCCGTCGATGTGCTCGACCATCTTGAGGGGCGGACCCGCCTGGCCGTGGCATCCTCTTCTCCTCGCCAACGCCTCGACATTGCTCTTGAGACAACGGGCCTGGCCGGTCGCTTCGAAGTCGTTGTGGCAGGTGACGAAGTAGCCAACGCCAAACCCGCCCCCGATCTGTACCTGGCCGCGGCCGCCGGAATGGATGTGCCCCCTGAGCGATGTTTGGCGGTCGAGGACTCTCCGATCGGAATCGCAGCCGCCCGCGCCGCCGGCATGCGGGTAGTCGCCGTCGACAGAGCGTTCTTTCCGATCGAAAGCCTGTCCGCCGCAGATGTCATAGTTCCCAGGCTGACGCTGGCCGCGTTTCAATGATCCTTGCGCCCGCTGGCGGTGATTGGGCCCGCGAAGTGAGTCTCAAACTAGGGAGGGCTAGGTATGAAGATCACGCTATTGGGAACTGGGGGGCCGCGGCCGGACCCAGAGCGTCATGGCCCGGCGGTCCTCGTGAGCACAGCCGCCAGTGCGGTTCTCGTTGATGCGGGCAGGGGAGTGGCGACGCAGCTGGTGCGGGCCGGGAGACCATTGGCTGACCTCGATGCGATCTTCCTGACGCACCATCACTATGACCACATCTCAGGCCTGGGGGATCTCCTGATGGCGGCCTGGAATGAGGGGCGAACGCGGCCCCTTCCGATTCTGGGCCCAGCGGGGACCAGGTCGATCCTTGCTGCCCTATTCGACCAGGTGTACGCGGCAGATATCCGTTTTCGCATTCGAGAGGCGGAGACGCGTGGCGAGTTCATGCCGCATCCTTCCGAGGTGTTCGTTGCCCAAGACGTCCATGATCGTGCAGCATTCGAATACGAGGGGGTGGGTGTCTTGGCTAGGCGCGTCGACCACGGCGACGCACTCGGGTTGACTGAGGCTGAGTGGTCTGCCTTTGGCTACAGGATGCAAGCCGATGGCGCCAGTGCTGCTGTGAGCGGTGACGCCGTCGCGTGTCCAGGCCTGGAGGCTCTCGCCGACGGAGTCGACGTGCTGGTGATGTGCTGCTACCTAGCCGCCCAGGAGATCGACTCCGAGGACACCGAATTCCTCGCAACCCGGGTCATCGCGTCGGCGCCCCAGGTCGGTGAGATCGCGGCAAGATCTGGCACTCGGATGCTCGTGCTCACCCATTTCCGACAAAAGCCGGCGGCGCTCATCCGATCTATGGTCGATCTCGCGGCTGAGGACTTTCCTGGATCGGTCATCGCCGGCGAAGATCTGCTCGTCCTGGATGTGTGACGGTCGAGCACGCCGGAGTGTCGGTGCGCATCAAGTGCCAACCCATCTTGGTTTGGAGCGATAAGCTTGGGCGCATGATCGACACGATTCTTGCTCAAACCTCAGGTGCAGTAGAGACAGCTCGTAACGCGTTTGCGGAGAACTCCTCCTTGGTGATCGCTCTCGGAGCGACCGGCCTAGTCGGCTGGGGGATGGTCAAGAGGGTGTTCAAATTGGCCCTATACGCGGCGATAGCCGGAGCAGCCGCCTGGTTCTGGTACTTCAACATCCGCGCCTGACGTGGGTTTTCTCCTAGAAGTCTTTCGGGATGCGCTTAGCGCCCTCTCGGGCGGCCTCGGAGGGGATCTCGGTTCCGTTGTTTGGTTGACGTCGTGGATCGCCTTCGTCGCGACGGGAATTTCGGTCCTCATCGGAGTCCCGCTCGGCACGACGCTTGGTCTCAGTGAGTTCCGTGGCAAACGTGCAACAACAGTCCTGGTCAATACCGGGATGGGTCTGCCGCCCGTCCTGGCCGGCCTGGTTCTGCTGCTGCTCCTATGGCGCGGTGGTCCGTTCGGGGCTTGGGGCATCCTGTTCACCCCGGCGGCGATGGTGTTGGCGCAGGCGATGCTGGCCATACCTATCGCTGTCGGACTGACTGCTTCCGCGATTAGTGGCCTTCCTCTGGCTGCCAAGGAGCAGTTGGCAGCGTTCCAATTGTCGCCCTGGAATAGGGGTGCAGTTGCAGTGCGAGAGGTCTGGCCCGCCGTCGGTGGAGCAGTGGCCGCTGCCTTTGGGCGGGTGATCTCTGAAGTCGGTGCTGTGCTGATTGTTGGTGGAAACATCCGGGGCGAGACGCGGGTTCTGACCACTGCGATCGTGCAGGAGACCCGCCAAGCCCAGTTTGGACAAGCGTTGGCATTCGGATTTGTGCTTCTCGGAATGGCCCTGGTGGTAAACGCGGGGATCACCTGGTTGCAGTTCAAGGATGCGGCAAGATGAATCCGGTTCTCGAGCTCGATATCCGGTTCCCTCCGAGTGAGCCAAGGGTCGAGGTGGATGGTTTCAGGCTCGCAGAGGCAGAAAAGCTTGTTCTCTTCGGGCCAAACGGTGCGGGAAAATCGACCCTCCTCAGGGTGCTGGCCGGAATTATCCACGAGGCCGAGGTTCCAGCTGCCGCCTATCTGCCCCAGGCACCGTGGATGTTCAGAGGTACGGCGGGCCAGAATCTCGATTTCGGACTGAGCGCTGACGGCAGGGTCCTGGCTCGCGCAGTAGCTGCAGATCTAGGCGTGAATGATCTGGGATTGCGAGCGAGACAACTCAGCGGAGGAGAAGCTCAACGTGTGGCGATCGCTCGGGTGCTCGCCAGAGGTGAGGAGGTCGTGTTGCTAGACGAGCCTCTTGCGGCGGTAGATCTGCGGGATCGAGCCGAGGTGGCCGGGATCATCCGTCGCAGACTCGACGGCCGTGCGGCGGTCATCGTCACTCATGACCGGGACGACGCCGCCATTCTCGGTGACGCGATGGCCGTCATGTTGGACGGACGGATCGTGCAGCGCGGACCGGTTGCAGACGTCTTCGCCCAGCCGGTGGACGAAGCGGTTGCCGATGTGGTCGGCGTCGCCAATGTCTTGGTCGGCGATGCCGCAGAGGTGGACGGGAGCCTGGTGTCCGTGGACGCCGGCGACCTCAGGGTTTGGGGTCTTGGGGACGCGCCGACCGGTGGCTCGGCCCGTGCGATGTTTGGTGGTGAGACTGTCACGATTCTGCCGGCGGGCAGTGCGGTGGGTTCGGCGCGCAACAGCTGGACCGGACGGATTCGAGACGTTCGCAGGCTGGGGAGGCTGCTCGAAGTGGTGATCGATGTCGGACACCCCATTGTAGCGATCGTCACCCCTGGGGCGGCCGACGCATTGGATATGAGCCCGGGCGCGGAGGTTGTCGTATCCGTGAAGGCGACCGCTGTGCGGGTAGTTGGTGGCGATTGAGGCTTCTTCGGATTGTTGGAGTCTCAGCGATCGTCGTGATAGTCGCATGTGGCGGATCCGGTGGAGAACGGGTCGTGGTTGCGGCGGGTACGACCCTCGTGGACTCTGGGCTGATGGATGCGCTCGCAGATCAGTACGAGTCTGCGAATCCAGGTGTTGAGGTCTCGGTGGTTGGCGAGGCTTCCGCCCAAGTGTTGGAGCTTGGAAGGAGGGGAGCCGCCGACGTGCTGGTTACCCACGCCCCTGCCCTCGAGGAATTGTTCCTGGCAGACGGCCTCGCCGAGTTCAGCGAGATCGCTATCACCTCTGATTTTGTCCTCGTCGGCCCTCCAGGTCTCGAGGACAGATTGACCGGCACGATCGAAGAGGTCTTGATCGAGATTGCGGCGGCAGGATTGCAGTTCGTCAGCCGCGCCGATGGATCAGGGACCAATGAGCGTGAGATCCTGTTTTGGGAGGCGGCTGGCATCGATCCGAGCGGCGAACCCTGGTATCGGGAGACCGGCCAAGGCATGGGGTTGACTCTCCTTGTCGCAGACCAGCGATCAGCAGTGACTTTGTCTGAACGGGGCTCGTTCGTCGCTGTGGCTGATCGACTCGGCCTTGCACCCCTCGACGTCTCGCCCAGCGCCGACCTGGCGAATCCGTATAGGGTCACGCTGGTGGTTGGTAGCAGCGATGCTGCTTCCGACTTCGCCAGATGGCTCATTGATCAGGCACCCAATGTCTTGCCAGACCTCAATCGGGCGCTCTTCGGCGAAGATGACCTCTACAGGGCTGCCGGCTGACAACCCTGCGTTCTCGCTCTGGTCCTAGGCGTTCCCATCCCTCGAACGGTCACCCCGGTCACCCCGGTCACCCCGGTCACCCCGGTCACCCCGGTCACTCTGATCACCTCGC
>QIDH01000106.1 GCA_003229305.1 Acidimicrobiia bacterium | reverse complement strand
GCGTTCTTCTGTGGACCGTATCCCACCCCGCCGTAGATGGCGGCGATTTGGCGCCCAGTCGCCCTGCCAAGAGGGACGAGTTCCTTTTTGATCTGTTCGGCGAGTTCCCTGGTGGGTGCCAGGATCAACGCCCTCGGCCGGTTGCGTTTCGCCTTTTCGACGTTGGTCAGCAGCGGCAGCCCGAATGCCAGGGTCTTGCCTGATCCGGTTGGTGCCTTGCCGCAAACATCGATGCCCGCCAGAGCATCTGGAATGGTGGCTTCTTGTACGGGGAACGGCTCGCTGATGTCACGTTTGGATAACGCTTGGACGAGCGAGTCCGGCAGCCCAAGTTGGGCAAAGGTAGTAGTCATGTTGTTGTCTCCGAATCCCGGTTAGGGGGTTGATTTTGGATTTGCCTATCTCGCTCGACCGCGTGACATCCATCGCCTGTGGGGTCGAGTGTCGGCCGAAGAGGCAATCCAACCGGGTGAGAAACTGTGTCGTGAAACCACCGGGGAAGCGACAGTGCGCTGGCCTCCACCCGATGCGACCAAACAACCATACCAGGGTTGAGGGAGCGCAAGGTCGATTCAGGCTCGGCCGCCGAGGGTCTGACCGTGTGGAACCCGGTGCACGGCGGGGCGCGGGGAAACCGCAGTCATAGAACGTTCTGGTCGAATCGTCTGATCGTTGTGGTTTGATTGGCAGAGTGCGTGTTCTGGCTTATTCGCCCGATTGGGCGGCGGCCCTGGTCACGGCGGCCCGTGAATTGGCGGTTTCCTGTGGAATCGTCTGGCTAGCGGCGGCGAGTCGAGATCTATTTGGAATCCGTGGCGGTGGATGGCGACGTGGTGGTGGAACCAGCAGAGGGTGGCGAGGTTGTCCGCATCGGTTCGGCCACTTAGATACCAGGGGATGATGTGGTGGGCTTCGAGCCGGTAGGTGGAGTCGCAGCCCGATATGCTGCAGACGCCTTGGTCGCGATGCATGACCCAACGTTTGAGGCGCGGTGGGATCGTCTTTGAGGCCCGGCCGATCCCCAACGGTTGGGTATCGGCGTCGAGTTCTACCGATGCTCCACCGCAGATGAGCTGTTGCAGAGCGTTGGGTCCTATGCGGATCCCGTTGTCGAGCTGCACCACCGGTGCCTGATGTTCGCCTGCGGCTTGTCCGCTCCCGGCCCGCTCGGAGGTGATGGGTGCCTGATCTACGAAGACGGTGAGCACCGTCCCCGGACTGTCGGTGCCTGGGTTGGTGGTGTTGAGATCGTCTGTGGCCATGTCGACCAGCGAATCATGTAGAAGCTGCCCACGCGATAGGACGGTGCCGTCCGGCAACTCTCGGCGCAGTTGTTCGGCTCGGCGCATCAACGCGGTTTCGACCGTTTTGGCGTCTGGGCCGGCCATGGTCAGCCATCCGGTGTAGGCCGACTCGTCAAGTCGGGGTTGGAGGGCGAGGCTGCGATGCTGGTAAATGTCTTCCTCTTCGCCTCCAGATAGCGGTTCACGGGTGACACGAAGTCGTTTCAGGCCCCCGATGTCGTATCCGGCAGTCCTTTCGAGGGCATCTTCATATCCGCTGTTGGCCAGGCGGAGGGTGTTGGTGGCCCGATCAAAGCTGATATCGCCTTCAGCCAAGGCGCTGTTGATGTCCTGGTGTTCGGAGCGGGCGACCAACACCAGGTCCGAAGCGGTAGTCCGTGACAGGTCGAAGCGGGCTGCTGTCCATTCGACCAGTGTGCGGGCACCATCACCTGTCGCCACCTGCTGGCCGTCCAGGACCGACAGCTCTTGGGCTTGGATGGCTCGCAATTGGCCGATGATCCGTTCGCATTCGAGGATCCGCTGTTCCCGCATGTCCGCCGACACGTCCGCCGCCTCGGTCGTTTCTGTAAGTGTGTCGAACATATGTTCGATGATACCAGACGACTGAGACGAAAAACAGGGGTCTACATGGCCTTTTCCCGAAAAATTCTTGATCAAGAAGATGCGGTTGAACGGCTAAGGAGCTCGATTAGGCGGACTGCGATCAGCCCCAATCCAGCCAGACCGACCTGGCTGAGCACCACCCTCAGCGGCGCAAGTGACCTTTCACCCTCCCTCGATGCATCGTTTCCTTTCTCTCCGCTCGATCGAACCGCCACACCCGCCCCGCTCCCGTCTCCCTCGATGCATCATTTCCTGACCCACCGTCCAGTCCGAACGGACGCACGTGTGCGGAAAATGGCGCACGGCGGCTGGACCTCGTCTATCCACGCCGCAGGTGTGTGCTAAGTTAGGCACATGCGTTTGCACATAGCGTTGGATGATGAGCTTGTGGCCGAGTTGGACCGGCGAGCGGGGCCCCGAAGGCGCAGCGCTTTTGTCGCCGAGCTGATTCGGCGTGGTCTCGAAGATGAGCGCAGATGGGACGACATCGAGAGCGCACTCGGCAAGCTTTCCGGCCACAGCCACGATTGGGATGCCGATCCTGGCGGGTGGGTAAGGCAACAGCGCCGGGGTGACTCCCGTCGGGCCGGCTGAGCAACCGTGTCCCGCTTGTTGTTGGACTCGACTGTCCTGATCGATGCGCTGCGCGGTAGACCTGCTGCATCTCGATTGGCCAATCTCCGCAGGGCGGGTGTAGAGCCCTGGGTATGCGCCATTTCGGTTGAGGAGATCTGGCGTGGAATTCGACCCGAGGAAGAGCCAGCGGTCCGCAGGCTTTTTCGTGGTCTCCGGCTGGCACCGCTCGGCGTATCAGAAGGAGAGCGGGCAGGCACTTGGCGTAGGGAGTTCGCGAGGCGCGGCACCACTCTGCACCAGGCGGACTGCCTCATTGCAGCCGCCACGTTGGGCGTAGGAGCGAGCCTGGCCACGGGCAACATCGCCGATTTTCCAATGTCCGACCTGCCAATCGAGCATTGGTCCGTTGGCCGTTAGGCACACGCGGGGAACCCGAGCCACAGTGAGCTGGCCCCCGCCCGCGAGACCGACAACCCTATGGGGACTGCAACGGGCGTCAGAGTTGATCCAGGTTCGACCGGACCATTTTCAGGCCAGCAGAATGCTGACTATGGCCACTAGGGCGATGACCCCAACACCTGCTTGAACTAGGCGACGGCGGAGGAAGCTGGTCAGTGGGCTGTGTCGCCCGTGTTCTCGTTCGCGCTTGTACTCGGCTTCGAGGGCCTCGGTCACCCGTCTATCGACGCGAGCTTGCAGGTCGGCGGCTTCGTCGATGTCGCCTCGGTCGCTCACTGGTCTGTCCCCTCGTGCTGCCCGAGGATCTTTGCGCTGGCTCGGCTGATCCGCGACTTCACCGTCCCAACCTCACAGCCAAGTTCGGCCGCGATCTCGCTGTAGCTGAGACCATCGGCCAGCAGCTCGAGCGAAACCCTCTCCTCATCGCGCAGATCAACAATGATCGGACTGATGTGAGCGAGCAACGCCTCCGCGTCGACCCGATCAACAACCTCATCCGCGAAATCGGCGATCCCATCGGCGACGTCGATCGGGACTTTGCTGGGTTTGTGCCGCTGCCACCATCGGTACTCATTACGCAACACGTTGCGGGCGATGCCATAGAGCCAGGGTAGACAGTTCGCTTCGCCGAGGTCGTAGTTGTGGCGGCTTCTGAACGCGGCGACGAACACGTCGGCGACGACGTCTTCGATTCGATGCCCTTTGACCCGACCCGTGGCATAGGCGGTGATGGCGTCGCGGTGACGCCGGTAGATCTCTGTGAACAGTTCAGGAGCTGAAAACGACCGACTGATGAGGTCGGCATCGGTTCCTGAAGCACGCCCTGGCTGCATGCATCCCCTGGTTGACCCAGCCAAGCCTATGCGCGGACCAAGACTCTGCGCGGACGATTCGGGAACCGGTTAAGCCATCGCGGACAAACACAGGGTAAGAGGCCACGACATCCCCGTGAGGAGGACTGATGAAAACACGCCACCGAGGCTCACGATCCATTCCGTCCACCGATTGGGGAGGTATTGGCTGATGGCACTCAGAATCACCCGGCGTCGCTTCCTGACTGGCACCGCGGCCGGAGGTATAGCCGTTCTTGTTCCTGGTCAGGCCGTTGCCTTTGCAGAGGACTCGGTCGAATCCGATGTCCGTGTCGGTGTTCTCGCTGGGACAGACGGGGACACGTTTCGGCTTGTTTCGCAACGGGATCGTGTGACCCAGGTGATAAGCACCGGGCCGGATACGGCGATAACCAGGGGCGGCAGAGCCGAATTGGGCGAGTTCGAAGTTGGTGAGGAGCTGATCGCCTTTGGACAGGCAGACGATCGCCTGTTTCGAGCCGACCGGGTTGATCGCCTGTTCCGAGCCTTCAATGGGACCGTCGACGTCCTAAGTGGAGCTGCTGTCAGCGTTGCTGGCACCACGCTCACTGTGACCGGTAGCACCATCGTTGTCGATCCACAGGACAACGGGGCTGCTGTGCCGTTGCACGAAGTGGACGGACGCCCTGTCCATGTGCTGGCTTGGTACAGGCCAGCCAAGCGTGACCTCGCAGCCGCGGTCATCTACCTGAGTTAGGGGGAACCGTGGAACTCGGTAGCGCGATTGCTGGAGCCGCCTCAGCATCACTTGGCATCACGTTCTTGGTTGCAGCCATCAGCAAAATCGTCGCCGGGCGTGGTCTCCGGCGGACAGTCGCCGCGTATCGCATCGTCGGCGACGATCCCGATTCTCTTGGGGTCGGTGCAGTAGCGGCGGCTCTTCCTGCTATCGAGTTTGTCCTAGCCGTGGGCGCCGTCATGTTTGTGCGTGAGCGGTGGCTGCTTGCGCTGCTGGGCATCGGTCTGCTGATGGCGTTTTCCGCAGCCCATGTGTCAGTCATCCGGCGCCGCGAGCCGGTCGAGTGCTCATGTTTCGGGCTCACTTCAGCCTCCCGTTCCGAACCTATCTCCTGGCGCCACCTGGTCCGCAATGTGGGCCTGGCAGCCCTCTGGATCCCAGCAGTTTCCAGTGTTCCTGCGGGCCTGTGGAGTACGCAGGGTGTCGCCGCCTTTGCAGTCGTCGGATTGTCTGGCCTCTGCTTAGCCATGTTGCTCATGGAACTCCCGACGGTGCTGAGCGTGGCCTTCGCCCCAACCCCACAGCTGTCCGAGGCTCAAGGAAGCGCCATATGAGTTCCATCGCCGAGATTTCGCTGTGGTTCCTGTGGTTGCTCGTGATCGTGTTGTACTTGCTGGTCTTGCTTCTGTACCGCCAATGGGGTCTCAGTCTTGTGCGTCCCTCAGAACTGGTCAGCCGCGGAGGCCTCGACATCGGGGCCCGAGTGCCCGGCTTGTCGGATCTTGTTGGTGCCGCTGACTCCGCTGCCGTCACACCCAGTGACGGTTGGGCGTCAACGAAACACAACACCCTCGCTCTCTTCGTGATCCCGAACTGCCCGGTATGCACCGAACTCAAAGATGAACTCGGGTCCATCGAGCCGGACCAGAAGTGGCCGGACAGCCGGCTGGTCGTGGTTCAGAGAGTAGGCGTTGACGATGCCCAGGGCGTGCAACGCTCCAACGGATATTTACACATCCGGCTGAGCGATCTCGATGGAGACCATTTCGCGGGATTCGATATCCAGCAGGCACCATTTGCCTACGTCATCTCCGCGGACGAGAGAGTTCGGGCCAAAGGGATTGTCAACACCATCGACGCCCTCGACGCTCTTCTCAGTGGCGCAGAGAGCAGCTCGGAAGGGCGAAAGGAGGCCCATAGTCATGATGACGCTTGAGGATAGGGCACGATCTGTAGCAGCAACTATCGACCGGCGACGGTTTATACGTCGGGTCGCCGGAGCTATCACTGCCGGGGTCGCGGGGGCAACTATCGCCCGACCACGGGCAGCCCTTGCTGCCCACTCGAGTTGGTGTTGCGGCCCGTCGTCCGAATGCTCCCATATCGGCCATAGCAACTGCTGTAGCGGATGGTCTTGCAAGACGAGCAACTGCCCGAAGTGTTATACCTGTGGCGGCGGAACCAATAGTTGGTGTTGCACCAGCTCTTCCCCTTGCCGGACGACATGCTGTGCTGACTGCCGGCATGGAGCGAATTGCAATTTCGGAAATTACTGCATTTGCGCGAAAACGGTCGGGATCTGTTAGCGATGCGATGGCTTGTCGCCACAACCGCGGGTGCTGCTGGGTTGATGTTGCTTGACACCGGCTGAGGAATTAATTCGGTGATGACGATCGCCCCCTCCGGTCGGAGGACCGCGCTTAGCTGGGTCCGTCTCGGTGTGTTCTCATTGAGTGCGATGCTGGGCGGGGTAACAACGTTCGGCCTAGTAGCTAGCGTTGGCATCGTCTGGGCGATCTCGGGGCCCGCTTCCGTTGCGCTGGTGGTGATCGCGCTCCTGTGGGTCAGCTCTTGGCATGCTACCCAAATGGCATTCCCTCCTTTGCCCCATAGGCATGGTCAAGTCCCCCGCGAATGGTCTCGGTCGCTGCACGGTGTTGCCCGATTCGGCGGCGCGATGGGGCTCGGGGTCGCAACCAAGGTGTCCAGCGGTCTTGTGCATTTCGCTCTCGTTCTTACCCTGCTTGTTGGGAATCTCTCGACAGGGATTGCGGCCGGTGTCGCCTTCGGGCTTGCACGAAGCGCACCGGTATTTCTGGCGTTTATTATTCCAAAATACCCGAAGGAGCCCACGAGCTACCTGCGGCTGCTCACGTTGTATTTCCCGCCGCCGAGCCGGTTGGCCGCCAACCTTGCCCTTTTGATAGCATCTGCCGGTGTGGCTATGAGCCTGATGATTCCGAGCGCATGAACCGGCCAACGAATACCCTTACGAGCCTTCGTGGCCTCAGGGCCGTTTGGGCTCTGGTCTTTGTGGTGATCTTGGCTGCCTGTACATCGACCCAATCACCTGCGCCATCCACGACCGTGCCGGCTAAATCGCCATCGAAGTCGTCATCGACGTCGTCCACCTCTGTTCCGAGCCGGGTATCCACAGAGCCCAGCTTGGTCACTGCACCAACGGGTTCGTTCTCAACTCGCGATTGTGTGACGAGAACCGGCGGCCTCGTCCCGTTCGACGAGATGACCACCGAGTTTGTGGAGAACTCCGTTCGAGTCGGCCCTGTGCTCTTTGGTAACGCGGCTACGTTCGGTGATATCACGGCCGAGAACCTGGCTCCCGCTACCGACCATCGTTACCCTGCAATCAAGGTTCCCCTGGCTGTCGCGGCCGAAGAGACCGTCACTATCGAGATCGCACCAAGCAGCCAGACCTGGGCGTCTCTCCTCTACGACACAGCAGCATTCTCGGGCGGCAACTACGCCCTCAGTGATGGAACCCAGGTTGCCAGTTTCACCGCCTGTGCTGAGGGGGACACTTCTTTCAATGGTGGAATCATTGTTGCCTTGCCGGGCTGTCTTGAACTTCTAGTCACAGGCAGTGATCAGAGCCTTCCGACGGCCTTCGCCATCGGACCAGCCGAGTGCTGACGCTCACCGCGCTAGTGCTCGTGAGGTCCTGACTACAAGACTGCGCCCAGCCCTGCCAGGTCAGAACCTCGATGCGCGAGAATGATCGCTTCGGCCGAGGAGGAATAGATGCGACAGCAGCTTCGTGATTATCGGATCGCTTCTGGAGCGATGGACGAGTTCGTTGCCGAATGGAGGGCCGGCATTCTGCCTTTGCGGATAGCGGCAGGGTTCGAGATCGTTGGTGCGTGGGCCAATCCTGAGACAAACCGGTTTGTGTGGGTTGTGTCGCATTCTGGGGATTTCGAGGCGGCGGACCGCAGATACTACGAGTCGCCTGACCGGAAACGAATCTCGCCCGACCCGGCCAGGTTCATCGAAGAGGCCCGGACTGAGTTCGTCTCGCCGGCGATGTGAGCGGCGAATCTCGTGCTCGATTGGCCTTCAAAACGAAAGATTGGTCGTTCTTGCACTGAGTAGCTGCTGAGGCGGATAGGCTCTGTGCCAAAAGGCGACAGGCCTCATAGAGAAAGGACCCCGTGGTGGCGATACCTCGTTTTCCCGGGATTCGGGTGACTACGAACGGCAACCAGCTCGTGGCGTACCACACCGAAGCACGAATCACCCAGGGGGGTGTGTTCTACCCGATCACCCCCTCGACCGAAATGGGCGAGCAATACCAGCTGTCGTTTGCCGAGGGCAAGCTCGATGTATTCGGCAATACCAAGGTCGCGATCGAGGCCGAAGGTGAGCACGCCGCTCAGGGTGGCGCGATCGCACTTTCCGTTTCGGGCCATCGGGTGGTCAACTTCACATCCGGCCAGGGCATCGCATACGGGATCGAGCAGTACTACCACGCCCCAGGCAAGCTCTCGACGATGGTCCTCGAAGTCGCGGCGCGGGCGCTCACCAAGCACGCCTTGAACGTCCACTGTGGCCACGACGACATCTACGCCGCCCTCGACACGGGCTGGATCATGTTGTTCGGCAAAGACTCCCAGCAGGCCGCCGACCAGGCGATCATCTTGCGCAAGGTCACCGAACTGGCCCTCAATCCTGGCATGAACATCCAGGACGGCTTCCTCACCTCGCACTTGGAACGCACCTTCTACAAGGCCGAATCCGATCTGTTGCGGGAGTTTCTCGGCTCGCCTGACGACATCATCGACAGTCCGACCGAGGCCCAGCGTTTGCTGTTCGGCCCGACCAGGCGACGTGTCCCCGCCCTGATCGATCTGGCGAATCCGATGCTCCTTGGCCCTGTCCAGAACCAGGAGCATTACATGAACGGCGTCATCGCCCGCCGCAACAACTTCAGCGAGCCGATCCTCGATTTCCTCGTTGCTGCCTATGACGAGTTCGCCGAATTGACCGGCCGTCACTACGGACTGGTCAGTGAGTACAAGACCGATGACGCCGAGGTTGTTTTCGTCTCCCTCGGCTCCGCAGCCGAGAATATCGAGGCCGGCGTCGACTATCTGCGGGCGAACGACGACGCCAAGGTCGGATCGTTGCATGTCAACGTGCTCCGCCCTTTCCCGGAGGAGGCCGTTGTCAGGGCCCTGGCCGGCAAGAAACGCATCATCATCCTGGAGCGGACCGACGAGCCACTGGCGGTTGACAACCCTCTCGCCCGTGAGGTGAGGGCGGCTCTGGCCAAGGCCGTCGAGGCCCATCACGAGGGCTACGAGACCGACGTCCACCCTATCTCGCCTGACGACGTGCCGCTGATCCTCCATGGCTCATACGGCCTCGGGTCACGTGACTTTCGTCCAGAGGCGATCATCGGCGCCTACGAATATGCGATCGGAGCTCGTACCCGCCAGGACGGCAAGGCCGCTTCGGAAGGTGAGACCTATTTCGCCCTCGGCATAGACCATCCGTATGCGGTCGAGGCGGATCGCAAGCCCTCGCTGCTCCCTGACCACTCGATCGCGGTGCGCCTGCACTCCATCGGTGGTTGGGGCATGATCACTACTGGCAAGAACCTCAGCGAGATCGTCGGCGCTTTCGGCGACGACCTGTCCAAGGCGCACGAGGAACTCGACGATTTCGGGCGCCCCAAAGAGGTCCTCCACATCAGCGCCAACCCGAGATACGGGTCGGAGAAGAAGGGCGCGCCCACTGCCTACTACCTGGTAGTCGCGCCCCAGCGGGTCCGGGTCAACTGCGATCTGAACCATGTCGACGTGGTCCTGTGTTGTGACCCAAAGGCATTCACCCACACCAATCCCCTCGAGGGTCTCAACGAGGGCGGCACATTCGTCTGGGAGTCGGAGGAGGATCCTGACACCGTGTGGGAGCGGATTCCGGCCCGCTACCGCGAGGAGATCATCGACAAGAAAATCCGCATTTTCACGTTGCCCGGTTTCCGCATCGCCCGTGAAGCGACCGATCGTGAAGACCTGCAACTCCGCATGCAGGGCAACGCCTTCCTTGGCGCCTTTTTCAAGGTTTCCGGATTTCTCGAGGACTACGACGTCTCTGATGCGAGATTCCGGGAGATCGTCAGGGCCCAGTACGACAAGAAGTTCGGCCGGTTCGGCGACGCGGTGGTCGAGTCCAACATGACGGTCATGACCAAGGGCTACGAGCTGGCCCAGGATGTTGCCCATGGCCCGATAGAAGCGCCTGATCGGTCTTCGATGCGTCACGATGCCTTGTCGACCTGCGGGGGCTGTTCGGTCGATGTGGCGCCAAGAGAGCCCAAGGCCGGTCAGAGCGTCAGCATCCCACTTGCCCAGATCTCCACCTTCGCCAAGGAGTTCGACGCAGGCCTCGGTTATCACCAGCCCGCCTCTCCGCTCGCCGCGGTCGGGATGATGGCTGCGGGCACGGGGCGGACCGCCTCCAAGTTCGTCGCTCGCCGCGAGACGCCGATCTGGATCGCCGAGAACTGCACGGCCTGCATGGATTGCATCACCGCCTGCCCAGACACCGCCCTGCCCAACACTGCCCAGGACATGACGACGGTCCTGCAGACCACGGCGAAGGGCTACGTGGTCGACAAGGGTCAGCGCGACCTACTGCTGGCCGAGCTGCCTGCGATCGAGGCTCGTCTCAGGGCTGCCATGGCCAAGGAGATCGCCGACAAGGCCTCCACACCGTTCAAGGAGATGCTGGCAGCTGAGATTGACGGTCTCGAAGGGCTGACCGAGGATGCCAACGCCCAGTACATGGAGTTGTTCGAACGGGTCCCGTTCGCCTTCCACAAGACCACCGGCATCTTCCGGTCGCTCGAAAGGAAGGAGGAGGGCACCGGCGGGCTTTTCGCAATCATGGTCTCCGACCTGTGTAAAGGCTGCGCCGAATGTGTGACCGAGTGCCCATACGAGGCTCTCGAGATGGCCCCCGAAACCGAAGAACTCAACGCCGACCATGTCAGTGGAACAAACTTCCTGGATCTCTTGCCTGACACTCCGCAGAAGTATCTCGGTCGCTTCGACCCAGATGATCCGATCGCATCCCATGTCGCCCACCTCAAGAACCACCTCATGGTGCGCAGCAACTACGAGGCCTTGGTCTCGGGTGACGGCGCCTGCGCCGGGTGCGGCGAAAAGTCTGTCATCCACGCTGTGACGAGCCTCACCGAGGCGTACATGCGCCCTCTGTTCCACGCCAAGGCCGATCGCCTCGAAGCCAAGGCCGATCGGCTCCACCAGGAAGGCGTTTCCAAGCTGGCCGCGCTGAGGGAGCGCAGCCAGGACGAGTACGAGCTGTTGCGCCGGGGAGTCGCCCACCTGATCATGGGACTCGGCGGCGAGTCGGACGAAGACACCACCGCCCGGCTGGCCGCCCACGGCGAGATCACAGACGCCCAGATCGTCGAGGCGATGACGGTGACGATGCGCCAGGACGCCTTCAACCATCGTGACCTTCAGGCCATCGATGGAACCCTGCCCTCGGGCATGTCGGTGATGGCGATGGGCGCCCACACCGGTTGCAACACCGTCTACGGCTCGACGCCTCCCAACAATCCACATCCTTATCCGTGGATGAATTCGCTGTTCCAGGATGGCTCGACGATCGCATGGCTGATCGGTGAGAGTTTCATCATGGACCACGCCAAACGCTCGGTCGTTCCCGAACGTCTGGCCGATCGTCTGCTCGACCGGTCAACCGACGTGATCAACGACGCCGACTATTTCGAGCTGAGCCACATGACCGATTCGGCGCTGACCGCCAAAGAGGTGCGGGAGCTTCCCAAGGTGTGGGCTCTTGGTGGCGACGGCGGCATGGGCGACATCGGCTACCAGAACGTATCAAAGGTGATCCTCCAGAACCGGCCGAACATCAAGATGATGTTGCTGGACACCCAGGTGTACTCAAACACCGGCGGCCAGAATTCGGACTCGACGCCGATGCTCGGTGGGGGAGACATGAACCAGTTCGGGGTTGCCTCACAGGGCAAGCTCACCGAAAAGAAGAGTGTCTCGGAGTCGTTCATCGGCGGGCACGGATCTGCGTATGTGGCCCAGGTGTCAATGGCCAACACCGCCCAGTTCTACAAGGCGATCCTGGAGGGCCTCGACTACCGGGGCACTGCGTTCCTCCAGTCGTTCACGACCTGCCAGCCCGAACACGGGGTGGCCGACAATCTGGCAACCGTCCAGGCCAACCGGGTGCGCGACGCAAGGGGCATGCCCCAGTTCGTCCACAACCCGGCGGCCGGCGAGACATACGCGGAGACGCTCGACCTGGCCGGCAACCCGAACCGCGATCGGGATTGGGCCAAGATCACGTCCAAGGCGACGAAGCAGGACTACCACTACACGGTGGCCCATTGGGCGGCCACCGAGGCCCGGTTCCGCAGGCACTTCCACAAGGTCTCCGATACCGAGGACCTGATCTATCTGGACGACCTGCTCGTGCTGATCAGCCAGGACGACACGGTGCAACGCCACGTGCTCGACCCGACCCATGCCTCGTACGTGCCCGATTTCGGTGTCTACATCGAGATCGACAACGGGGAGGCCGGCACATCTTTGATGGCCTTGTCCCGCCAGATGGTCCTGTTCTGTGTCGAGCGCCGCAAGGCCTGGCGCATGCTCCAGAGCAGGGCCGGCGTACGCAACGTCGACTACGAGGCCCAGAAAGCAGTGCGGGCCGCGCTGCAAGCCGAAGAAACCCCACCGGCCGACCGCATCGCATACGCCACCGAACATTTCGCTCAAGAGCTCGCCAACCTGGATGCGTGAAGCGCGCGGCTGAATTCGGTTAAGGCGCGGACCGTAGGCGTTCTCGAACGCGATGAACTTTCGCGTTTCCTCTGGCTGCGCGCTTTCCACACATGCCACATGCGCGAATTTCGACTCGGAAAGTTCGGTCAGGTCATGCTCGGGCGACACCGGCAGACCGCAAAAGCCGCACATGGCGGTTGTTTCTGTCCCGGGTTCTTCCTCGTCCACCATGACGCCATGAAATCGGTCACGGACGGCAGGGCCTAGATTCTTGCTGAGGTCGCCGGTGTCCTAGGTGGTGCCGTTGAAGCGCTCGGCGCTCTCTTCGAGCAGTTTTGTCACCTCGTGGTCAGGGGTTTGTGAGAACGACCGATAGGACGACCCGACTGCTCGGAACGGGTGGGGCGTGGCGAGCGCTATGACGTCATCTGCCGCATCGCTGAGCGCCCTGACGGTGCTCGGAGGTGCTACGGGTATCGCCAGGAGGATGGAGGAGGCCCCGGCCGCCCGTACGACGGCGCAGGCTGCCCTGGCCGTCGATCCGGTGGCCATCCCATCGTCGACGACGACCGTTGGCCTGTCCTGGAGCGACATTCTGGGGTGTCTGGCTCGATAGAGCTGGGACCGGCGGACCAACTCTTTGCGCTCGTGTCTTTCGATTGCCGCGAATCGTTCGTCGTCGACCCCGGCGGCCTCCATGGTCTGCGGATCGGCGACCACGATGCCGCCCTCTCCGATTGCCCCCATGGCAAGCTCTGGCCGCCACGGGACCCCCAGCTTTCGCACAAGTACGACGTCGAGCGGGCAACCGAGTGCCAGTGCCACTTCGAAGGCGACAGGGACCCCTCCGCGTGGCAATCCGAGCACGATCAGATCTTCAGATCCGAGTTCGTTCAGTGCCTCCGCCAGCATTTGGCCGGCGTGGCGCCGATCGGTGAAGAGGGGTCGTTGATGAGGCATCGTCATGGCTCCACTGCCGCACAGTCTTCACCATTGTCGCACCGGGATCCGGCTAAGCGCGGCGACTTGGATCTGCAGACAGATTTTTCGAGAAAGGCCTGGTAGGGGGTGTTTTCTGTCTCAGGGGTGTG
>QIDH01000107.1 GCA_003229305.1 Acidimicrobiia bacterium | reverse complement strand
GTCAACCACACCCGCCTCGATTGTGTGATCGGTTCTGCGGCAATCATGCGCCAGGCAGTCATGCAGGCTGCCCACCACATCCAGCACCGTTCGGTGTTCGGGCGGCGGTTGGTCGACCAACCTCTGATGCGCAGGGTGGTGGCCGACATGGCGCTCGAGACCGAGGCGGCCACCGCTGTGATGATTCGTTTGGCCGGCGCTTTCGACCGAGCCACGGCCGATCCGGCCGAGGCAGGCTTCCGTCGAGTGGCCACACCGATGATGAAGTTCTGGATCACCAAACGTGCCACACCAACGGTCGTAGAAGCGATGGAATGCCTTGGTGGAAACGGGTACGTCGAGGAGTCTTCAATCCCCAGACTATTCAGGGAGAGCCCGGTCAACGCCATCTGGGAGGGATCTGGCAACGTCATGTGCCTCGACGTCCTGAGGGCGCTCCGGGCGGCGGGAGCCAAGGAGGCCTTCATCGAGGAGCTGGAAACAGCCCGCGGACATGATCGGGCACTGGATAACGCGATTGACCGGGTCGCGGGCGAGCTGGCGGACCCTGGAGAATCCGCCGAAGCCGACGCCAGAGGGCTGACTACTCGGGCCGCCCTGGTTCTTCAGGCCTGCGTCCTGGCTCGGTTCTCGCCTGAAGCCGTGTCGTCTGCGTTCATCGCAACGCGGATCGTCGATGACCCTCCCGCGATGTTCGGTGCCTCGAAGATCGACCAGGCCTACCTGCAGCCCTTGATAGACCGTGTAGCACCCGCCACGCCCTGAATCTCAGCCGGCCAGCACGTCCAGGACTCGGTCTACTTCGGTCGCGGTGTTGTAGTGCACGAAGCCGACCCTGATGAGGCCGCCGGAACCAGTCCTTCCGAGTCTGTCCATCACATTGACCGCGTAGTAGTGCCCTGACCAGACGTAGAGGCCAGCGGAGATCATGCGGGACGTGAGGGCCGCAATTGCCTCGCCCTCCATGGCAATAGCGAAAGTCGCGACTCGATCGACGGCTTCTGACGTCGATCCATAGACCTTCAATTCGTCGATTCGTCCTGCACCATCCAGGAATCGATCGGCGAGAGTCTTTTCGTAGCCACCAACCGCCGCGAATCCTTCGACCAACTGGCTGCGCCGGCTGCCCTTGCCGTCCCCGCCCAAACCGGCCAGATAGTCGACGGCAGCTGTCACGCCGGCCAGGCTCTCGAAACTTTGGGTACCCGTCTCCCATTTGCCGGGGGGATCTGATGGAGCGGGCCGCACTTTGTAGGCGTTGGTTTCGGCAAGCCGATCCAGTCGTCCGTAGAGGATCCCGGTATGCGGCCCGAAAAATTTGTACGACGAGGCCGCCAGAAAGTCGCATCCGGTCGCCTGAACGTCAATCGCCCTGTGTGGACCGATGTGCACGGCGTCCACAAAAACCAAGGCGCCAACCGCGTGAGCCATTTCGGTGATTGTGGCGACGTCGACCACCGTGCCGATCGAGTTGGCTGCAGCACAAACCGCCACCAGTCTGACCCGATCGTCGAGGAGTTCGCCGATGGCGTCAGGATCCAACTCTCCGGAGGCGACATCGAATTCTGCGATCCTGACCTCTACTCCATTGTCTCGAGCGGCCAGCACCCATGGTGTGAAATTGGCATCATGATCGAGGCTGGTCAGCACAATCGCATCACCTGGACCCCAGGCAGAAGACAACGCACGACTGAGGGCGAATGTCAGGCTCGTCATGTTCTGTCCGAACGCCACTTCGGCAGCACTGCAGTTGAAGAAGTCCGCCATCGCCGATCGTGCCTCCTCTACGATCCGATCGGCATCGACACTCGCCCTGAACCCTCCGCCCTGATTGCTGACCCCTCGCTCGAGGGTCTGAGAGATCGCGGCGATCACCTGGCGGGGAGACTGAGTCCCACCAGGACCATCGAGGTAGGCGACAGGTACACCATCCTCGGCACGGTCAAGGGCGGGAAATTGGGAGCGAATCGAATCAACATCGAAGGGGGACTCTTCAGACATGGTCCGTTTGTAGCAGATTTCTCGCGAAGGCGTCCCATACGCATCGGGAACCCATTTCCCGCAACTTTCGGCTCTAGCGCGGGTATACCCGCGGCCGAGCCTAAGGAACGCTGTGGTGCGGCTAGAGGCCGAGGGTTCTGGCAAGGAAGGTGGCCATTTGGCCTCGGCTGACCGGGTCGCCTGGACAGAAGGAGTCTGCGCTGCATCCCCCGCTGATGCCCGCTGCGGCGAGAGCGTTTATGGCGGGCTCATGCGGATTTGCTTCGTCGTCGCCAAAAGAATCAACGTCGCTCGGAGCCAGGTCGGCGGCGCGCGACAACAAGGAGGCCATCTGACCTCGATTGATGCGTGCATCCGGGCAATAGAGCCGCTCTCCGCACCCGGAGGTGATCCCTGCCTCGGCGAGAGCGTTGATTGCCGCTTCGTGCACCATGCCGTTGTCGTCATCGAAATAGTCGACAGACGTCGACGGCAGATCGAACGCCCTGACCAGGAACGTCGCCATCTGTGACCTGCTCACGGAATCGTTTGGACAGTAGAGCAGCCCACTCTCATCGCAGCCCGAGGTGATTCCTTCCGCCGCGATGGCCGCGATCGACAACTCGTGCACCGAGCCGTCATCGTCGCTGAACGGGGGCGTGAAAGTCGCAGGCTCTGATGAGTCGGCCAAACCCGGAGGGCCGTCCATGAAGACAACTGCCACCCAAACAACGTCTGCCTCGTCCATGACCACACCGATGCCTGCGTAGTCATAGGCAGGAAAAAGGATGTTCTCGGCGTGGGCAGGGGAATTCATGAACGCCTCGTGGAGAACCTCGACGCTCGGGCCGTAGCCGACGTTTTCTCCGAGGGTGTACCACCCGGTCGTGACCCCGGCCAGGTCCGCATTGTGAAAAAGGGTGCCGGCGTCGGCTATTGCGCCCGCCTGGGCTCTCGCATCATCGATGAGGTCGCTGTAGATGGCCAACGGGTTCAGACCCACGGCGACTCGTTCTTCGTTGAGGAGACTCAGGAACGCCTGCTCGGCCAGAATTTCGGCTGTGATCCCGGCAAGTGAACCGTCTTGTCCCACTCGGCTCACCGATGCCCCGGCCATCAACGGCGTAACCAACGCCATGACCACTAACACTACTGAGACTGCGGCGCGCGCCACGCGCCTGAACTCCACCATAAGTGAGTGGATCGGCCACTCTCGGTGGTTTTCTTAAGCACACAGAGTGACTATTGTCAAATGGTCACGGCTGCTGAGGGACCACGCATTCGGGGGCCGGGGCACCAGAGCCGGCCGGCAACGTCCTCGGATAGGGCTCCGTGAACCCAGACCCGGGATCTTGCGTCGTCAAGAATCGGACCAGGGCTCGATAGACGGCCTCGGCGTAGGCCTGTCGAAATTCGGGTGTAGCCAGGAGGTCTTCCTCTTCCGGATTTGAGATGAATGCTCCCTCGGCTATCACAGAGGGCACCCCTGATCGCCTCAGGAGTCCGTAATAGTCTCTGATTCCGTCCGACCGCAATCGATATTTGGCGCCGGCGTCTGTGTCGGCGGCCCAGTCGACATCGAAGACCGCAAAACCGCGCCTGAATTCCTCAACCAACAGGCCGGCCAGGCGTCGCGACGCTTCATCGGCAATCTGGTAGAACACTTCGCTGCCAGGACCCTCGAACGGCCCGTCAGGGTCGGCATTGTTGTGGATGCTGACCAGAGCGTCCGCCCCTGCCGTAGTTGCCAGTGTCGCTCGGTAGTGCAGGCCACTGTCGATGTCGGCACCAGGAGGACCTTCCACTCTCGTGAGCCAGACGGTTCCAACGGCCGGGATCGTATCGCCTTCCAGTACTAGGCCGGTTTGCCAATCGATTGACCGTGGTTCGGACAACAAGTCCCGTGTGCGCCTCGCGATGTCGAGGTTGACCGTCGGTTCTTCGAGGCCGGCCGAACCAGTTGCGCCAGTGTTCGGACCGCCGTGCCCCGGATCGATAACAACAACCGCCTCATCCATCTGCAGCCGGCCAGGCTCACCACTTTCTTTGCGAGGAACGAAGGCCAGACCTCCTGAAAACGCCCAGAGACGGGTGTTGCACTGGTCAAGAAGCCCAAACCAGTCCCCTGACCTTTCTTCGACACCGAATACGAGACCCTGTCGAGCGACGCCGGCTGTCGGACTGCCCGGTTCCGATGAGTAAGGCATTCCGCCAAGTGCGGCCACGGCGGTTCCTTGCTCGCCGTCAGCCGGACTCTGGCCAGGCGGCGGAGGCTCGGGATCGGGCTTTATGGCCGGCGCGACTCGGGCTGGCTCATCGGACGTAGCACCAGAGACTCTCGTCGAGACCGTCGTCGTGGACGTTGGAACGACCACGAGGGTTGTAGGGGCGACCTCAGGAGCCGCCGCCGGCCCGGAGCAGGCACCCACCACGAAGCCGAATGCCAACCCAATCGCACCGCGTTTCACCCGGTTAGAAATGATCTTGGGTCACGACAAGGCCTGACCAACACAGCTCACCAGGCGACTTCCGCGCAACCCTCGTGCGTATCGGGCTCCACCTGCAGGGTCGCGTGACTGATGCCGTATTCGTCCTCTAGCAAACTCCTGGCTCGGTCAAGTGTGGGGTGAGGATCGGCGCCGGCAGCGGTGACTAGATGGACTGTGGCGACATCCATCTCAGATGTGAGAGTCCATACGTGCAGGTCGTGGATATCGCTTACCCCAGGCACCGAGGCAAGGCTCTGTCGAAGCTCTTCCAGATCAAGGCCTTCTGGGGCCGCCTGAACCAGAACTCGCACGGCGCGACGCCCCAGTCGCCAAGCTCGCGGGAGAATGAAGATGCCGATGGCTGCGCCAAACAGGGGATCTGCATAGGTCCAACCGGTGTATCGGATGATGAGGGCCGCGAGGATTACGCCAACCGAACCAATGAGGTCGGCCATCACCTCCAGGAAGGCCCCCTCCAGGTTGATCGACTCCTCCGCTCCTGCTCGCAGTAGCCGCCAGCCGATCAGGTTCACGATCAGCCCGATCACCGCGACCAGCAGCATCGGCCCCGAGAGAACTTCCGGGGGATCGCTGAATCTGCGTGATGCCTCAAACAATACGTAGCCGGCCACGCCGAACAGAAGCACCGCATTCGCCAAAGCGGCAAGGATTTCCAGGCGATAGAGGCCGTACGTTCTGTGACCACCGCGCCTGGCGTTGTTGGCCGCCGTGATTGCAGCCAATGCCATGCCGAGACCGACCGCATCCGTTGCCATATGGCCGGCGTCTGACAGGAGGGCGAGCGATCCAGTTGCAAACCCGGCGACGATTTCCACAACCATGAAAACCACGACGAGGCCAAACGCGATGTAAAGCGCCTTGATGTGCCTGGCGCCCGCTCTGACCGAGGTGTGCTGGTGATCACCGCTCATGAGCGATCGTCGTGGTCGTGGAGGTAGTGCTCTACAGCAACGTCCAACAAGAGACGAACATGCGTATCAGCGACGCGGTAGTACACGACCCTGCCTTCTTTGCGAGCTCTCACCAAACCGGCCAAGCGCAGCTGACGGAGCTGATGGCTGGTGCCGGATTCTGATGATCCGACCACGGCAGCAAGATCGCCGACGCTCAGTTCACCGGCCTCCAGAAGCGCGTAGACCATGCGTAGCCGCACTGGGTCGGCCAACAGTTGGAATCGCTCGGCCAACCGCACGGCATCATCTGACGACATCATGCGCTCGCGAACCGCTCCAACCCGGTCAGGGTCGACTAGCCGTTCAGGATTCGTCTCTGCTGTCATGGCCCACACGATACGTCGACCGTATACCTGAACACAAGTTCATATGTTCATACAATCCGAGGTTGACGCAGGCCTGTCGACGCAGGTTCAACCCTCGATCAGGTCGGTGTCTGGACGGAACGCCGCCCATGAGAACCAGAAGGTTCGCACAAACGTGACCGGCTCCAATGAACTACCGGCAAGGGGTCCTTCGACGGCGTCGCCAAATACGTTCCAAGTGGTGCCCGTCTCTTGGTCCACAAACCCCTGGCCCTCTGGACTAAAGGTGAAAGCTTGTCCATCGAGAACGGAGGAGAAAACCCCGACCGTGCCGACATCTCGACCGGCAGCGATGTCCTGCTGTTCAAGCGCAGAGGATTCGCCGGCCTTCCAGAAAATCGAAAGTGGGGCGTCGTCGATCTCGCCGACGGTCACCGCCGCCTCGCCATCGACAAGACCATCCAACGCCCAGGCAACGGCTTCGGTCTCGGTTTCGATGGCAACGACCCGTTGCATCGCCTTGGCCCGGACATCAACATCGCCGTTGAAGAGAAACGGCTGACCGTTCGGATCATCAAGGCCCGTATACGGATTCGTTCCATACGGGCGGCTGGCACCTGTGTTGTTGCGATCGAGCACCTCGGCATCCGGTCTCGATTCTTTGAAGTCCGCCCACGACACAGTGGCAGACGGGACGATCGTCAGTCTGTCACCGGTGAGTAGCCCGACCACCGAACGCCCGTCAAGCTGGTTCCAAAGCGACTCGGTGGCACGATCGTACATGACCAAATTCGCGAAATAGAGGCTGCCGGAGGTTCCGAAAGTCGTTTCGACACCGCGGACCGTGCGCTCGAACGTGATCGCAGAGTTACACAGTGGACAGTAGGTGACCGCCAGCGGAACTCCTCCGACAGTGTCATTGACAATCTCATGCCACATCAATATCTGGATCGGATAGCCCCGCACCTCTCCGCCTACATCGACCACCAGTATCGGCTCGGTGTCGCTGAGCCATTCGTCTGCCTCGCTGATCGCGACAAAGACGGGATCGTCGATCGGAGGGATTCCATCAGGTGGCGGGCCGCCGGAAAGGATGTCGTTTGGGTCGATCAGCGGGTCGGGGAACGCCTCGTTTGTACGATCTCGTAGCGCAGATGGCCCCTCGGGGAGGCCGTCAACATTTGGTTCGTCGACGGAATCCTCGACACCAGCAGCAGTAGAAGTTGCACTCTCGGCGTCAGTTTCCGGCGAGCTGGAGTTGTCCCCAGTACTGCCACAGGCCGCGGCCACAAGAGCCAATCCGACCACCATGCTCGCCAGTTTCAAGTTTGTTGTCCGCATACTCTCCTCCAACGAGTGACCACCCTGGCTTCTTCTCGAACCTGTCGCATTCCTGACGTTTGTCCGGTGCGCAAAGTCGGGGTCGTTCGGCATACGCCTTGCTCGGTCCAGACATGCCAAATCGCGAATCAAGCAGGAGAACCGACCTCCTGCTGGTAACTTTCGCACATGTTGCGACGTTCCACGATGGTTCTCCGCGGACTCACCGCGAATCGCTCCCGTCCCGACCTCGAAGCGCTGGAGAACGAAACCGACGCCGAACGGTTCGTCTGGGCCATCCTCCCGCATGCCGCCAGAAGTTTCGCCGCCAGCATCGTCGTATTGCCTCTCAGAGCGTCCAGGGTCGCGGCGGTGGCCTATCTGTACGCTCGCATGCTCGACACCTACGAAGACCTGCTCCCGAGTGAAGGTGAGCGTCCGAAGGCATTGCGATCCTTCGCTGCTCGTTTCGGCGCCGTCCCGAACGGGCGTCTTGCGCCAATCCCGAGTTCGCTGGCTGTCGACGCCCGGGATCGACTTCATCTTCTCCTCGTCAACAAGGTCGAACTGGTCGATGCCGTGTTCGACACCTTCACCCCAGACGAGCAGCGAGCAATCGCCGACCTCGTGGAGTCGATGGCAGAGGGCATGGCGTGGTCTAGTGAGCGGTTCGCGGAGCAGGGAGGAGTGCTGATCGACGATGCCCAACTGTTCCGGTACTGCCAAAACGTCATCGGCTATCCGGCACTGTTCGCAATCGAACTATTGACGGGCGATGCGCCTGGGGAAACTGACGATGCGATGGCGAGCGCTGAGATGATCCAACTCGCCAACATAACCCGCGATATCGAAAAGGACCTGACCAGAGGCATTGCGTACGACCCCAGCCTTCGCTCATACCTGGGAGTCTCCGAGGCGTCTGCCGTGCGAAAGGTTCGGAAGCGCCTCCTGGGCCTCGCATTGTCGAGGGCACACTCGTACCGCAGGCTGTACGCCGACGTCGACCTGCGGCGGAGACCAGGCGCCAGGCTGGCGGCGGTACTCATGTTGATGTTTACCGACCTCCACTACCGGTCGATGGCTCGCCAGGTCGGCATCAAACCGTGGCGCGGTCCTGGGGGCAAGGTGGTGACAGTGTTGGCGGCCCTTCCATCGTTGCCGTCAAGACGATACGCTTCTCGGGTCATAGGCAAGGTGACGGAACGGCTCGCTTCGGCGGCCCTCGACCTCCAATCAGCCCAGTCCTGATTCGCCACAGGCCAAAGCTCACATCTTCGGCCTTCTCTGCTGATCGGAGGGCTTCCATTGGCCGGCATACACGAGTATGTTTTCCGGTATGACAACCGAACGGGTCACTGTCTCCCTCCCCAGCGAAGTCAAACAAGCCGCCCAGCGGGTCGCTAGGGCAGCTGGCGTGCCTTTCTCGGCCATCGTCAATGAAGCGGTGGCTTCGTGGCTTCGGACCCGGCTCGTCGACTCATGGCTATCTGAATATCAGGAAGAGCACGGCGTGTTCGACGAAGAGGATCTCCGGAAACTTGCAGCCGAGTCCGGCGTTCCCTACTTGCCGCCAGGGGGACGGACCGCGGTGGCATGAAGCTGATCCTTGACGCAGGTGCCCTCATTGGCATTGACCGCGACAACAGCCGAGTCGCAGGCCTCATTGAACTCGGGCGTCGAGCGGGAGCCGAACTCGTGAGCTCCACCCCGGTCGTTGCCCAAGCCTGGCGCGACGGTGCTCGTCAGGCCAGGCTCGCCAGATCTCTCCCCATGATCGATGTCCACGCTGTCGATCTCGACGACGCAAAACTGGCAGGCGAACTTCTCGCCACCAGCGGCACTTCCGACGTTGTTGATGCCCTGCTCTCACTCCTGGCCATGCCGGCAGACCAGATTCTCACCAGCGACCCAGGCGACCTCGGCGACCTCCTTGCCGCACGCAACATCGACGCAAAGGTCATCGCCATCTGATCCGTCAGTGGTTAAAGACTTGCATCGATGATCTCGACGTCGTACGGCCGGATCGTGCGATCGGCCGTCACCAATACAAGGGCCTCGAGTTGGGCTTGGGCGACAAGCATTCGGTCGAACGGATCACGATGGTGGGGCGGGAGGGTCGGCGCGCGCTCAGCGTGCGCCGTCGTTATGGGCAAATCCAAGAAGCCCGCCGATACCAATTCTGTGACCAATCCGTCCGGGAACCCGATCTTGCCGATGGCCCGCTTGATCTCGAGTTCCCAAGGGGTCGCAGCCGAAAAGTACACCTCATCAGCATTCTGCAATTGATCCTTGCAGCTCGACCCAAGCGCGGCCTCGCCACTGAGCCACCACAGCGCGACGTGGCTGTCAACCAGGAGCCTCATCCGAACTCTGCGTCAGCAGAGTCTTCGAATAGCAGGGTTACGTCGCTGTCTGGTCCGACCTCATCTGTCGAGTAGTCAACACGACCCGCCCAGGCCCCAGCCACGCGAGGCGAGCGAGGAGGTGGCCACGGAATGATCTTGGCCACCGGGTGGCCGTTGCGGGCGACGATCACGTCGTGGCCTAATTCCGCTTCTCGAATGAGTTCGGACAGCCGGCTTTTCGCCTCATGAGTATTCACAACATGTGCAGACACACACCTAGCTTAGCTAAGTCCGATACCCGAATCAAGAGTCCGACTATCCCCTATCAACAGGCAACTGCCGTCACCTCGGAATGGACCAGGCGTCGGGAGGCGACGAGACAGAAGGACCGGCTGCCGCGGCTACTCACCACTTGTCTGCTGAGAGGGCGGACCCAGCTCGAGCGCCCATTGGAGGAAAAGCTCGCGACAAGCAACCACCGCCGCCAGCCAGACAGCGTCGCCCATCTGTTCCGTCGAGCGCGGTTCAGGGGGAGCAACCGAGTTCAGAAACTCGTTTCCCAGGCGCTCGGCCGTGGCCGCCTCCCAACCACCCTATGCGCATGCTCGATCCGCCAGGGCATACCAGGCGTCCTCGCCGGCTTCGTTCAGGCCTACTGTTCCGGTGCCGGCCAGGAACACGTTTCGTTTCAATACAGCGTCGTCCGGCAGCACCGCCAGCGATGTCGTTGCGGCGCTGCTCGGTGGTCCGAGGACCTTCTGGGGTTCTATGTGATGTGGCATCTCTATGGCGGCTTCGAGGGCCTGCAACGGGCCGGGCTCGGGCGCTCCACCGTCTACCGCAAGCTCAAACGCTTCCGCGTCGTCTACGGAGATCACCCCGACGGTGTGAAGATCGCAGGTATCAACCTCGACATCGAGGCTTTCTGGGAAAGCCGGCATCGCCTAGCGCAGCTCACTTCATCCATGCTGTCGGGCCGTTGGCTGTCGTCGAGTGGGCCACAGAGGTTGTCACGACCCTTGGGGCTGAGGCCCTCGTTGTCGACTCGCGGTGTCGGAGAGAGGACTCGAACCTCCACGCCCTTTAAGGGCACTAGGCCCTCAACCTAGCGCGTCTACCAATTCCGCCACTCCGACTAGAGAAGCGTCGGCAGTATACCGAACCCGCCATCGCCCAACTCCCGATTCAGCGTCTATCCCACCATGTGGCGGCGGTTGCGGTTATGCCACCTTCAGGTGTCGCGTGGACGAAACCTCCCACCACTGAGGGTCGTGAAGCGCCAACGTTCAGGTCTGCAAATAGTGGGATCAGGACCACCTGGTCGGCCAGAATGCGCTCGATCCGGGTGACCCGCTCGCGGAGGTCGTCGTAGCTCAGCACCGCATCCAGACCCTTGACCAGGTCGCGGAACTCGACTTCGGCATCTGACAAATCGTCGCCGGCCGCGAACTGGCTGAAATTGTTGCCCTCCGGATCCAACGTTGCATATCGGTCGACCAGGTCTGCCGCTGCTCCTGCCGGGCCTAGAGTCGCAGTCCAGTTCCACTCGGCCAATTCAAAAACACCTGGAATGACCTTCTCGTCGAAGAAGCGGCCGAGTTCTTCGAGCTCCGGCTCGATTCTCACCCCAACCTCGTCAAGTTGCTCAACGAGATGCGCAGCGCTCGCAGCCCTCTGGTCGTTCCCTGCGCTGGTGACAAAGGCGATCGTCGCGCCTGCGCAACAGGGTTCGGAGGATTCGGCTACGTCGTAGATGGACCAGGCGCCCGTGTCAGCCGAAGGCCACGAGAAGGCGATCATCGAGTCGACCGGCAACGCATACCGTCCAAGCGCCGCCTCCGCCAGAGCGTCCCTGTCGATCCGCCTTGCCACCTCGCGTCGCAACTCAACATCGCCGATTGCGGATTCAGGGTTCTCGACGAAACGTCCATCGCCAAACTGGAACGACAGATGCTCCCACCTTGGGCCGTAGCGGACATCGACGGCGAGGTTCGGATCGTCGTCGATCTGCTCGATAAGACGCCGGTCTTGCAGGGTTCCTGCGATGTCGATGTCGCCGTTGATGATGGCCTCGGCTGCCTCTGAATCTGATCGGAAGTACCGCACCGTCAGCCCATCCAGGAACGGGAGCGGGTTGCCCTGTTCATCCGTGATCCCAGCCGCAGGGTTGGCTGCGAATACAACGTCGTCTCCGGTCTGCCTCACGAACCGAAAGGGGCCGGCGGACAGCCAAAGCCGGTCGTTCCAGTCTGAGGCGAAACCGGCCACCTCGATCTGGTGGGCAGGTAGAAGGATGTCGAACAGCTCTACGAAACCGAGCGAAGGCCGCTCGAGATCGAACTCGACCATGGCTCCATCTCCTTGGACCGAGCCGCTGACGATGCTGGCATATCGACTCGATACGGTCGGGTTGATGTCGGCGGCTTGGGTCGCGACCTCGTATGTTCGTTCGAAGTCGTCGAAAGTGATCGGGACCCCGTCTTCCCAAACGGCGTCAGGCCTGATCTGATATCGGACGGTCATCGTGCCATCCGGATTGATGGTCAGGCCGCCGTTGCCAAGGGTTGGAGTTTCTACGACTACGCCGGGTCTTGGTTCCAGAGTTTGCATGTCCAACTGCATCGCGGAGCCCCAAACCAACGATCGGAAGGCCTGGACTGCGTCGTCGTTTCCCTCGATCACGAATGGGTTGAGTGAGTCTGGGGTGCCGACGACACCGACGGTGACCGAACCTCCGTAGACCGGTTGGTCGGTGAGCGGATCCGCCTCTTCCCGCGTCAAGATCGCAACGGTCGTTGAAGACACGCTTCTGGTGGTGGAGGTCGGCCGCGTGTCGGCAGTCCCTGGGACGCTGCCCTGTGACGTGGCGAACGCAGGCTGCTCTCCGGCCGCGGGAGGGTCGGATCCGTCACCTGCAAACCGGATGCCGGCCGCGAATGCGAAGAGCAAGACAATGACCACGAATCCACCGAGCATTGGGAACCTGCGAGTGAGCCTGCGGAACAGGTCTAGGTCTTTGATCCGGAACACCCGGAAAGGCTACTGCCCGATGAACAGCACCAACAGGACCGTCGTGGTCGTGAACGCGATTGCCACGAAAACGGTCAGACGGTCGAGGTTTCGCTCCGCCAAAGTGGCTCCGCCGCCGGATGAACCTTGCATGCCTCCGCCGAACATGTCAGACATGCCGCCGCCCTTGCCGGAATGGAGCAGGATCAAGAAAATGAGAGTTGCCGACACGATGAGGTGAAGCACAACGAGGATTGCAGTGAAGATCTCCAACGGACCGGCCTTTCTGCCTGAGGTCTGCGATGCAGAATTATCGCACGTACTCACCAGTGGTCAAATCACCTATGGCCTCAACCCGCTTGTTCTGCCACCGCTGCTGCGGCCTCGGCTGCCGCGCGTGAATCGCCGAGGTAACGATCGGCCAGATAGGCGAGGTCGCCATCGAGTTCGACCACCAGGGGAATCCCCGTCGGGATGTTCAGCTCGACGATCTCGTTGTCCGGAATCTGCTTGAGATGCTTCATGAGGGCACGAATGCTGTTGCCATGCGCTGCAACCAGGACCCGACGCCCGCCCTTGAGATCCGGAACGATCTGGTCGTGCCAGTAGGGCAGCATTCTGGTGACCACGTCTGCCAGGCATTCGGTGGCCGGCAGAACGTCTGGCGTCAACCCGGCGTAGCGTGAGTCGTTGCGAGGATGGCGGTCATCGTTGACTTCGAGCGGCGGCGGCGGTACGTCGTAGCTTCTTCGCCACTCGAACACCTGCTCTGCTCCGTGCTGTTCGGCTGTCTC
>QIDH01000036.1 GCA_003229305.1 Acidimicrobiia bacterium | reverse complement strand
CGCACCGATATATCGCCGTCCAGCAATCCGGCGGCCTCCATCGCTAGTGGAACCTCCGACCCGGTCGCGACGATCACCACATCTGTTCCTTCTCGGAGGACATACCCGCCTTTGGAAACGCCCGCGGTCACCTCGCTTCGGTCCATGGTCGGCAGCCCCTGGCGGGTGCCGAGGATCACCGCAGGAGAAGACTGGTTGAGCACGGTCTGCCATGTGTCGAGCATCTCTCCGGCGTCCGCCGGTCGGAACACCATCATGTTCGGCATCGCTCGGAGTGAGGCGAGCTGTTCGATCGGCTGGTGGGTGGGGCCGTCCTCGCCCAGGTAGATCGAGTCGTGTGTGTAGACCCAGACGGATGGAATGTCCATCAGGGCTGACAACCTCACTGCCGGACGCATGTAATCGTTGAAGATGAAGAAGGTGGCACCATATGGCCTCAGTCCGCCGTGCAGGGCGATACCGTTGGTGATAGTGCCCATGGCATGTTCCCGGATCCCAAAATGGATGTTGCGCCCGGCTGGATTATCACGAGAGAAACCTCCGCTGAACGAAACCTCGGTCTTCGTCGACGCAATGAGGTCGGCGGCCCCACCGATGAAACCGGGGACCTTCTCGGCGATCTGGTCGAACAACTTGCCCATCGAAGCTCTCGTAGCAATCGACTCACCCACCACAAATCCGGGATCTTCGAGTGTGACCGGCTGCGGGTCGAAATAGCTGTCCCACTTGCTGCGCACATCGGCGGTCGCTTCGGCCATGCGCGACTCCCACTCGGCGCGGGCGGCCGTCCCGCGCTCCATGGAGGTCTCGAAAAGCTGACGAGCCTCGTCCGGCACATGAAAGTCGACATCTGGCCAGTCGACCGAAGCTCTCCAACCGGCGATCTCCTCTGGCCCTAGGGGTGACCCGTGGGCGGCGGCGGTGTCCGCCTTGTTGGGCGCGCCTGCCCCGATGTGGGTGTGGGCGACGATGAGCGAAGGTTTGTCGCCAACGGCGGTCGCCTGCCGGATCGCCTCGTCGATGGCGGCGTGGTCATGGCCGTCGATATCGAGGGTGTGCCAACCGGCGGCCTCGAAGCGGGCGGGAACATCCTCGGTGAACGTCAGATCGGTGGACCCGTCGATCGAGATCTCGTTGTCGTCATACAGGTAGGTGAGCTTGCTCAGACCGAGATGGCCTGCCAGAGACGCCGTCTCGTAAGAAACGCCCTCCATCAGGTCACCGTCCGAGACAAACGCCCACGTGCGGTGATCCACGAGGCCAGGGCCAAACACCGAGCCCAAGTGCCTCTCGGCGATCGCCATGCCGACGCCCGTTCCAAAACCCTGCCCGAGCGGACCCGTTGTCATCTCGATCCCGAGTTCAGGAGCGTATTCGGGATGCCCTGCGGTGTGCGAGCCCCATTGGCGGAAGCTCTGAAGCTGCTCGATGGGCAGCGGAAAACCGGCCAGGTGAAGAAGGGAGTAGATCAGCATCGAGGCGTGGCCGTTGGAGAGTACGAAACGGTCTCGGTCCGGCCATTCTGGCATCGTCGGGTCGACCTTCAGGAACCGGGTCCACAGGATAGTTGCCATGTCCGCCATGCCCATCGGCGCGCCAGGATGGCCTGAGTTGGCCTTTTGAACCCCGTCCATCGAAAGGGCTTTGATCGTATTGGCCGCCAATTCTTCCGTGGTCATCGACACCTCCGGCCCTACAGGCTAGTTGCCACGTCGGCAGCTAGATCTCGACCACATTGGCGATTGACAAGCCTCGTTTCCGATAGGCGCCCCTCGTGTCGAATACGAATGGGACCGATGCCGCGATGGCTTCGTACGCGACGTCATCGTGATCGGTGAGAACGATTGCCAAGTCGATGCCCACCAGGCTTGCGTCATCGTCCAGAGCGGTCACCCCGTGAGCTTCTACAGAAGCCTGGGTCAACATCGGTTCGATCACGTGGACGTCTACTCCCCGTTTGACCAGAAGCTCCACCACTTCGACGGATGGAGACTCCCGATCGTCTGCGATGTTGGGTTTGTAGGTGAGTCCGACCGCCAACACGGTGCTTCCCTTCAACGCCTGTCCACGATCGTTGAGTAGGCGCGCTGTCCTTTCGACGACATATTTGGGCATGTTCGTATTGACTTGCTCTGCCAGGTCGATGAACCGGATCGATCCGCCCACCTCACGTGCCTTCCACGCCAGATATTGGGGGTCGAGAGGGATGCAGTGGCCGCCAACCCCTGGCCCCGGGTAGAACGCTTCGAACCCGAACGGCTTGGTTGCCGCGGCCTCGATTGTCTCCCATATCGACACGTCGAGCTCATCCGCCAGCTGCGCCATCTCATTGGCCAGGGCGATGTTGACCGACCGGTAGGTGTTCTCCAGAAGCTTGGAGAGTTCGGCGACCTTGGAGTCCGAAACCAAGTGGACGTCATCCACCAAACGGCCATAGGCGGCCGCAGCGACAAGACCAGATGTCACGGACACGCCCCCGACCACTTTCGGAATTCCGCTAATCCCCAGACCGGAACCAGGGTCCACTCGCTCCGGCGAATAGGCAACGAAAACGTCCGTATCGAGCATGAGTCCTGCATCGGTAAGCGACCGGAGGATGATGTCCTCAGTCGTGCCTGGGTAGGTCGTCGATTCGAGAGAGACCAATGCGCCTGGCCCGACCACTTTCGCTATCAGAGAAGCCGCCGAACGAATGTTGGAGAGATCCGGCTCTCGATTTCGACCAAGAGGGCTCGGGACACAAATGAAGTATGCGTCCAGGCCCTCGATGGCGGCGGGATCAGAGGTGACCACCATCCCAAGGGCGAGCGCCGAAAGCAGGTCCTCGTCTGCGACATCGTCTATCGGCGAATCGCCCCTGAGTATCGCGGCGATCTTCGGGCCGTTGATGTCGAAGCCGACTACCCCGATTCCTCGCCTGGTCGCGTTCACCGCGAACGGAAGGCCGACATAGCCCAGTCCGATTACCGCCGCGGTCCACGAATCCTTCGCAAACCGATCTGCCGGTCCGCCCATCACAACCTCATCTCGAAAAGCATGAGGAGTGTATATAGCCGGGTCGGATCTCGACTGATCAGTCTTGGAGGTTGCCGACTCCGGTTCGTTGCATGTCGCCCCAGACGTGGTTGCCGGTCCAGAACATGGATCTGACTCTCCACCAGACGGTCTGCTGGCGTAGGCCGAGGTGCTCGATCAGCGCGTACCAGACGAAGCGGATCGTCTCCCTCGGCGAATCGTACAGGCCGTACCCCTCGTCGATGAGGGCGCTGACCAGAGTTGTTACGCCGCCAAGCAGCACTGACGCGCTGATGAGGAGGAAGGCGACCTCACGGTTGAAATAGCCGGTGACTATGGCAGCGGTCATGACGAACCAGCCGGCCATCTCCACGATGGGCGAAAGGAATTCGAACAGGAGCATCGATGGGTACCCGACGAGGCCGATCCGCCCGTAGCGCGGATTGAACATCATTCGCCAGTATTCGATGATTACCTGGAGCAGCCCCCGATGCCAGCGGATCCGTTGGCGGCGCAGGACCTGGCGGCTCGAGGGCACCTCAGTCCAGGCAACTGCGTCAACCGCATGGATGATCCGATAGGGCCGGCCCGCTTCACGGTTGTGCCGGTGGAGGCGCATCACCATCTCGAGGTCTTCGCCGAGATGGCCGACCTTGTATCCACCGACCTCGAACACCGCCGATTTCTTGAAAACGCCGAGCGCGCCAGAGATCAGCATCAGCGACCTCGCCCTGGTGGACCCTGGGCGGGCGCCGGTGAACGAGCGCAGGTATTCGAGAAGCTGGATCATTTCGAACGATCCCTTGGGCAGCTTGACCTGCGAGATCATCCCGTGCTGGACCTTCGAACCGTTGGCCGGGCGGATGGTCCCGCCGATCGCCAGCGTTTCGTCCCGACCTTCGACGACGTGTCTCATCATGCGCAGCAGACAATCCCGGTCGAGAATCATGTCCGCGTCCGTAGCCATCACATAGGGGTATTTGGCAACGTTGAAACCGGCGTTGAGAGCGTCGCCCTTGCCGCCGTTCTCCTTGTCGACGACAGTCACCGCCAGGGGAAGGCGTGACTCGTAGACGGCGACGATCGGGGCGGTGTCCAGCACCGTGCGGAACGGCCGGACGGTCTCGACCAGATCGAATGCTTCGATCAGCTTCTCGAGGGTGTCGTCGCTGCTCCCGTCATTGACGACCACGATCTCGATCTGTCCGTAGGCCAGGGTCGCCATCGAACGCACCGATTCAGCGATGCCCGCAGACTCGTTGTAGGCGGGGATGATCACCGAAACGGGTGGCGTCGTGATCGAGTTGATCATGTCGTTGATGCGCCGCGATTCGGTCTGGCGCCTGACCGAGCGCACCTCGATGTACGACACGACGGCCAGGATCAGCAGGCGAGCCTGGGACAGAAAAAGAAAGAAGAGCACGAACGCCGAGGTCCACTGCCAGAAGGACATGGTCGCCTCAACCGGCCGATCCGGCGTCTAGCTCCCAAAGAGCTGCGTCTGACACGGCGTCGTTTGCGCCACCGGATTCGGCATCGAACCGATCGGGACCGAGCACGGCCATGAGCACGCCCATCGCAGCCTCCTGGGCGAACTGGTCTTCGCTTCGCAAAGCCATGCGGAGCCGGTCAATGCCGCCTGGCAGTTTGGCCAGGCTCTCGGCTGAGTAGTGGCGCACCCACCAAGCCTCGTCGCCGAGCAGGTAGCCGAGTGGCGCAACCGCCCTCGCCTCGTGGGTGGTGCCGAGAGTCTTGGCGGCCTGGGCCCGCACTTCCCATTCGGAGTCGTGCAGGGCGTCGAGGAGCGGGTCGAGGGCCTTCGGAGAGCCGGCGGTGGCCAGCGCGGCCGCGGCCCTCGCCCTCGTGTCTGCCTGGTTCGAAGCCAACGCGTCGATCAGCGCCGGTTCGGCTTCCAGGTCGCCCAACTGGCCCAATACTCTGGCGACGATGGCCGAATGGGTGCCCCGCCTCGCCAAATACTCCGCCATCTGAGGCACCGCAGCACCACCAAAGAGGTGGAGGCCGTCCGCCAGCCGGGTCACCGCCCACTCCTCTTCGACCTCCATCATGGCCAAGATCGCCTGGACCGCAGAGCCCTGATGGGTTCTGGCGAGCATCAGGCCGACGTTGACCCGAACCTCTGCGACGTCGTCCTTCAGGGCCACGAGCAGCGGGGCCAGATCGTTCTCGGACACGAGATGTTCGAGCTCGCGGGCGGCCCGTAGACGTTCGTCGAGGTCGCCCCTATGCAACAGTCGGATCCGCTGGCCGACCAGTCCGCTCGACTTGGCAACCTGGCGGAGCTGCTGGCGCTGTTCGCCCGTCAGCAACGAAACAAACTCGATGAGGACCGAGACGAATTCGGCGTCGTGACGATATCGGTTGACGGTTTCGGCCAGGCGATCGGGCGTGGCCGTGACCTCTGCGACCACCTTCGTGTATCTGAGCCTGCGCCGCCGGAGCCGGCCACGTTTGCGGCTCTTGTATTCGCGCACGAACACGTATCCGATCGCCAGCGTCGTGAAGCCCATCACGGCGACGACGGCGAGCACTCTCGCCAAGACCGGGGAGATGTCCATCAGGCGCTGAGGCGGACGGCGAGGCTCAGTTGGTGGCGGACCCGTTCGACGAGCTCGATCGGAGAGAACGGCTTGCGCACGAAATCGGATGCGCCCAGCCGGAACGCCTCGACCACTGTCTGGTCGGACGTCGCGCTGGAAATCATGATCACCGGGAACGAGGCTCCCTCAGACCGCCACTGCCGCAGGACTTCGGTTCCGAGTCGACCGGGAAGCAGTTGGTCAAGGATGACGAGGTCAGGAGCCTCGGATTCGACAGCTTCGGCGGCGGCCACCGCGTCGCCGACACCCACGCACTTGAATCCTGAAGCTTCAAAAGTCCGAGCGAGCAGAAAACGAATACTGTCGCTGCTGTCGACGATCAAAATGCGGTTGGCACCCAAGGCAATCTCCCCTTGCTGCCACAGGTGTGCCACCACGCGCGACAACCCGCCGCGGCCCCCTTGATGTGAGATCCCCATGGTCACTCACAGTGGTAACAACGGCATTTCCACCACCCAGGTTGAGCGATTGCGGAGCGTTTGCCAAGGAGACGTTGTAGGCAGAGCCGACATTTCCGATACAAGGCACCATTGGTGCAAACTGCGTTGAGGCATGCTACCATGCCACCATGAAGCAAAGAGCATTTACAGTCCGACTCGACAGCGACCAAGCGAAGGACTTGGAGGCGGTCGCTGCGGCCGATGGCGTTTCGATCGCGGAAGAGATCCGCGAGGCCGTCGCGGACCGTATCAAAGCTCGCCGCAAGGACCCGGCATTCCAGGCAAGAATCCGATCCATCATCGACCAGAATCAGCAGGTACTAAACCGGCTCGCTGAGTGAGCGTCCGCTACCTTGACCTCGCCGACTTCCTGGCGATCGCAGAGATGGTTCTTGAGGCGCCCAGCGAGAGCATCGTTTGGGTCCCTCGCCTCGAACACTCCGAGTCCGCACTGCATTCGCCCACTGCCTCGTTCGGCGGCGCCGAGTTCTATCCCGAACTTACTACAGACGCCGACTCAAGCTTCGCAGCAACGCTATCGAGCCTCTCCTGCCGACCCCCTTCACAGGTGTAGCACACTCGTGCTACATTGGGTTGCATGAGTACCACCACGGTCCGGCTCAACGAGGAAGACGAGGCCCTCCTCGACATGCTCGCTCCGGAATACGGCGGGCGTTCCAGCGTGATCCGACAAGCCCTCCGTAACCTTGCGGCCGACCGACGCAGGCAGGACGCCCTTCGGTCGTTCCTCGCAGAATGGGACACCGAAACAGGCCCAATCGATGAGGAGGCCATCGCCGCCATAGCCGACCGATATAGCCTGTGATCCTTGACGCCGGCTTCCTCATCTCGATTGACCGAAGCGAAAGGTCGGCCCATGCGTTTCTGGCCGCAAGCGACCGATCAGGAACCGGGCTGCACACCACTCACGCGGTCGTTGCCCAGGTGTGGCGAAACGGAGCCCGTCAACCCCGCCTCTCGGCATTCCTCAAGACCATCACCATCCACACATTCGACGACGGGCGGCCCGTCGGACGCCTTCTCGCCCAGACGAAGAACTCAGATGTCGTTGACGCCCACCTGGTGATCTGCGCAGTCCGCCTCGACCACGACATCCTCACCGGCGACCCAGACGACCTCATCACCATCACATCAGTGCTCGGCCCAGCAGCCCCCACCGTCCACTCCTGGCCCTGAGCGGAGCGGAGTGTGGCCGAGGACGAGAGCGGCAACCGGTCGACGGGCCATCGCCTGTCAACCCCGGGTTCGAACCGAACTTCTTCTCGGCTGCGGCCTGTGCGGTCTAACGTCACGATTGATGCCGACCTACCGATATCCGTACCCTGATCCCGAACTGGCCGAGAAGTACCCGTTCGTCGAGCTCGGGTTCGCCAGCCGCAGCGATGCAGAGATGACAGAGCGGGCGGCCTCCTTCTATGAGCTGATGGAAACTCGCCGCAGCGTGCGAATGTTCGACGATCGGCCGGTGCCACGCCACCTGATCGAGACCGCGATACGCGCCGCGTCGACGGCGCCATCCGGAGCCCACATGCAGCCCTGGACGTTCGTCGCCGTGTCCGACCACGACGTCAAACGACAGATCCGCCTGGCCGCCGAGGAAGAGGAGCGGATCAATTACGTCGACAACCGGATGAACGACGATTGGCAGGAGGCTCTGGCACCGCTCGGCACCGATCACCACAAAGAGTTCCTCGAGATCGCTCCCTGGCTCGTAGTCGTATTCGAGCGTCGCTACGGCCAGCGACCGGACGGGTCGAAACAAACGCACTACTACGTGAAAGAAAGCGTTGGGATCGCCGCTGGGATGTTCATCACCGCCATCCACCAGATGGGACTGGCAACCCTGCCACACACTCCCAACCCGATGGCGTTCCTGCGTCGCACCCTGAGCCGACCCCGAAATGAGCGACCATTCGTGATCTTCCCCGTAGGCCACCCAGCACCCGGCGTGCAAGTACCAGACCTTGGTCGCAAACCACTAGACCAGATCGCCGTGTTCCTCGACTGAGCACAGATCCAACAGTGCAGGGAACTCCGTCTCGCTCACCGACGACTTGATGCACGCGGAATCTCCCGGTGTGATGTTCTCGGCCTGCAGCGGGTTGAGGCGCCTCCAGGTCGCAGTTCGCACTCATTCGCACAACCCATACCTCCAAACCCGGTCGAGAGATTCAAGGCTTGGGCTGGCACCGCCTCTGAACGACCAACTGGGGCCTACCTATGTCAGTAGGAGGACCTCCACCAGGCCTCCCGCCCCGGCTCCTCGTACCAACCGTTCAAGCGGCCGGCGGTGTCGAACCTCAGAGCATTCACTGAACGAAAATTCTCAAAACTATTGCATCGTCAGGCTCCGAGATCTCGAATAGCTCCGGCACGTAGGGCGGGTTGATGGCCTCCTCGCCCGAACGTTGCCACCTGACTAACTCATAGAAAATCGTGACATCGCCTTCAGCTTGCCAGAGGCCCTCCTCCTCTTCATACGCGATCTCGCCCACAGCAGCAATCAATTCGCTGAGACCGCATCCCGTCACGATTCCACTGGAGGTAGCCGCTTCCGATTCAAGTTCGCTAACAACCATTGACACCCGACCAGATTGGAATGTCACGGATATGTCCCCATACAGATAGTTCTCAAACGTACCGGCCTTTGTGACCGATACTGGTTCGCCCAGAGCGAAGCGCACATCTGTGCTGAGATCACCAAGGACCACAGGACCCACAGAACCAGGCACAATCAGCCAACCCTTCGACCTGCTCATTCGAGGAACCGAACTTTCTCGACGGTGGCCGCAATGGGGTCGAAAATCTCCACCGTTGGCACGCCTCTAGACGAACTACGAATTTTATAGCGTAGTCCTCCTACCTCCGCCACGTCCGTCGCCAAAGTAGAGCTAGGCAGTCGACCCACCTGCGACGTAAAGAGTCGTTCGGCTTCCGCCAGTCCGCCGGCCGCCTGGAAGACTTGCACTGCACGATTTCCGGCGTCCCGGAAGAATCCACCCGACGTGCGAAGGCGAAGCCGCGTTACGTTCGAACCAAAGAAGCCTGTTGAGCTCCGCGTGAGAATTGGTGCGATACTTGGGACGCCTCTGGCCGCCTTGATCGTCTTTATGGCTTGCCCGCCGGCGACAGCGGCTAGAGCGATGTCTGGTACGAGTGTTCCTACGCAGTAGGCGATGCCTTCGTAGCGGCAGTCATCGAGTGTCTCATTGACGATCGCCTTGCCACAATCCAAAGCGGCCTCGATACACATGATTGTCGCTTCGATGGCCGCAGGAGGGTCTAAGACGACCTGATATGCCCCTTTGGCGATACCGAAACCGACTTGCTGACACCTTGCCCGAAATCAACGAGATCAAAATTTAGACCCGGGCAAGAACGTTTGAAATAGATACAATTTCCCGTCGGATCAGTTGCGTTGGCGGGATTGTTTCGGACGTAGGTGTAGCGGCACAAGTCTTGGGGTTGGCCGGGTCAGGGACGATGCTGTCTGGGCTGATGAATCGGCCTATGGCGGGGTCGTAGTAGCGGGCGTTGTAGAACATCAGCCCAGACTCTGCATCAGCGCGCTGACCCGTGAACCCAATATCAGTGTCAATGGTGCCGGACATATACCTTGGTTGGCCGAACGGTTCGAACCAACGCTGAGACACAGTGTTCGTGACCGTGTTGTAGACGGCCGAGGTTGAACCGAGACGGTCTCCGACTATGAACGACAGGTCGCCGTCGACGCGCATCCCGATCAGCTCACCAGCGAACGTTTAGTAGTACGTTTCCGAAATGATCTCGGACCCGCTGCTGGCCTGGTAGTAGAGGGCGGCGAGGCTGACCGGTTTGGCCTGCGCCGGCCGCGCCCAACTGGCCGGACCCGACTCAGCCTCGACCCACCACAGCGGGAAACCAGACGAAGTGTTGTCGACAGTGAACGTCACCGTCACATTCTCGAGGCTGTTGTCGAGATGGCGGAGCCGCACCGTCATCGTATGCGAACCGTCGGCGACCCCAGTGGTGTCCCACATCGTCGCCGCAGACGCCGTTCCACCCACATAATCGTACGGCGAAGCATTATCACCATTGTCCGCAGGAGGCGACTGGCCGGTGTCATCCAACCAGAACCACACTGCGCTGATATCCGAATCCGGGTCGATGAACACGGCCACATCCCCAGAAACCGTCACCCCAGAAAGATCAGCCGGCCCTGACCGGTCGGTCGACGTCGAGTACACGATCGGCCGCCCCGACCACCAGGCGCCGTCACCGTCGCGGTATAGGTGCCTGCGGCCCAGACCGGTCGGGTCCCGCGGTCATCGTGATCGCCGTCGGGGTGGTTCCCGAAGTGGGCGACAGCGTCAGCCAGGTTGCATCGTCTGTCACGGAGAACGCCTGGGCACTCGCGTCGCTGACCGACTTGCCCCGAAAACATGATGCGACCTGACCCACCAGACGCCTCCACCATTGGCGCGGGCGCCCCAGGAATGCCGGACCGCTGACCCTCAGCCCTTTATGCGCACTAGAGCCTCTTTGGCGGCTTCACGCTCCAGATCTGTCCCGTGATGAACAAGCTCCCGCAATCGCTCAGTCGCTGGTTCATAACGCAGTGTTCCGAGAGCCTCTGCCACCTCAACCGTCGTGGCAGGATCGTTCAACAGATCCACGATGTCGCTACCCAGCCCGACTCGGCCCATCTGGACCAAAGCCACGATCATTCGACCTCTGGCAATTCCGAGGCGTGGGTCGCGAGCCATCTCCAGAACGTCGTCGGCATGCTCTGGTCCCGCTGCCCCGGCAACGGCCATACCCAACGCCCAGCGCAGTTCGCCATCTGTAGAAGTCTCGGTGAGTGCTCGGCGCAAAGACTGATAGACCTCAGCGCCGACAGTGCCACCCCAGGTCCATCCGAGAGTGCCTGCCAGCGCTGTCTTCAGCCCCTCTGCCTTGGCAGACCGAAACCATTCGAGAAGAAGAGGCACACTGTCCCGATAGGCGGGGGGTCCTGGAAGATCGGTCAGAGAACTCCGAACGAGGCCTCTCTGCCTCAGGATCTCCATCAGTGGTTCGGCCTCCAATATGGCCTCAGCGGCGATCCTCTTGCCCTCTTCTCGGCGCTCACGGAGAATCTCAATCGCGTCCTGGTCACCCTTCAGTGCTCGGCCAACCAGTTCCCCAGCCTCGTCTTCTCCCATCGGTTCCATTCCGTCTCCACCCTAACCCGCTAGCCGTCGGGAAAGGTCAATCAGCCCAGCATCGATAGCTGCTTGTAGTGGTTTGGAGATTGTGGTGGTTTCACGCACCACGAGAGTGAACGTGTATCCGTTCGCGCCAGCCCACAAAAGGTAATCTTTCAGCTGAGACGAATAGTACTGATAGCGCACGTTCTTGACCTCAGTGAGAATCTTGGCGACCTGATTGATCGCATCGGGAATCCGTGCCCGGCCCGCAACGCGGATCACAGTCTTGGTGCCAGTCTGGATACCTGCGGCGATCTCGCCCTGGACCCCGGCGCGGACAACGTCGTCCATGGAAGAGCGGGCTATATCGTCTGTGAGAGAGAGCCCTTTCAAGCCGCGACCGATCGGGGGCTCGACCATCATTATCGCCGCGGGAACCCACTCAAAGCTTCCGTCAGAATAGGCGACCAGCGTTCCGTCCTCCTCCCCGAAGCCCAGCAGATCCTGCCACCAAGGCACATCGTACGTGACATGGACTAGAAGGCTGTATAGCTCGTCCGGCTGCCAACCTGACTCTCCCGAAGAGCCGCCGCCGAAACCGCCGCCCCCTCCAAAACCACCGGACGCATCACCCACGATCTGGTCGGTACGCACTCCGCCGCACTCGCCGCCTGTGTATTGGCAGGGGTCGTTGCCGGTTGGGTCTGTGTTGTTGGCGGGGTTGTTTCGGACGTAGGTGTAGCGGCCTAGGTCTTGTGGGTTGGCCGGGTCAGGCACGATCGAGTCTGGGGAGATGAATCGGCCGATGGCGGGGTCGTAGTAGCGGGCGTTGTAGAACATCAGCCCGGATTCAGCATCCGCCCGCTGACCGGTGAAGCCAATGTCAGTTTCGATCGGGCCGGTCGTGTATCTGGGTTGGCCGAATGGTTCGAACCAACGCTGCGACACCACATCCGTCACCGTGTTATACACAGCGGACGTCGAACCCAAACGGTCACCGACGATGAACGACAGGTCACCATCGACCCGCATGGCGATCAGTTCACCTGCAAACGTGTAGTAGAACGTCTCAGAAACGACCTCACTACCGCCGGTCGCCTGGAAGTACAGGGCGGCGAGGCTGACCGGTTTGGCCTGCGCAGGCCTTGCCCAACCGGCCGGACCAACATCAGCGTCGACCCACCACAGCGGAAACCCAGACGACGAATTGTCGACAGTGAACGTGACTGTCACGTTCTCGATGCTGTTATCCAAATGGCGGAGCCGCACCGTCATCGTATGAGAACCGTCAGCGACTGCGGTGGTGTCCCACATTGTCGCCGCCGATGTCGTGCCACCCACATAGTCGTACGGTGACGCATTATCCGAGTTGTCCGCGGGTGGGGACTGGGCGGTGTCGTCCAACCAGAACCACACCGCGTTGTAATCCGAGTCGGGGTCGATGAATACGGCAAGGTTCCCGGATACGGTCGCCCCACCCAAATCGGCCAGGCCCGAACGGTCAGACAATGTCGAGTAGACGATCGGCCCAGACCCGCCAGACGCGGTCACCGTGAACGTGACGACCAGCGTCGCAGTGTTGGCCCCACCAGAGGTGGCGGTGATCGTGCCCGTATACGTGCCAGGAGACAACGACCCAGGGTTGGCGGTCGCCGTCAGCGACTGTGATGTTGTGCCAGAGGTGGGGCTGACTGTCAACCAGGAGGCATCATCGGACACGGTGAACGTCTGGGCGGACGATTCCGACGTCGACAAAGTCGTGGTAGCCGTGTCGGCGCTGCCCGCTTCGACCGCGGTCATGGCCAGCGAAGTCGGAGCGAACACCAAATCGGGGGTACCACCAGTCGCGTTGACCGTGAACGTGACGGTCAACGTCGCAGTGTTGGCTCCTGCCGAGGTTGCGGTGATCGTGCCTGTATAGGTGCCGGGCGTGAGCGTGCCGGGTGTGGCGGTCGCGGTCAACGCCTGCGAAGTCGTCCCAGAGGTAGGCGAAACCGTCAACCAGGCGGCATCGTCCGAAATGCTGAACGACTGCGCGGACGAATCAGACGTCGACAGCGTTGTCGAAGCCGTATCGGCGGTTCCGCCCTCGACCGCCGACATCGCCAGCGAATTCGGCGCGAACTGAAGGTCAGGCGTGCCACCGCCACCGTTGGACACGGTGAACGTCGAGGTTGTGTTCACGATCGTATTGTCCGTGTACTTGACCCGGATCGTGATCGTATGGGAACCATCGGACGTTCCGGTCGTGTCCCACATTGTCGCTGCGCCGGCAGTCCCACCGATGTAGTCGAACGGTGCACTGTTGTCCGAGTTGTCAGCCGGGGGGCTCTGCGCGGTGTCGTCCAACCAGAACCACACGCCGCTCACATCGGTCTCCGGCGAAATGAACACCGCGACACTGCCAGACACGGTCGCCCCGTCCAACAGAACCGGAGCGGACCGGTCGGTGCTGGTCGAAACTACC
>QIDH01000103.1 GCA_003229305.1 Acidimicrobiia bacterium | reverse complement strand
GCCGAGTCGGTCGATCGCTTCGAATGTCTTCTTGTTCCAATTCTTGAGGTACGGCTCCGGACGCAGGGTCATGCGCGAACCCTGTGGATAGTCCTCCTCGAATTGATATTTGCCAGTCAACCAACCGCCGCCTAGCGGGCTGAAGGGGGTGAACCCAAGGCCCTGGTCCCGACAGACTGCGAGGAGCTCGGCCTGGTCGGCTTGCTCGATGAGGTTGAATGAGTCCTGCACCCAATCGAAACGGTGCAAGCCTCTTCTTTCGCTGATCCAAAGAGCCCTCGTCACCTGCCAGGCTGCGTGATTCGAGATCCCGATGTAGCGGACCTTGCCTGCCGTGACCAGGCCATCGAGCACCTCGACGGTCTCTTCGAGGGGCGTCGTCGGATCAACTTCATGCACCAAGTACATGTCGAGGTGATCGACCCCGAGCCGACCGAGGCTGACTTCGATCTGGCGAAGGATGTGCCTGCGCGACAATCCGTACCGATTCGGTCCCTCCCCGACCGGGTTGCCCACCTTCGAGCTGATGAGCAAGTTCTCCCTTACCGCCGTGTCCTTGGTGGCAAGCCATCTGCCGAGGGTGGTTTCGCTCCTACCGCCACCGTATGCGTCTGCCGTATCGAAAAAATTGATGCCAATCTCGACCGCCCGATCCAGGAGAACGAAGGCCTCTTCCTCGCTCTCACCCTGTCCGAAAAACTCGGGAGCCGAGCCAATACCGCCGAAGTTGCCGCACCCCATTCCAAAGGCCGAGACTTTCAATCCCGTGCTGCCTAGTTGGCGATACTCCACTTGCAACCTCTGTTCCGGCCGGCGACCCACCCTAGCCAAGCGCCGGAGTGCGCCAGATCACAAGAACCGCACGGAATGTGCAAGGCTTGGGTGTCGTCCGACATGAGGAGAGGTGAACATGACATCCGAAACGACCGACTACGGACCCATCCTCAAAGGCTCAGGAGATAGCGACTACGAACGGTATATCCGAACCGACGAGTTGCTCTCTCTCCAGAAGACCGCAGACGAAAGGGCCCACCATGACGAGCTCCTGTTCCAAACAGTGCATCAGTCCTCCGAACTCTGGCTCAAACACGCCTGCTTCGAGGTCGAGTCCGCAACCAGGCTCATCGAAGCCGGCGAACCCGCCAGGGCGAACCGACTCCTGCGCAGGGCTGTGCTCGGATTGCGCCTGATCACCGGCCAGCTCGACATGCTCGAAATGATGTCGCCGTGGGAGTACCAAGAGGTGCGGCGCGTCCTCGGGCACGGGAGCGGTTTCGACTCACCTGGCGTGAATCAGACCAAGGTGGTCTCGCCTGCCCTTGGCGTTGCCTTTCACGCACTGCTGGCAAGAAAAGGCCTGACAGTTGAAGATCTTTACCGCAGGAGCCACGAGTTCGACCACCTCTACCAAACGGCGGAGTTGCTCCTGGACTGGGACGAGCGGATGAGCCTGTGGCGGAGCCACCACTTCAAGATCGTGGAGCGGAGCATCGGGTCACACGTCGTCGGGACGCAGGGAACTCCTGTTGAGCTGCTCTCCCACCTGCACGAGAACCAGCTCTTCCCAGAACTGTGGGACGTCCGCACCACTCTGACTGAGGCAGCCAGGCTGGACGATTGACGTCAAATGTGGATCTCGCCACTCGAAATGGACACGGCGGAACCTCCAATGGCAGCGCCAATGACGGCCGCGCCTGATACCTCGGTCTGGACAGTGATGAGCGAGGGCCTGCCCATCTCGAAGCCCTGTTCGATGACACGTTCGTGGATTCCATCGCTCAAGGATTCGAAAGCAGCAATGGCGCCCACGAAGGAAGAGGCGGCCGAGCCGGTCGCCGGATCCTCGCGCAGACCACCGGCCGGCCAGAACATGCGCGCGTGAAAGTCGTTGCCGGGCTCGACGGTCTCACATGTGTAGAGATAAACCGAGTTGTGGAGGCCGGAAGCTCCGATGACTTCGGCCCAGCGGCTCATGTCTGGCGCGACCCGTCTGATTGCTTCGAGTCCACTGACCGGGACGAGCGTGTAGGGAAGACCCCCGTCGTACACGGTCGGACGGTGATCACCGAACCCAATGTCAGCGGGGGCCAGGCCCAATACGGCCGCGAGATCATCTATCGGCGCCGGCGTGCCAACTTCGAAGGCCACTACTGGAACCGGAAACGTCGATCGGCCAACGCCGCCCTCCGAAATCGTGACGTCGCATTCGATCAACCCCACGCCCTCCTCCAGGCGGACGGTGCGCTCACCGACCCCTAAACGTTCGCTAGCGATCTGAACGGAAGTTCCTACGGTCGGATGGCCGGCGAATGGCAACTCCTGAGCAGGCGTGAAGATCCGCACCTGGGCATCGTTGGCCGAATCCTGGGGCGGTAGAACGAACGTGGTCTCTGACAGATTGAACTCTCGCGCAATCGACTGCATGTTCTCAGAATCCAGGCCTTCAGCATCCAAGACCACCGCGAGCGGATTGCCAGAGAAAGCCTTGTCGGTGAACACATCGAGGGTCACAAAGCGGCGAGCCAAACTTTCAACCTCCCCAGGCAGGTCGACGTGGCGTCCTCACTCTGCGTACATCGCCTCGATATCTGCCGCGTAGTTCTCCAAAACGACCCGGCGCTTCAGCTTCAACGAAGGAGTTAGCTCGCCGGACTCAGGGGTCCACTCATCCCCGACCAGATGAAATTTCTTGGCCTGCTCGACCCTGGCTATCTGGTTGTTGGCATCCTCGACGATGCGCTCCACTTCGGAACGCACTTCCTCCATGGCCGCGAACGCCTCGAGACTCTCGAACGAGAAACCGTTCTTCTCGGCCCATGCAGGGGCGATCTCGGCGTCCAATGCCACGATCAGCGTGATGTACTTGCGGCCCTCTCCCACAACGCAGGACGATGAGATCAGCGCGTTGTTGGAGATCAGGCCCTCCAACTTGGCAGGGGCGATGTTCTTGCCCGCCGCGTTGATGATGATCTCCTTCTTGCGGCCGATAATTGACAGGTAGCCGTCCTCATCAAGCCGACCAAGGTCGCCGGTGTGCAACCACCCCTGGGAGTCAAACGTCTCGGCGGTTGAATCCTCAGACTTGTAGTAACCGGCCGTCACGAGGCCGCCTCGCATCAAGATCTCATCGTCTTGGGCAGTGACGATCTCGACTCCGGACATCGCCCTGCCGACTGTTCCGATCTTGTTGGCACCTGGCAGATTGGTCACTCCAGGGCCGGACGACTCGGTCATCCCGTACAACTCATACACAGGGATCCCCAAACCTTGAAAGAACATCAGCAGATCCGCGGAAATCGGCGCAGCCGCGGAGATCGCGATTATCAGATCGTCGAGCCCGAGCCCGATCCGAATCTTGGAGAACACCAGCTTTTCGAACAGAACGAGCTTGACCCGATCGCCAACCGACAACTTCCCGCCGGCCTGGACTGTCGCAGTTGCCTTGGTTGCCAGCTCAATGGCACCGAGGGCGAGCTTGCGTTTGCGCTCATTGGGCTCGGCCTCCAACCTGGCCATCAGACCCGCATGGAACTTCTCCCACACCCGAGGTACAGCAAAAAATACCTGCGGATTGGCCGCTGCTACAGCTGCGGCAACCTTGGAAATGTCCGGCTCGTAGTGAACGGAGCCGGCTATCCACAGGCCGTTGTAATGCGACGCCATGCGCTCGCCGATGTGAGCGAGAGGGAGATATGAGACGAACCTGGCATGATCAGGCAACTCGGTCAGCGTGCGACGCGTGCACTCGACAGTCCACAGCACGTTGCGGTGCGTGATCATCACACCCTTGGGCGTTCCGGTGGTCCCTGACGTGTAGATGAGGGTGGCCAGGTCATCCTGGCTGAGCGAAGCAGACGAATTTTCGACCATCGTCGGATTGTCCGCCAACGCTCTCCTGCCCTTGCCGATCAGATCGTCCCACGACAGCACCCACGGCGCGGTGTCGTAGTTCTCGGCGCCTTCCATCAGCACGACGTATTCGAGATCGGGGAGTTCCGGCTTGGCCGCCTCCCAGCGCTTCATGAACTCGAGGTTCTCGATGATTGCTACCTTGGCCGAACAGTGACCTGCGATGTATTTGATCTGTGGAGTCGCGAGCGTCGAATAGAGAGTGACCGGGGTTGCTGCAGCGAAAACCGCCCCAAGGTCCGCGACCAGGTGCTCTTTGCGGTTGCCGGCCATGATCGCCACAAAATCGCCCTTGACGACCCCGAGCGTGCCAAGTCCTGCAGCCACGTCATTGACGGCCTCTTTGTACCCTGCCCAACTGAGCGTTTGAAGAGATTCGCCTTCGCTCCAATGCATGGCGGGCATCGACCCGAACTTGGTTGCATTGCGGTTGAGTACGTCGACGAGCGTCATATCGCCAATTGCGGCCTCGATCGCAGATCGCTCTTTTTCGACGTCTCTCTGCATGCCAAAATCTCCCAGTCTTGTGCTCGCACCAGTTACCTGATGGCTCCCGATTCCCGCAGACTAATGATCTCGTCGACCTGTAGTCCCGCCTCGGCGAGAACTTCGTCTGTATCTCGCCCTGGACCAGGCGGAGGAGTCGCCTCGCCAGGCGTTCTCGAGAATCGAGGAGCAGGAGCCGGCTGGGGTATCCCTTCGACATCGATGAATGTCCGCCTGGCAACGTTGTGGGGATGTCGAGGCGCCTCATCCATCGAAAGAACAGGCGAGAAGCAGACGTCTGATCCCTCCATCAGCGCGGCCCATTCTTCCCTGGTTCTCGATTTGAACGTGGCTGTGAGGCGGGACCGCAAAGCCGGCCAGGTCGTCTTGGAGTGTTGCTCGGAGAGGTCCAGGTCATCCCAACCGAGCTTGGCGACAAGCTCAGAGTAGAACTGCGGCTCGATCGAACCGATCGTGATGTACTGCCCGTCCGCCGTCTCGTAGGCATCGTAGAAGGGAGCCCCTGTGTCCAAGAGATTGGCTCCGCGATCACTAGACCACGCACCCATCGCCTTCAACCCGTGAATGAAGGTCGTGAGGATCGCGGACCCATCGGTCATGGCCGCGTCGATCACCTGACCCCGCCCGGACCTTCGGGCCTCGAGTAATCCGCAAACCATGCCGAAGGCGAGCAACATGCCGCCTCCCCCAAAATCGCCCACCAGGTTGAGTGGAGGCACCGGGACCTGGCCATCCCTGCCGATCGCGTGCAGTGCCCCTGACAGACCGATGTAGTTGATGTCATGCCCGGCGGCCTGGGCGAGGGGTCCGTCTTGGCCCCAGCCCGTAATCCGCCCGTAAACCAGGGCCTGATTCGCCGCGAACGCCTCCTCGGGTCCGAATCCGAGCCTTTCCGCCACCCCCGGTCTGAACCCTTCGATGAGGCCGTCCGCTTTCTTCAGGAGGCGGATTAGTAGATCCACTCCGTCTGGATGTTTGAGATCTATGCCTACCGAACGTCGCGAGCGGTTGTAGATCTCAGGAGTGGGAGCAGACGGATCCGCAGGCACCATGGCCGCCCGATCGATGCGGATCACATCTGCGCCCATGTCTCCGAGCATCATCGCCGCAAAAGGACCCGGCCCGATTCCGGCGATTTCGATGATCCGAGTGCCGTCCAATGGCCCGATGCCTGCCTCCACTGCTCAATCGTGGCATGGTAACGCCCGACTCAGTCGTCCCATCTTCGGTTCCACTTGCCGTTCTGGCCCTTGCCGTTGTTCGCCTCGTTGTGGCTTCCGAGAGCTGAATCGAGCACTTCGTGCCTGTGGATGTAGGTCGACACAAATGCCTGGACCGTGGCGACTACCGGTAGAGCAATCAGGGCACCGACCATTCCCAAGATCGAGGCGCCTGCGACCGCCGAGCCGAAAGCGATGGCCGGATGAATCGACATCGTGCGGGCAGTGATGCGAGGAGCCAGCAGGTAGTTCTCGACCTGCTGGTACAAGACCAGAGCTACGAGCACCCATACCGCCTTGATCGGCTTGTCTGTGAGCGCAATGAACACTGGGAAGACCGCCGCCAGATAAGTCCCGATCGCCGGAATGAACTGGGAGATGACGCCAACCCAGATCGACAACGGCAAGGCGAACGGAACTCCGATGATCCGCAAAGCGACCCAGGTGTATGCCGCAGAGGCGATCGCAAGGACGAGGCGGGAGTAGACGTAGCCACCCGTTTTGTCGATGGCGATCTCCCACAGCTCCGATAGCGCCTCCTGCCGTTCCGGACGGACCACGGACAGCACCGCTCGACGGACCTTCGGGCCGTCTGCCAGCAAGTAGAAAGTGAAAAGCGACATCGTGAGCAATTGGAAGAGCACGCCCACGATCGCACCTCCGAAGCCAAGCACACCACTGGCGAGGGAGGCCGCGTAGCTCTGAATGGCCGACTGGATGTCGCCAACGCCGGTCGCCACGCTCGAAAGGTTCAACTGCACACCGAACTGTTCGTCGACATAGGACGAGAGGTCGGCAAGCCAGATCGGGATGTCGCCGACAAGCCGAGCGGTCTCGAGTACTAGTGGTGGAAGGGTCAGACCGACAAACGCCACGGTCAGCACCCCCACTCCCACGAAAACGACGCCAGTGGCTGTGCCCCTCCGCCATCCTCGCCTGGAGAGGTATTGCACCGCAGGTTCGAGAGCGAAGGAGACGAACAGCGACAGGAGCAGCGAAATCAGCAGTCCCCTGACCTTGCCGAGAATCCACAGCGCGGCGAACGTTCCGAGGAACGTCGATACGATGAGCAGAAGCATCCTCGGGATCCAGGCTGGCATGCCGTCAGCCGTGTTCATGGGTCTTGCCTCAATCTCCTCCGACATCTTTCTGAGTATCGGCAGCAACTGTGCGGTCGCAACAGGTTTGTATCACACAGATGTGTGTGGAAGATCACGACGTTTCGGGGCGAATGTGTTGGAATTGGGATCAATGGATCGAAACGTTGGGGTCTTCGACAGCGGGGTCGGTGGGCTGGCAGTGCTGGCCCACCTCCACCGGATCGCACCTGGCCTGCCCACGATCTACGTTGCTGATCGCCGCCACCTGCCATACGGGGAGAAATCCGAACAGTTCGTAGCCGGGCGAGCGCACACCCTGACCAAGAACTTGATCAACCAGGGATCGGCTGTGGTCACAATGGCCTGCAACACCGCGTCGGCGGCCGCCCTCGAAAGCCTCAGGGCAGGCTTTCCGGAGACTCGGTTCGTCGGGATGGAACCGGCGATAAAGCCCGCTGTGCTGGCCTCCACAGCGGGGGTGATCGGGGTGTTGGCCACCCAAGGCACACTCGGGGGTCGGCTGATGGTGAGATTGGAGGACGCTCTCGGCGCTGACGTACGGATCGTCCGCCAGGTCGGGCATGGCCTCGCGTCCGCGGTCGAGTTCGGTGCCGAGAACGAGGAACAGACAATCGCCTCGCTTGCTGAGCATGTCAATGCTCTGCGCATGGAGGGCGCCGATACATTGGTGCTCGGTTGCTCCCACTACTCGTTTCTACACGATTCGATCACCGAACTCACCGGTGGAGATGTCACGATCATCGACCCCAGCGAAGCCGTCGCACGCCAGATTGCAAGAATGGCCTCCGAGGTCGGGATCGGAACGGAAGACGCCATGGGCACCCATCGCTATCTGACGACAGCCGACCCGGCCGCTGTGGCGACACGAATCGCCGCCCTGACCGGAGTCGAGACGACAGTGGAACTCGTCAGTTGGTAGCCGAGCTACTCGGTGAACTCTCGCCCCTGCTCGACGAGTATGAACTCGACAACCCTCTGGATTTGGTTCGCGCTGAGCGAACCATCGAACGACGGCATTCGACCCTGCCCCCTCGAGATGGTCTGCACGAAATATTCCAAGGGCTTGTCGGACGAGGGCGCCCCCATACCCAACCGCGGACCGATCCCTCCCGAGAGATCCGCAGCGTGACACCTGGCGCAGGTAGCCGAAAAGATCTCTGGGCCGCCCGCCTGCTCATCGAGCCCACCGCCTCCACAAGCCGCGGCCAAGAGCAGGAGGGTCAACAAAAGGGCGGAGGGACGATGCATCCGGCGAGCCTAATTGCCTCCGGATGATCTCAGTTCGTGTATTGGCTCGACCGTCGTTCCACCGTGTGTTCCACGGTCTCGGCGTCGACCGGACGCTGGTGGACCACAGTGCGCAGAACGAGATTGGTGGTCGTGTCTGCAACATTCCAGAACGACTGCAAGACCCCATCAAGATGAGAAAGTGACCGGGCAGAAATCTTCATCCACATGTGTTCTGACCCCGAGACCCTGTGGGCCTCACGAACCTCAGGGAGACCGAGGGCTACTTCTTCAAGCTGACCATGGTCGCCTCCAGTCGGAGTCGCCCTGACCATTGCAATGATCGGCATACCGATCGCCTCGAGATCCAACTCGGCGTGAAAGCCCCGGATTACCCCTGCCTCTTCCAGCTTTCGCACCCGCTCGGCAACCGCCGGTGCGCTCAGGCCGACTCGCTTTCCGAGCTCACGAAAACTGATACGGGCATCATCCTGAAGCTCTGTGAGAAGCATCCATCCAATGTCGTCAATGTCCACAAAACTCTCATTTCCTTGTAGTCATCGTGTGCAGCACCACCCGTACAGATGTCAGGCCCATAATTCATAGCCAAGACAGGAAGATACTTTACGATCCGCTGGTCTAAAGGCCTTTTCACCATGTATCAAACGGCTGGAATACCTTCAGACCTGTGTTACGTTAGTCGATGTAGCCGCAAGAACAATCAAACAGAACGAGGTCCATTATGCAGGTTGCGCGCAATTCGGAATTCGATCGTCAGTACGACACTCTGGTCAGCTCTTGGAAGCGACATCACGACCTTGCGAGGTCACGCGACTTCCTTCAGATGATCGACGCTCGCCAGGATCTCGATCGCCAACGCCACGAAATGGCCAAGGTACGCCGGAACACCTGGATGCACTCGATCTAGAGCGATTCCCGGGCATAGGACTCTCCTCCCCCACCATCACCCGGGATCTGCGCCAGAGCCGCCCCAACAGGGCGGCTCTGGCGCGTCCAGGGCTCACGACAAGAGGCCCTCGAACCTCAGGGCTGGGGTGGGCCGGTCTCGACGACCCCAGGCGGAAAGTCCTCCGGGCAGTAATCGGCCGCTGTAAGCCACAGCGCATCTGCACCGGAGTCGATGGACGGCGGATAGGCCTCCAGGAAAAGGGCGTAGGCGGCGTCTTCAGTGATGAACTCCTCCGCCAGAGCCCTAGCGACGTCGAGTTCCCAGACACCCTCGCCACAGGCCCGGTCCAACCGATCGCGCTAAATTTGAGGGCTGAGGCGCATCAAGCCAGTCTGACTGAACCAGATCTGAGACAGGTCGAGGTCCTCGTTACGAAGGACGGACCTCTCCGGTGGCGGTAACGCCATAAACTCGGCCGTGATCTCCATCACGTCACCGAAAAGCTGACCCAGATCATCGTCGCCGATGTCGCTCATCCGAGCGAGCAGGCTCGCCCCAACCTCCGGATGGACCGCCTGAACCCAGTTCAGGAACTCGGGATCCTCAATATCGCCCGGCGTGTCCACAAATAGCATCGGCTGGAACGATGAGATCATGCGCCCATTCACGGTCACGGCCACCGTTCCATAACGACGAGCCCCGCCGAGTGCTTCGCCGATCTTGTTCTCGCGCTCGTACCCGCACTCGTAGGAATCACCAACGATCGAGCCCTCGAACGGCCGGCAGTCGGATACACGCTCCACCATCACCAGCGAAGTCCACTCCATACTCCTGAGTCACTGGTCATCGAACACAGAGGCCAGTTCGACGGACTCAGGATCCGTGAGTTCCCGTTGCCTGGCAATGTCGCCCTCGTTCACGGCGTTGACGTATTCGAGGATCACGCCGATCTCGCTGAGCGACTCGTCCTCGTCGACCGCAACATCGGGCACCCCACCACGCAGTAACAATGCAACCACAAGAGCTGCGACAATCACCGCGGCGGCCATCACTGCGGATGACCATCGGGGCCGACGCAAACGGCCAATGCGGCTGTCACCAGACTCGCGAGGCCTTGCAGGACTGACGCCAGGGCTGATGTCGTCAAGTAGGTCACCGTATGCCCTGAGTTGGGTCGACAGGTCAACTGACATCGTCCACCTCCAGGGCGACGCGGAGCTTGGCAAGTCCCTGGTCGAGATGGGTCTGCACGCTCGACTTCGTGACACCGAGCACCTCTGCAGCCTCGGCGAGCGTGTACTGGAAACTGTGCACCAGGATCACTCCAGTCCGTTGCTTGGCCGTCAAGGCGGCGAGGGCAACGGGCAGGCCGGGTTCGACTAGGGGATCCCGATCGTGGTCGACGGGCGGCATCGACACCCGACTCGGGCGAAGCACAGTGCCTCGCCCCCTGGTCTGGCCGACCCTGTAGAGGTAGCCGATTGGGTTGCCCAACGCTGCAATTCTTTCCCAGTTTTGCCACGCGTACAGAAGGGCCTCTATCGCCGCGTCCGCACCCACTTCCGGCCCGAATCGGGCCACCAGCGCATGCCGCAGCCGGGGCGCCACCTCTTCGGCAAACGCCTCGAACGTGCCCCCGATCTGCTGCTCGACGTTCACCCCTGCCCTTCAACGCTCAACCAAGGAAACACTCACAAGCCCAGCTTCGTACGACGCACCAAGCCAGCTTTCTGTCGGCACATCTCCTCCCCCGTGTGGGCGAACCCTCTTGGTTCGTCAGGAACGAGCCATACATTTGGCGGAGTGCGTCGAGTCAGTTTTCGCCGCCGGAGGGGGCTGTAGCCACCAGCAGTAACTTCCGAGAGCCGAACCCACAACCCATGCTCATCTGAATTCATCACCCCCACCGGCCTCGAGGGGGTTCGCGATGTGAAGACCTCGCTTTTGGGCCGCGCTACAGAGGCCGGCATCAGCACTAGTCAGCAAGTTCGCGTCAACGCTCAGAGCGGCCGCCAGGTGGATTGCGTCATATGCGCGCAGCGCATCTTGCTCAGCCAATTCGGCTGCATCGAGAATCAACTCTTCGGTTACTAGAACGATGGCGAGTTCGTCCGAAAGAGCCGACAATTCCATTTTCGCTCTCTCGTATTGAGCCTCGGTGAGACGCTCTTGCCGCTGCGCTGATGCCAAAGCGGACCGAGCCTCCACTGTGATCAACGCAACCGAGGCCAGGGCATCGGCAGTGTCCCAGATCAGGGCGGCCGACCCCGAGCCCTCCTCTTCGATCAGCAGCTTGACCAGAGTCGATGTATCGACGTAGGTAATCACCGACGCTGCTGGACAACGAGATCGCTGACTGAACCCCTTGCCTGTATTCGCTGCACTGGACGATATCTGGCGGTGCTCTTCGGTGGTTTCACTGCGCCGGTAGCGATAAGATCCGCTAGCCGGTTTGCGGGGTGATGCAGAGGTGACAGCCTTGCTACCGGCCGACCACGATCAGTGACAAGTATCTCTTCGCCGTCCTTCACCCGCCCCAGGTAACGGCTGAGGTTGTTCTTGAGATCTCTGACCCCGACTTCATTGTGTGGTGTAGCTACTGACATACCGTTATCATAGCTACATTCGCACAAAGACACCAGGGGTCAAACTCGGCATCGAATGTGTCCTGGTCCCCAACTTTCATCCGCCTGGGTCTTGGACGGACGTCCAGGCTGCGAGGCGGAGGTCGGGGGTGAGAGTTCGTTTTGCGACGATCACGGTGACGATGACGACTGAGGTGGCCACCGAGCCGAGCACCAGGTACATGACGACCAGTTGGGTGAGCACTGCCGGGACCGGATCGACGCCGGCCAGCAGCAGACCGGTCAATGCACCAGGAAGCGCGATCAGACCGACAACCTTGGTGCGCTCGATCTGGGGTATCAGCGCCGTTCGGGATGCCGTCGAGGCGATGAACCGGGTGGCCGCCGGTCCGTCGAATCCCAGGGCCAGCATTCCTTCGACCTCGCCGCGCCGCTCCCCGACCGACTCGGCGAGAAGGCGAGCGCCCTGCACCGTCGCCGCCATCGCATTGCCGATCGTGATCCCAGCCATCACAACCAGGTTGACCGGGGAGGTGGGGATTACGTCCGGGACAAAGATCAGCATGAGCGACAAGGCGGTGGACCCACCGATTGCCGCCGCAGCAGGCCAGAGGAGGTTCGGTACTCTGGTGGCTCGGCGCTGGACGACATTGGCCGCGATGGCCACCATCGCCACCACCCACAAGGCAGCCAATGGCCAATCGAACGTAGATCCGAGAACCCACGTCAGTAGGAAGCCGACCGCCACGAGCTGGACACCGGCCCGAGCCGCCGCCACCAGGATCGATGACTCCACGCCCATGCGCTGCCAGCGACTCAGCCAGACCGCAACCAGCACGAGCGACAGCGAAAGGGCGGCTCCTAGGTAGCTAGTCGGCTCCAGCATCAAAACGAACGATACCGAGCCTGAGCGACGACGGTTTCATCCCAGGGTGTTGAACTCCTCGATCAAGACATCGACCTGGTCGGCCATCGCCCGGATCGAAGTCCAGTAATCGGGGTCGTACCACTGGGCCTGGATCTCCTCGTACGTCTTGCCCTGCTGTTCGACCCATGTGTAGTACTTGAGGTTGTGGATCCGCTTGCGGTCGTAGTAGTCGAGTTCGTGGACATGGTCGAGACCGGCACCCAACAGGTGGCGGTGATATGAGGCTGCAGCGTCCATCCCCGTGAACGGTCCTCGATCCTCGGCCATCTCGTGGAGGCGACTCTGGTACATATCCATCGAGTCGGTGGCCACCGTCACCACGATGTCGCTCGAGGTCATCTCGTAGTACTTGGCCAGCTTGATGGCCGACAAAATGTTGGCCACTCCAGAGAACCCGAGCAATGGCAGCAATCCGATCGTTTCGGATGGCACTCCCTGGTCGGACAGGTACTCACGACCGGCGTCCTCGTTGAACAGGCGGGTCAGCACAACACTAGCCTCGTCGTCGAGGCCAATCGCGAAATCGGTGTTGGCGACGTTGTGAATCCAAGGGATGTGTTTGTCTCCGATGCCCTCGATGCGGTGCTCGCCGAAGCCGTTGTAGAGCATCGTGGGACACTGCACTGCCTCTCCTGCCGCGATCACCGAGCCTGGATACACATCTTTGAGGTAGTCGCCAGCAGCGATCGTGCCCGCCGACCCGGTGGTCACAGTGAACCCTCTGAACCGGTCGCCAGGACCGCTGATTGACCGCACGACCTCCTCGACTGCTGGGCCGGTCACCGACGAGTGCCACAGGTAGTTCCCGAACTCGTCGAACTGGTTGAAAATCATCAGATCCTCGCCTGAGGCCTCCAGTTCCTTGCACTTGTCGAATATCTCCTTGACATTGGATTCGGTGCCAGGCGTCCTGATGATCTCGCCTGCCACAGCCTCCAACCATTCGAAGCGTTCGCGGCTCATGCCCTCCGGCAGGATCGCGATCGAGTCGCACCCGAGGAGCTGGGAGTCATATGCACCGCCCCTGCAGTAGTTCCCGGTTGAGGGCCAAACCGCCTTGGTGGTCGCAGGATCGAACTGGCCGGTGATCAGGCGAGGGACTAGACACCCGAAAGCAGCACCGACCTTGTGGGCGCCGGTTGGGAACCATTTGCCGACCAGAGAAACAATCCGAGCGTCGACCCCGGTCAGCGACGACGGCCACTCCACATAGTTGACTCCACCAAATCCCCCACCGTGTTCAACCGGCTCGTTGTGCCAGGAGATCCTGAAGAGGTTGAGCGGATGGATGTCCCACAAACCGATGTCGCCCAGGCCTGACAGCACACTGGCGGGAATACGCTTCGGGTCGCGAATCTGGGCGAAAGTAGGAATAACGATC
>QIDH01000028.1 GCA_003229305.1 Acidimicrobiia bacterium | reverse complement strand
TGATGTTCTCGGCCTATCGACCAATCCGCCAGGCCTATCTAAACGGCGAAATTCCCTCTGAACAGAGGGCGACGGTGCTGTCGTTCGACGCGCTGATGGCCTCGGCGGGAGGCGTGGTCAGCCAGCCGGCCCTCGGTCGGGTTGCAGACGTCTGGAGCTACGGCACTTCGTACGTGGTTTCGGGTGCCGTTGCCGTGTTAGCCCTCCCGTTCGTGTTTTTGGCCCGTCGCGAAAACGCTGAATCAGACGCCATAAAGCACGAAGCTGACGTGACCTGAGCGGGCACCGATTGGCGCTCGCTGTTAGGCAGGAAGAAACACTCGAACCCGGGTCTCGATCCGGTTGAGCGTGCCGGTCTCGATGTTGATCGCAACTAAAGCCCGCTGTTCGGGGTCGTTGTCGATCAGATCGCCGTCGCTCTCGCAGGCAATCAGCCACTGGCCGGCAAATTCGAGACACATGACGGCATTGTCGAGTGTCCACCGTCCGATTTCGGCCCCCGTCTGAACGTCCTTCACAACCACGACCGGGCTCCAGAAATGCGAATAGGCGGCAGGATCTGCGTGGTCGATATAGGCGGCGAGAGTCCCATCGGTTGACAGCGTGATCCGCGATGCATAGTCGTTTCCCAGCAAGTCGACGCCGCTTCTGGTCACGATGGAAGTCAGATTCCCCTCGGCATCGCCTAAACCGGAGAGCATGGCGTGATCCCGCTCAACGAACCAGACGAACTCGCCCTCTTCACGCTCTTCAAACGCAATGGGAGCCTGCCGCTCGCCCCGAGTCGTGAGAACGGAGAGCTGCCAGCCATCCAACGAGCACTGTTCGAAGACGAGGACCTGGTCACCTCTCGTCATGAGTACAGCGCAGTTGGCCTCGAACACCGTTCCGGGATCATCGAGCGTCGTAGCCAGACCCTCCGCGGTCAGTGCAAAGCCGCCCTCCACCTGATACGTGTCATCCGACCACCAATTGGTGGTCCACTGCCGCTCACCGTTTTCCCATGTCTCGAAGGCATTGAACCGCTGCACCACGACCCTCTCAGGGGGATCACCGCCAAAAAGCACCTCAACGAGGGCAAGAGCACCAGACGAGGGCACGAGCGGTGGCAGGTCCGTGATGAAACGTTGGCCTTCGAAGGTGCCCAGCCGGATCGATGTTTGCTCACCACTTGCAGTGTGGGTCACTGTCACCGTCGACGAGGCCTGCGCCGTCCGAGGGTCGATTAGGCCGGGGCCGTCGGCCACCACGGAATATGGCCCGAGGCACTTGCTTTCGCCGCACATCCGCTCGAATGCCTCGGCAACCGTTTCCCCGCCGGCCTGACCGTCGACGACGATGCTGCCGTTTTCGGCTGACCAGGCGGCCTGTTCGTATGCCCCGGCGCCCAGCGCAGCGAGAAAGTTCTCGACGGCGCGCTCAGCGTCGGCACCGGACCAGGCCGTCTCCTCTGGACCCTGATCTTCAGGAGTGACGGCCTCTTCTGGTGCGACGTTGGTGGTCGGCTCCGTAGCGACGACGGCCGGGACCGTGGTTGTAGCCGTTGAGCGAGTTGCTCCACCGGTGGAGTTGGAAGCAGAGCCGCAGGCCGAAACGAACAGGACGGCCCCGAACAAAAATGCAGCCCGAATCAAGAACACGTATCTCACAGCACACCAACCCGTTCACTTCAGAACCTAATCGAGCGAGCCGGCCACCCCTGACGCCGCTTCGACCACCGAGCCGTCGGCGACCAAGACCTCCGCTGCGGCGATCTCGGGCGACAAGGCACGGTCAGGACCGGGTCCGGCAACTTCGGTGCGCAGCTTCTTGATCACAGCCGCAGTCGCCGGTGCCGGATCGACGGGAGCGCGCAACTCGATCGCCCTGGCGGCCGCCATCAGCTCGATGGCCAGAATCCTCGACACATTGGCGACGACGGTCCGCAGCTTTCTGGCGGCGCCCCATGCCATCGAAACGTGGTCCTCCTGCATGCCAGACGTGGCGAATGTGTCGACGCTGGCCGGCGCGGCCAACAGGCGGTTTTCTCCGCACATGGCCGCGGCGGTGTAGTGGGCGATCATCAGGCCGCTGTCCACGCCAGGGTCGTCACCAAGGAACGCCGGCAGCCCGTGGCTTCTGTTGGTGTCGAGCAGGCGATCCATCCGACGTTCAGAGACCGACCCCAGATCGGCGAGGGCGATGGCGGCGAAATCGGCGACGTAGCCAAGCGGGGCGCCGTGGAAATTGCCACCGGACTCAACCCGCCCATCTTCGAGAACCATCGGATTGTCGATCGCTGCCTCCAGCTCGTAACCGACGGTGCGGACGAGATGATCGAGCGTGTCTCGGCCTGCGCCGTGCACCTGAGGCGTGCACCGCAGCGAGTATGCGTCCTGCACCCTGGGATCATCGTGCCGATGGCTGGCGACCAGCGGAGATCCGGCCAGCATCTTGCGCAAATTGGCGGCCGATCTCGCCTGTCCCGGCTGCGGTCGCAACGCCACCAAATCATCCGCAAACGCCCGATCGGTGCCGAGCAATCCTTCGACACTCATGGCCGCGACCACATCGGCCGCCTTCAACAGATTGCTGATGTCCGCGGCCGCCAAGCACAACATTCCGAGGATGCCGTCTGTGCCATTGGTGAGCGCAAGGCCCTCTTTTTCGACCAACTCGATCGGAGCCAGACCGGCCGCTGCCAATGCCTCGGCGGCAGCTACGACTTCTCCTCCATGCTCCACCTCGCCCTCGCCGATCAAGGCCAACGCGACGTGAGCGAGCGGAGCAAGGTCACCGCTCGCACCTAGGGACCCGTGTTCGTAGACGAGGGGTGTGATGGCCCCGTTGAGCAACGCCACCAGCGCCTCGGCGGTTTCGGGGCGGGCACCGCTGAACCCCATCGCCAGTGTTCTTGCCCGCAGCACCATCATTGCCCTGATCACCTCGCTCTCGATTCGCGGCCCCGCCCCTGCTGCGTGAGAGCGGACCAGGGCGACCTGAAGGGCCGCCCGTTTGTCCGCAGGTATGGCCACAGTCTCCAGTGCACCGAACCCGGTTGTGATCCCGTAGGTCGGTTCACCGTCCGCAAGTCCTTCGACGATGGCCCGACTGGCAACCATCCGTTGTCTGGCGGAATCCTTGATCGCCACACGAGTACCCTGCCTGGCCACGCCGACAACGTCTTCGATCGTGAGTCCAGAACCGGCAAGCTGAATCGTCATCAGGCGACCCTACCGTGCCGGGCGCCTCGACCTTCGTCACCGGCCGCAGAGATACGCGAGAATGACCGTATGACTTCTGGCCCCAGACCCGTGCAAGCGCCAACCGGCACCGAGCTGACCTGTAGAGGCTGGCAGCAGGAAGCTCCGTTCCGAATGCTCCAGAACAACCTCGATCCCGATGTGGCCGAGCGCCCGGATGACCTCGTTGTCTACGGGGGGACCGGGAGGGCCGCGAGAAGTTGGGGTGCCTTTGACGCAATGCTGCGCACCCTGACGACCCTCGCCGACGACGAGACGATGCTGGTGCAATCCGGCAAGCCGGTCGGCGTGTTGCGCACCCACGAGTGGGCGCCTCGGGTGCTGATCGCCAACTCGAACCTGGTGCCGGATTGGGCCAATTGGCCGGAGTTCCGTCGTCTCGAGCACGAAGGCCTGACCATGTACGGGCAGATGACTGCCGGATCGTGGATCTACATCGGCACTCAGGGAATCCTCCAGGGGACATACGAGTGTTTCGCCGAGATCGCCCGCAAACGTTTCGGCGGCAGCCTGGCCGGGACCATCACCCTGACCGCGGGACTCGGGGGCATGGGCGGCGCCCAGCCGCTGGCGATCACGATGAACGACGGCGTGGCGCTCTGTATCGAGGTCGATCCTGTGAGAGCCGAGCGCAGAGTCGAGACCCGCTACCTGGATGTCGTGGCTGAAACCTACGACGAGGCGATCAGCCTTTGTTTGGCAGCCAAGGCCGAGCGGGTCGGGCGGTCGATCGGGCTCATCGGCAACGCTGCCAACCTGTTCGCCAGGCTCCTGGCCGATGGTTTCCCCGCCGACATCGTCACCGACCAGACCTCTGCCCATGATCCACTGTCCTACGTTCCGACGGATCTCACCCCGGAGGCTGCGGCTCGCCTGGCCACTGAGGACCCAGAGGGTTACACCCGCCGCTCTCGGGCCTCGATGGCCGCTCACGTCGAGGCGATGGTCGGCTTCATGGATGGAGGGGCCGAGGTCTTCGACTACGGCAACAGCCTGCGGGCCGAAGCTCAGCTCGGTGGCTATGAGAGGGCGTTCGACTACCCCGGGTTCCTGCCCGCCTACATCAGGCCGTTGTTCTGCGAAGGCAAAGGACCCTTTCGCTGGGTGGCACTCTCCGGTGACCCCGCCGACATTGCGGCGACGGACCGCGCAGTGCTCGAAGAGTTCCCAGAAGACGAGGCGCTGGCCCGTTGGATCAAGCTGGCAGGAGAGCGGGTGGCCTTTCAAGGTCTGCCCGCCAGGATCTGTTGGCTCGGATACGGCGAGCGGCACAGACTCGGTTTACGATTCAACGAGATGGTGAGGAGCGGGGAGCTCAAGGCACCGATCGTGATCGGGCGAGACCACCTCGATTCAGGTTCGGTCGCCTCCCCGTACCGGGAGACAGAGGACATGGCGGACGGATCGGACGCCATCGCAGACTGGCCTCTGCTCAACGCGCTTGTTACCGCCTCATCTGGAGCGACCTGGGTCAGCATCCACCACGGAGGTGGCGTCGGGATCGGCCGATCGATCCATGCAGGGCAGGTGAGCCTGGCAGACGGGACCGACCTGGCCGCGGCCAAGTTGGAGCGGGTGCTGACCAACGACCCTGCCACAGGAGTGATCCGTCATGTAGACGCCGGCTACGAGCGGGCTGTCGAGGTGGCAGACGAACGAGGCGTCAGAGTCCCGATGACGGAGAGCTAGGTGAGCGTCCTCGATATCACCCCGATCGGTCACCCGATCCTCCGCTCCCCCACTCGGCCCGTTTCCGCCGAGGAGCTGGCCTCCCCAGAAATCCAGCGACTGATCGACAACATGATCGACACGATGCACGACGCGGCAGGGGCCGGGATCGCCGCCAACCAGGTCTATTCGGGCCTTCGCATTGCGATCGTCGAGGTCACATCCAACCCCCGCTACCCCTACAAACCCGCGATTCCGCTGACCGTCATCGTCAACCCGATCTGGCAGCCAGTCGACGACGAAACCTTCGAAACCAACGAGGGCTGCCTATCCGTTCCCCTGCGAGGCGACCTGCAACGACACACCAACATCAAAGTCGAGTATCTGGACCGGATGGGAGAACCGCATGAAGAGATCAAACGGGGACTCACTGCCGGAACCTTCCAGCATGAGATCGATCACCTGGACGGCAACCTGATCGTCGACCGCATCTACCCTCGCACCCTGGCGACCTGGGAACAGTTCGACGCCCATCAACGCGACGAGTTCGTCGCCAGAATCTCTGCGTTCGTGGACCAGGTCGGATCGTGACCCAATTCTGGGCCGAGCACGCATGGCTCGGCGCTGATCTGGCCGAGGCGGGCGTTGTGATCACGGTGGCCGACGGCAAGATCGCCGCAGTCGTCAAGGGAGTCATGGACCCGCCAGGCGAGGCGATGCGTCTCGACGGTCTCACCCTGCCAGGTTTCGCCAACGGCCACAGCCACGCCTTCCATCGATTGCTGAGGGGACGCACCCACGCCGGTTCTGGCTCGTTCTGGACGTGGCGCGAAGAGATGTACGCGGCTGCGGCCACCCTCGATCCTGACGACTACCACCAGATCGGTCTTCAGGTCTTCGGCGAAATGGTGGCGGCCGGATACAGCGCGGTAGGTGAGTTCCACTACCTGCACCACGGGGCGGACGGGACTCGTTATGAAAACCGCAACATCATGGGCGACGCGCTGATCGCCGCAGCCACCGCGGTTGGGATCCGAATAACGCTGCTCGACACGCTCTATTTGCATGGCGGCATCGACGAGTCAGGCGAGTTCGCCGACCTCGACGCGGTTCAGCGTCGCTTCTCGGACGGGTCCGCAGAGTCTTGGGCGGAGCGTGTAGCAGGATTGTCTGAGGGACCAACCCTGCGAATCGGGGCCGCTGTGCATTCGGTGAGGGCAGCGGATCGTACCGCCATCGAGGCGGTCGCCACCTGGGCCCGAGAGGCCAACGCTCCATTCCACGCGCATGTATCCGAACAACCCGCCGAGAACACCCAATCCCAGGCAGCCTTCGGCCTGAGCCCTACGCAACTTCTTGCCGAGGCGGGTGCGTTGGGCACCCGGTTCACTGCCGTGCACGGAACTCATTTGGACGATCGAGACATCGCTCTGTTGGGAAGTTCGAGTTCCAACGTGTGTTTCTGCCCAACTACCGAGCGGGACCTAGCCGACGGAATTGGGCCGGGCCGATCGCTGGTCAAGGCTGGGGCCCGGTTGTCGATCGGCAGTGACAGTCAGGCGATCGTCGATCCGTTCGAAGAGATAAGGGCCGTCGAGCTCAACGAACGATTGGCGACTCAGGTCCGAGGCAACCATTCAGTGCACGAACTGCTGACCTACGGAACCGCCAACGGTTACGCCGCCATTGGATGGCCGGAGGGCGGTCGCATCGAAGTGGGAGCCCTCGCCGACTTCACCACCATCACCCTCGACTCTTTTCGCTTGGAAGGCACGGCGCCTGCCCACCTGCTCGCTTCCGCAGTATTCGCCGCCACCGCATCAGACGTGACAACCACCGTCGTCGACGGCCAGATCGTGCACACAGACTGAGCGGGTACCGTCAGGGCATGCCTACCACCGTTGTCGACAACATTGGCACCCTGATCACCAACGACCCTGGCCTTGGTGAGGGTCTGTTGGGGATCGTCAGCGATGCCGCGGTCGTATTTGAAGGTGATCGCATCGTTGCGATTGAGTCGGCTGGGAACGCCGATGCCGACGAGAGGATCGATGCAGGCGGCCGGTGTGTGCTGCCTGGTTTTGTCGACTCTCACACCCACATGGTCTTTGCGGGAGACCGGGCGAGCGAATTCGTCGCTCGGATGGCGGGAGCCGACTACGAGGCCGGGGGCATTCGAGTGACCACTGCGGCTACCCGGGAAGCGTCTGACGATGAGCTGCGGTCGCTCACCTCCGCTCGGCTCACCGAGTCTGCTCGGGCCGGGATCACCACGACGGAGATCAAGTCTGGCTACGGATTGACGGTTGACGAGGAGGCGCGCACGCTCCGCATCGCAGGTGAGTTTACCGAAGAGACCACGTTCCTCGGCGCCCATGTCGTGCCAGCCGACTATGCCGACCGTCCTGACGACTACGTCAAACTGGTGACCGGCGACATGCTCGGGGCCGCCGCGCCCTATGCCCGCTGGATCGACGTCTTCTGTGAGGAGGGGGCATTCGACGCCGACCAGAGCCGAGCGGTTCTCGAAGCGGGCCTCGCGGCAGGTCTAGGAGTCAGAGTGCACGCCAACCAGCTGCGACCTGGTCCAGGGGTTCAGCTGGCGGTCGACGTCGGGGCGGCCTCGGCCGACCATTGCACATATTTGACCGGCGCCGATGTGGAAGCCTTGGCCGGGTCCTCGACCGTCTGCACATTCCTGCCGGCAGCCGACTTCTCCACCCGCCAGCCGTACCCAGACGCTCGGCGGGTGATCGAAGCAGGCGCAACAGTCGCCATCGCCACCAATTGCAATCCTGGTTCGAGCTACACCACGTCGATGAGCTTCTGCATCGCCCTGGCAGTGCGCGACATGCACATGACCATCGACGAAGCCGTGGCCGCGGGCACCATCGGAGGAGCGACCGCCCTACGACGCACCGACATCGGCCGGATCACACCAGAAGCCAAAGCGGACCTCGTGATGCTCGAAGCCCCTTCCCACCACCACCTCGTCTACCGGCCAGGGGTCCCGCTGGTGGCAAGGACGATTCGGGCTGGAATCGAAGTCTAGGGCCCGACCGCGGGTGGCAGATCAGATTTCTACTTGGATGCCTACCTCGACCACACGGTCGACGGGAAGTCGGAAGAAACGAGCCGCGCTGGACGCGTTCTGGTGGAGGAATGCGAAAAGGTGTTCACGCCACAACGCCATGCCGGGAAGGTCGGTGGGCAGGATCCTTTCGTGACCCAGGAAGTAAGTGGCTTCGGACGCATCGAAACCGAACTCCGGATGAACGATCTCTGCCAAGGCGGTCGGCACGTCTTGTTCCTGGACGAATCCGAAGTGGAGATCGATCACGTGGAAACCTTCGCCCAGGCTCTCGACGTCGGCCCGCCTGGCGGCCTGCACCCGTGGGCGACCTTCGACATGAACCGACACGAGCACGACCGTCTCGTGGAGAACCTCGTGGTGGCGCAGATTGGTCAGCAATGTCGGTGGCGTATCCCCAGACCCGGCGAACAGGTATACCCCGGTGCCGGTCACACGTTGCTGAGGATGGTCGGTGATCGACTTGACGAATCGTGCGATCGGCAATTTGCCGGCATCGAAGCGGGCGTTCTTGAGCTGGGTGCCCCTCTTCCAGGTCGCCATGAGAGTGAATCCGATCACTCCGATGACCAACGGGAACCAGCCACCGGCAGGGACCTTCGAAATGTTCGCTCCGAAGAAGACGAGATCGATCACCAGAAACCCGCCGATCAGAGTCGCCGCTCTGGTGAGGCTCCACTGCCACCGGCTCCGCATCACCACGAACAACAGAACTGCTGTGATCACCATGTCGGTCGCCACGCCTACTCCATACGCTGCAGCCAGCCGGCTCGAAGACCCGAACGAGAACACCAGGGCGACGGCCGCAACCATCAGGATCCAGTTGATGCTCGGCACATAGATCTGCCCGACATGGCGCGGCGATGTGTGGTCGACCTGGAGGCGCGGCAGGTATCCGAGTTTGATTGCTTGCGAGGTGAGCGAGTATGCACCAGAGATCAGGGCTTGTGACGCAATCACGGTCGCCATCGTCGCCAGCAGCACCAGCGGCAGCACCGCCCAACTCGGCGCCAACTCATAGAACGGATTCTCGATGGCGCTCGGGTCTCCCAACAGCAGGGCTCCCTGACCGAAATAGTTGAGGACGAGCGCCGGGAACACGAGACCGAACCAGCCGAGCCGAATGGGCCTGACCCCGAAGTGGCCCATGTCGGCGTACAGGGCTTCGCTACCGGTCACGACCAGGAACACTCCCCCAAGCGCCAGGAGCGCGAACTTCGGCCTGTCGAATGCGAAGCCGATGGCGTGGCCAGGGTTGATTGCCGCCAGTACCGATGGCATCTCGATGATCTGAATGATCCCCAACAACGCCAGCACGCTGAACCAAACAACCATGATCGGGCCAAAAAGGGCGCCGAGGGTGGACGTTCCTCTGTGCTGATTGGTGAAGAGCAATACGAGGATCAGAGCAGCGATCACCAGAACCCACGGCCCGAGCGACGGAACCGCGACCTCGAGACCTTCGACCGCAGACAGAACCGAGATCGCAGGGGTGATCATGCCGTCCCCGTACAACAACGCAGTCCCGAACAACCCGACGCCGATGAATACCGCCCGGCGACGCGACCGGCCGTTCTGCCCCATGATCAAAGACGTCAGAGCGAGAATCCCTCCTTCGCCGCCGTTGTCGGCCCGCATGACGAAAATCAGGTATTTGATCGTCACAACCAAGAGCAGCGCCCAGAAAATCATCGACAGCACGCCAAGCACCGTTGTCTCGCTGACTTCGAGTTCAGACACGACGAACGCTTCACGGAACGCATACAGGGGACTCGTACCAATGTCACCGAAGACGACGCCAAGAGCGGCGAGCGTAAGGAGCGCCATCGGCGTCTTCCCCTTCTCGGTCACCTCTGAGGATGTGTCGGACATTTCTCTTCTGACGTTGAAAGGCAGTCGTTGGTTGCCACTGCAATCTATCTGGTCGCAGCCAGAATTGGAGACAACACGGCACACAAGACTTCAAAGCTTCGCTACTAAACCGTCGGTCGCGAGCCGTTCAGGAAATGGTGAACGGACCCCTCGAGTCCCTGGGCCTCCCAAATCCCACCGACGAATTCGAGGCGGTAGGTCGCCCAAAACCCACACCTGCCCGCGACTGCGTCGACCGCGGCACCGCCAGTCAATTCGCCCGATCCTACGTTTTTCGAAGCACCCCCCCAACCCGGCCCTGGATGGGAGATGCATGCAAGGCCTGTCAAAACAGCCGGTGCACTGTGCACTAGTTGACGATCGGCTTCAGTCGATAGTAGTTTACGACACGAATTGTTTCCGATCCGACAAAGGGCCGGGACTGACCGAAGGGACTGGCCAAATGCCCCCGATCACACTCGTCTTTGTTGGTACCGGCCTCGCGGCATGGCTCAACGGGCTCTACTTTCTCGGCATCGGTGCCGACAAACAGGAGGGGGCCGCAGACCCTCTGAAGTCTGTGGGATGGATGTCCCTTGTGGCCGGCCTCGTCGACCTCGCGTCAGCCTGGTACATCCTCACCCTCGGAGACGGCGCGATTCTTCTCGCCGGCCTCATCACTTTCTACGGAATCTTCTTCACACTCCTGGGAATCACGGAGATAGCAGGCCTCGATCTTCGACAAGTCGGAAACGTGGCGGTCCCTGTCGCGATCGTTCCGCTCTTCTACTGGGATTTCTTCAGCGGCGGGTGGATGTTCCGGTCGATCCTCGTCGTGTGGTTCGTGGCCTTCCTAGCCATTGCAGCCACCACCTATGGGCGGCTCCAGGCCAAGCCTCTCGGTGCGATTCTGGTTGGGGTAGCCATCTACACCTTCTGGCTCCCGGTGGTCATTCTCGCCTTGGGAAACACCATTCCATGACATCTGAGAGCATCGCCTCCCTCCAGTAGGTGTTCCGTGGGCCAGGGTACCGTTGGGCTGCCATTCGTGAGTGCGAATCATCGTTCCACGCGTTACCATCGTGCCCACGCCGCCGACCGGCGCCGAATTACTCCCAGGGTGTCAACTATCATCGATTCGTATATGACAATGTTGGATGTGAATACGAATCTCGCGATGATCGCTACGGCACCCAGTGTCTGAGCCGGCGGAGACAGCGGAGGACACAGAGCCGCCGGAGACCGGGGGACCAGAGCCGAGTACCTTGGCCGAGGTAGTCAGCGGAATCGGTGCGAAGGTCCGGCTCATGCGGACCCGCAAGGGCCACTCGTTGCAGCAGCTGGCCAATTCAGCCGACGTGTCGGCGGCTGCGATTCACAAGATCGAACGTAACGGCATGGTCCCAACCATCACCACGTTGATGAAATTGGCGGCGGCCCTGAACCGACCGGTGAGCTATTTCATCTCCGAGGATGAGGAGGGCGACAAGCCGGCGGTGCATATAACCCCGGAAAATCGTCGGTCGGTCTTCACCTCGATTCCCGGACTCGACTTGCAGAACATCTCAGGTCCTTATGGGCGCTTTTTTTTGGCGGGTGCCTATGCGGAAGCACAAGGCGGGAGCGAGTCTGGCCCTGGTCCTACCAACCATCCTGGCGAAGAATTGGTCTATCTGCTCGAGGGAAAACTCTGTTTTGAGTTCGAGGGAGAGACGGTGACCCTGCGGCCCGGCGAGTCCGTGCACTTCCGCGGGGACCTGTCCCATCGTTGGCACAACCCGACCTCGAAACCAGCGAAAGCGGTGTGGCTGGCGCTCCGCCCCATCTGATCCGCACCGTCGTCTCCGCGAAACGTTTCGACCTCAGCCGACCTCGTCGACTCTCAACTGATACTATGGGAAACGAGTCTTCATACTTTAGTGGTTGCTCGGGGAACGGTACTTCGGCAACGCTAAGGCCGCCGGAGGTCGGAAGTCACGGTTCTACCGTTTCACGAGGCGATCGACCAGGCAGGGTGATCGACAAAGGAAAGGCACGATGAAATGCGGGTAGTGGTCGTAGGTGGTGGGGCTGCCGGGATTGGTGCGCAGGGTGGTGCCAAGGGTGCCGCGCCTGATGCCGAAGTGATCCTGTACACCGAGTACGAAGATGTCGGCTACAGCCCGTGTGGGATCCCGTTCGTCCACGGAAAAGAGATCGACAAGTTCGAGAACCTCTTTCTCCAGGACAAGAAATTTTACGAGGACGCCGGATTCGACATCCGGTACACAACCAAGGTCGAGAGCGTCGACACCTCGAAACAGGAAATCGAGGTGGCAGGTGAGGGCACAGTCAAGTACGACCGCCTCGTTCTGGGTACCGGTTGGAACTATCGAGACCCAGGTGTGCCGGGGAGCGACCTGGCCGGGTTGCATTACGTCAAGAACATTCGTCGGGCAATGGAGTTCGACAAGGTGCTTGATGACGCCAAGGTCGCGGTGGTAGTCGATGCTTCGCCAATCGGAGTGGAGATGGCAACCGCGTTTGCTCACCGAGGACTGGAGACCCATTTCGTGGATCCTGGCGGGTGGCCACTTTCGGAGGTCGGCGATCCCGAAATCATGGAGCCGGTGGAGGAATCGCTACGTGAACTCGGTGTCCATATGCACATGCAGACGACAGTCAAGGGCTTTTTGGGTGATGGCACAGTCAATGCCGTGGCGACCTCGAATGGAGACCTCCCCGCAGATGTCGTCGTGGTTGCAACCCACAAGACTCCCAACACTGAGCTTGCGACCGCGGCTGGCATCAAGACAGGCTCAACCGGCGGGATCATCGTTGACGACGGAATGGCCACATCGGCCAACGGCGTCTGGGCAGCAGGAGATTGTGTTGAGATCCCACACGGCTTGACCAAGGTCCCGATCAACGGGCTGTCCGGAAGCCACGCCTACTCTCAGGGAAAGACCGCAGGGGTCAACGCAGGCGGAGGCGAACGTGCATATCAGGCTGTCCAGGTCCCCTGGGGCATGGTCGCCGGCACCTGGACCATCGGCGGTGTTTCGTTCGGAGAAACGCTGGCCACAGCTCTCGGCATCCCCCACGTAGTGGGCTTGGCAGACGGTATCTCCAAGGCGCGCTACTACCCGGGCTGGTCTCGGATTCGTGTCAAGCTGCTCGTGGACCCTCAGGCCAGGACCCTGGTCGGAGGACAAATGGTCGGTATAGAAGGCATCAAGGAGAGGGCGGACTTTCTCGCCATGGCGATGCGGGCCAGGATTCCGATTGACGACATCGCCTGGATGGAAAATGTCTATTCGCCGCCCATTGGTGCCCTGAACGAGCCGATGGCTCTAGCCGCCCAGAACGCTCTCGGAAAGCTGTGATCTGGCAATGAAATTTTTCTTCTGGCTCCGTACCAACGCCGAGCACTACCTGCTGGAGGCGGCGCAAGTGGATATGGCAAAGAAGTACCGGGGCGGCTCAGGACCGCTGCAACCCAAGAGCGCCAGTGCCTTCTTTTGGCGTCGTGTGTTTGTCCCTGTCTACCGACTGGTGCCCTGGTCGGTTAGAGGAAGGATCATGCGAGCCATGCCAGGGAGTCACCGCCGTTCCTGGGAAAGGAGGGAGCCGAAGTAGATCGACACGAGTCCCCGAATGTGTGGGTTTGGCGTGTCGAACACGTCGGTCCTGGCACAAGAGAAGTGGCGAGGCGGTCGATGAGGCCGCCAACCAGAACGAGACGCCAAGTCTTCGAGGCTGAAACGTGCGGCCGAGTCGGCGAGGCTGAGGCAATAAGGAGCCCACATGGCAGAATTTGTAAATGAACGGGTACAACCCGGAGACGCCATCGTCGACTACGAGCAGAAGGTCTTTCCCGATATTCAAGCTGAAGAGGGGGAACAGGCCTGGGTGTTCATGCACACCGTGCCTTTCGAAGGTTCGGTTGGCCTCGTCAACATGCTCACAACCACGCGGATCAACAGGAAGGGTTTCGACACCCACCTGGTTCTGTACGGACCGGGTTCGTTGATGGCCTCTGCTTCCCGCGGCTTCCCGAAGGTCGGCGATGAGGCTTTCCCCGGCGCCATGTCGTATAACAACCAGATTCAGACGATGCTCGATGAAGGCGTCAGCGTATATGCATGTCGGTTCTCCGCTGCCATGCTCTATGGCATGCGTGAAGCCGACATGATGGAGGGCGTGCAGCCGATCAATCCGCTAGACGTATTGGATGCGACGCTTACCGCGTACCGATCCAAGGCACTCGTCCTGGCAACCTGGACGCTGTAGGTCACCGAACAAGACTATTGAAGTGAGCGCGGATATCGAGGCTCTGTTCACACAGTGGCGGGCGTCTGAGGCGAAGCTATATCCGATGGTTGTGGTCAGCCCGCACCAGTATGAG
>QIDH01000067.1 GCA_003229305.1 Acidimicrobiia bacterium | reverse complement strand
TGCCGTGGTCTGGCTCTTGACGGTTAGACATCACCGCGATGGGATCGAAATCGGAGGCAGCCAATACGGCCTGGGCCTCTTCGGCGATCGGAAAGACCGGATCCTGCACGTTCTCAGACGAGTACGTCTGTGGATCGAGGAAGACCTCCATGACATCTTCCATGCGGGTTACCACCACGTAGCCGAATTGCTCCGCGTAGAAGATATCGGCGTCTCCTCGCGGAGTTTGGTGGTCATGGTGTATGGGTCAGCCGCGTACTCCGTGGAGAGCGGGGTGAACTCGTGGTTGACGGGGCACCCGGCCGGCGGCTCCGGTGTCTCCATCCGAGTGTGGTGATAAGACGTGTTGGCCATCCCCGCCATGCTAATACTTAACATGTTAAGCTTCAAACGAAACGTCGGAGGAGGGTGATGAGTCTCTACTACGTCCAGAAGTTCCTGTACGAACTCAATCGAGATCCGAAGGTACAGGAGTCATACCGCCAAGACCCTGAGGTCGCCTACCAAGGCTTCGACCTCACCGACGAAGAGAAGCGAGCACTTACCGAGCCGGACATCGGGCTGCTCTTCGTCTTCGGAGTGAACGGGCAGATCCTGATGCATTTCGCCGCCTTCCATCAGGTCGACTGGCAGGACTACCTCCAGAAGATGCGCGACGGAGTTGACGAACACGGCGAAGTCCGCGACGGCGTGTACAAGGTCACCGGTTACGAAGGTGTTGAGGCCCACGCGTCTGCGCTTGGCCAAGAGTCCAACATCGGAGAGGAGTAGCCATGCCACTGGTTTTTGCAGGAGTGGCCAGTCACGCGCCCGGAATCACCGGTCGGGCCGATCAGGCCGATCCAGTCGTCCGTGACGAGTTCTACGCCAACTACGACAAAATGCGGCAAGAACTCGAAGCGACCCGGCCAGACGCCATCTTCGTGATCGGCGCCGAGCACTTCGCCAACTTTTTCATGAACAACATGCCTGCATTCGCGGTTGGCATGGCCGACTCCTACGAGGGGCCGATCGAAGACCCCGAATGGCTCGGTATCGAGGCGGTGACGGTCCCAGGCAACGCTGACCTCTCCAAGCGGATGATCTCCGAGATCATGAAGACGGTCGACATCTCATACGCGGAGGAGTGGAAGTTCGACCACGGGATCATTGTGCCCCTCCACTTCCTGACCCCCCGCTACGACCTGACGGTCATCCCGGCCAACATAAACTGTCAAGGCCCGCCCCTCGCCCCGCTGTCGAGGGCCTGGGAGTTCGGCCGAGCCATCCGCCGGGCCGCTGATTCCGTGCCAGAACGCATCGCGATCATCGGAACAGGCGGCCTGTCCCATTGGCCCGCCACGCCGGATTCGGGGAAGATCAACGAACCATGGGATCGTGAGTTCATGGACCGGTGGTTGCGCAACGACAAAGAGGGCCTGCTCTCCTACACAGACCGTCAGGCCTACATCGACGCCGGCCAGGGGGCGGGCGAGATCCGCACCTACGTCGCGGTGGCGGGCGCTACCGAGGGTTCCACGGGCGATCTCCTCTTCTACGCCCCCATCCCGATATTCTCCGTCGGTTGCACCCTGGCCACGATGAAAGTCGCCTGAGCGGGTGCCGATGGAGCTGGGGGAGTTGAAGGGTTCGATCCCGCCGCTGATCACGCCATTCCGCAACGGTGAGGTCGATTTCGAGGCGTACGCCGCCCTGATCGAAACCCAGATCGAGGGTGGATCACACGGCCTCCTGATCAACGGCACAACGGCCGAGCCCGCCAGCCTGACCGTGGCCGAGCGCAATCAACTCGTCGATCTGGCCATCGATGTCACCAAGGGCCGGGTGCCGGTGGTGGCGGCGACCGGATCGCAGTCGCTGGCCGAGACCAAGGTCCTGACCGATCACGCGGTGGCAGGCGGAGCAGACGCCCTGCTGATCGTCACTCCCTACTACACCAGACCGCCCCAGCGAGGCCTGGTCGAGTACTACCTCGAGGTGACCGCCGATCACGATATCCCGTGGATGATCTATCACATTCCGGGGCGCACCGCCGTGTCTGTGACGATCGACACCCTGGTGGCGTTGCGCGAACGGTCTGTCAACTTCGTGGGGATGAAACACGCAGTGAACGATCTCGGTTTCGTCTCGTTGTGTTTGGCCGAACTCGGCGACGACTTCCGCATCTTCGTCGGGTTGGAGGACCTGAGTTTCCCGATGATGGCGGCGGGGGCGGTCGGCCTGATGAACGCCGTCGGCAACCTGGCTCCTGGCCCGGTGGCCTCAATCTGCGAAGCGGTGTGGGACAACGACCTGGAGCGGGGACGTCGACTGCACGCGGCCCTGTTCGAGATCAATCAGGCGGTGTTTTTCGACACCAACCCGATCCCGATGAAATACATGATGCGCAAACTGGGGATCATCGAAACCAATGAACATCGGTTGCCGATGGTGCCTGCCACAGCTGAGCTGGAGCGCCGTCTCGACGCTGTGCTCGAACGGGCCGGTCTGCTGACAGCGCTGCCGGGCTGATGCGTCTCGCCAGCTTTCGAGTCGAAGGTGCAGATCGATTCGGCGTGGTCACCGGTGACGGCCTGGTCGATGCCTCAGTACGTTTCGACGGCCGACATCCCGATATGTTGGCCGTGCTGCGCGACAACGCCCTCGACCGGTTTCGTGAGCTGGAGGGTGAGCCGGTCGACTACGGGCTGGACGATGTAGAGATGCTGCGTCCCATCACGTTTCCAGAGAAGATCATCTGTATTGGCGTCAACTACGCCAACCGCAACGCCGAATACCGCGACGGCGTCGAAGCGGCCAAGTATCCGAGCGTTTTCATGCGTGCCGCTGACTCACTGGTCGGGCACGGTTCGCCTTTGCTGCGCCCGCCCGAATCCGTGCAGCTCGACTACGAGGGCGAGATCGTGATCGTGATCGGTCAGGGGGGCAGGCGGATCCCGGAAGACAAGGCCACCGGCCACATCGCCGGCCTGACGATAATGAACGAAGGTTCGGTGCGCGACTGGCTGCGTCACGCCAGGTTCAACGTAACCCAGGGCAAGAATTTCACCAGCAGCGGCGGCATTGGCCCTTGGATCGTCACCGCAGACGAGATTGGTGACTACGACGATCTGACCTTGACCACGACCGTCAACGGCGAGGTTCGCCAACACGACACCACAGCCAACCTCACCTTCGGCTTCGCCTATCTGATCTCCTACCTGTCGACCTTCTACACCCTCAAACCAGGCGACATCATCGCCACGGGTACGCCGGAGGGGGCGGGTGCCCGCCTTGACCCTCCTGTGTGGCTGGTTCCTGGCGATTCGGTCGAGGTCGAGGTTCCGGGCATAGGCACGCTGCAGAATCCGATCGCGGATGATCAGCCATGACCGCCAGCCGGACCGATCCCCGCCTCGAAGGGCTACCGGCCTTCGAATGGTCTCTACCCCTGCTGCTGCTGCGTGCTCGGGAGGCAGTCATGGCGCGCTTCCGTCCGATCCTCGCCGAGTTCGACGTCACCGAACAGCAGTGGAGGGTTCTCAGGGTGCTCGCGGACGAGTCCGAACTGCCGATTACCCAGGTCGCCGAGCAGTGTGTGCTGCTCGGGCCGAGTGTCACAAGGATCGTCACGGCCTTGGAAGATCGACGGCTGGTGCGCAAGCGGATCGACGGTGGCGACAGACGCAGAATCCTGGTGTCGATCACCGGCTCGGGACGTGATCTGGTCGACGCGGTCACCCCGCAGAGCCTTGCCGTCTACTCGGAACTGTTCGCAGAGCTCGACTCGATGGACACAGAACGCCTACTCGCTCAGCTCGAGACGTTGGCGGTTGCGTTGGAGAGCCAGAATGGCGAAACGATCGGAAGGGATGTTTGATGCCGCACCTCGTCGTGGAGTACTCGGCCAACCTCGAACCGGACGTGGACGTCGCCCAGCTCGTCAGGGTGCTGCACGAGGCTGCCATGATGTCCGGCGTGTTCAAGCCAGGGGCGGTCCGCACCAGGGCCGTCAAGCGAGAGATCTATTCGATCGCCGACGATCACCCAGATAATCGTTTTGCGCACGTTGTCGTGCGGATCGGTGCCGGCCGGTCGGCCGATGTCAAGCGGGGTCTTGGCGAGCACCTGTTCGACGCTTTGACCGGAGCGTTGGCCGAAGTGTCCGCCACCCGTCCGCTGGCCATTTCGATGGAAGTCCAGGAAATCGATCCAGACTTCAGCTTTCGCAAGAACAACCTCCACGAGATCGTCGCAGCGCGAGGCGGAGGAACGGATGAGTAACGAGTTGGAAGCCAACCTGGGGCGGGCGGCCGGCTACCTGGAGAGGTTCAAGGCCGGACCTCTCACACATTTCATTGGGGGAGAGGCGGCGTCGTCTACCGACCCAGACGTCTTTGACAACGTGTCTCCGATCGACGGGTCGGTACTCAATGAGGTTGTCAGCGGAACGGCCGAGGACATCGATCTGGCTGCCGGTGCCGCCGATGCTGCGTTCGAGGAGTGGGCGGGTACCAGCGGCAAGAGGCGCAGGGAGATCCTCCACGACGTCGCAGACGGCATCATCGAGCGCGCAGACGAGATTGCGCTGCTCGAATCGGTCGACACCGGCCAGCCCATCAGATTCATGTCCAAGGCGGCACTGAGGGGAGCCGCCAACTTCCGATACTTCGCCGACCGGGCCCCTGAGGCAAGAAACGGGGTGTCGCTTCCAGACACCGACCACATCAACTACACGACACGCACGCCGATCGGCCCTGTCGGGGTCATCACGCCCTGGAACACACCGTTCATGCTGTCGACCTGGAAGATCGCCCCCGCCCTGGCGTCCGGCTGCACCGTGGTTCACAAGCCGGCCGAGTGGAGTCCCATCACCGCGTCGATCCTGGCCGAGATCGTGCAGGCGGCCGGGGTACCCGAAGGCACGCTGAACCTGGTGCACGGCTTCGGGGAGACTGCCGGAAAGTCGCTGACCGAACACCGCCATATCAAGGCGATCGCCTTTGTAGGGGAGTCAAACACCGGAAGCCTGATCCAGGCCCAGGGTGCGCCCACCCTCAAGCGTCTGCACTTCGAGCTTGGGGGCAAGAACCCGGTCATCGTTTTCGAAGACGCAGATCTCGATCGGGCCCTTGAGGCGGTCGTCTTCATGATCTACAGCCTCAACGGTGAGAGGTGCACGTCCTCGAGTCGGGTGCTGGTGCACGAATCGATCTATGAAGACTTCACTGCCCGCATCGCCGAGCGGGCAGGCAACATCAGGGTCGGGCATCCCCTCGACCCGTCAACCGAAATCGGACCCCTCATCCACCGGACCCACTACAACAATGTGGTCAACTATCTCGCCATTGCAGAGGAAGAGGGGGCGACCGTCGCGGCAGGTGGTGGGCCGGCCACGGGCCGAGATGGCGGTCTGTATGTGAGCCCCACTCTGTTCACAGGTGCACGCCCCGACATGAGGATCGCCCAAGAAGAGGTCTTCGGGCCCGTCCTGACCGCCATTGCGTTCGCAGACGAGGCGGAGGCGGTGCGTATCGCCAACAACGTTGAATACGGGCTGACGGGTTATATCTGGACGAAGGATGTCGGCCGCGCCCACCGGGTCGCCCGAGATCTGGAGGCCGGCATGATCTGGGTGAACTCCGAAAACGTCCGCCACCTCGGCACCCCGTTCGGTGGAACCAAGGCGAGCGGCATCGGCCGAGACGGTGGCGACTATTCCTTCGACTTCTACATGGAGACCAAGAACGTCTCCATCGCCTACGACACCCACACCGTCCCCCGCCTCGGCGCCTGACCCCAGTGCAGTTCACCCCGGATCCCAGGCCGATTCGAGAATTTCGGGAAAACTCCGAACCGAATCGCCGTCTTGCTCGTACTGGTAGACAATTGCACTCAGTAGACATACGTCAGGAGAAACGAAAATGACTCGATTTGCACGAAAGATCGCCATGGCCCTCACCACGGTATTGGTATTGGCAGCCTGTGGCGGTGGCTCAGATGACGGCGCTGCCGACACCGTGGGAACCACCGGTACCGAGGCTCCTGCCACCACGGCCGCTCCCGCCGCCACGACCATTGCCGACGAGGCGCCGTCCGGAGGACAAATAACGATTCAGGACTTCGATTTCGGTACGCCGATCACAGTCGGAGAGGGTGCAACGATCGAAGTCACCAACGCTGACGGCGTCGCACACACTTGGACTTCCACAGACGGCGTGTTCGATTCTGGCAACCTGGACGGCGGAGATTCCTTCAGCTTCACATTCGAGGAGGCAGGCGTGTACAACTTCGTTTGTTCGATCCACCCTTCGATGACGGGAAGTGTCACGGTCGGAAGCTGACAGCGATCAGGGGCCAGGGAACCGGAGGCGGTCAGTCGCCGACTAGCCCAAACGCCGGCCAGGAAGCCGATCACAGGGGGGGACACAACATCGATGATTCCCCAGGTCAGAGTGGGTTCAGAGCCACGCTTGAGCTGCGGGAGCGCCCAGGCCACCGCCACAAAGTGGATGAAGAGGACGCCGATGCCGAGTGGCGTTTCTGCAGCGCCCGCAATGGAGATCAGGATGGCCAGGATTGACCACACCACGGCCCGGGACAAGTAGACGATGGTCCGTCCTCTCAGGGCAGGCGTGTCGCATATATTCCGGGACGATTGGGCCGTCATCGAGTGGAACGTTGGTCCGAGTTGATGCGAGTTGGTGGTCGTAGATCCTTACCGACCCGTGCAATTCGGATTATGGCAAGGACCTCTTGAGCAGGATCTAGTCATATTGTGCACCGGTCGAATAGACATGCGTCGGATCAAGAAGGCCAGCAACCGGTCCGACGACGTGCGGAGGAGATGGCAGACGGATTCATTGGCTCCTACTTGTAGCGGATCAGGGGAGACTCAGGTAGGGGCCTGAGACGCCGATACTGAATCAGAACACTCTTGGAGGGACAAATGCGGGCTCGATACCTCTTGTTGGCCGTTGGCCTGGCGCTGGTCGCGGCCGCCTGTGGAGCCGGTGCGGTCGATTCGACGGCTCAGCAGTCGTCAGATCAGGTGGGCTCGGCGCCGCAAGTCACTACGTCCTCCTCCGAATCCAATCCTGTCGCGACAACAACGTCCGAAGCGTTGACAACGACCTCACAACTGCTGACTACGACAACAACGACGGCGGCACCCACGACCGCATCCACAAGCGCTGCAGCACCGCCGGCTGCCGGGACGTTGGCCGCTTTCCTGGCATCGGACGGAGGCCGGCAAGCCATCACGAGCGGCAGGTTCGAATTGACGCTGACGCTTGTCCCTGGCCCAGATGCGGAATTCGACGAGCCGGTAACAATGCTCATCAGCGGTGCGTATGACGACGACTCACAGAGTTCTGAGATGACCATGGATCTCAGCGGAATGACTGCAATGGTGGCCGCGGGTGATGAAGGCTCAGAAATTTTCGTCGAATTCTTTGCGGATCCTTTGAGAATCATCTCGATTGGTGATCGATCATGGGTCAAATGGGGCTTCTTCTCCGCCTTCCTTGGCGCAGGCGACAAGTGGATCGAAGGAGAGAGCGAGGGTTCCGGTGGCGCGACGCAAAGTCTTGGACTTGGCAGCGTCGGGTTCACGCCTACCGATTTCATCGGTGCCTTGGAAGGTGCCGATGTCGACGTAGAAGAGGTTGGGAGCGAAGACGTCAGGGGAGTGCAGACGACCAAGTATCGTGCAGTTCTCGATCTGGTCGCGTTGAGTAACCAGTTGACCCCCGACGAATTGGCAGACCTCGAGGAGGCGATCGGTGAGGGCGCTCCCGCCGAGTTTCCCATCGAAATGTGGATCGACTCGGACGGTGAGCTCAGACGTTTTTCTCTAGAGGTCGCGTCGACCGAACTCATGCCTGAGGGTGACCAACTCGATAGCGCAACACTCTTGTTTGAGATGTGGGACAACGGTGAGGACGTAAACATCGTCCCGCCTGACCCGGCAGACGTTCTAGCCGGGGATGAACTCGGCTTCGGATTCGGGTTGGACGGCTAGAAACGCCCGTCCACGGTTTCAAAGCCGTCCGACATCACTGGCTAGCGGACGATCATTCCCTCGAGATCGACGATGAGCGACTGCTGGCCTTCAATCACTGAACGAACCACATCCCCGATGGAGACCAAGCCGACCAGCTTTCCGTCATCAATGACCGGAAGGTGCCGGAACTTGCCGTTGGTCATCAGCTCCATGCATCGGTCGACCGTCGTCTGAGAATCCACGGTCGTGACCTCAGCCGTCATGATTGTTCCGACGGTAGTTTCTGCCGACGCTCGCGATTCGAGAATAACCTTTCTGGCGTAGTCTCGTTCCGACATCACGCCACAGAGGTCGCCGTTCTTGTCGACGACGACGAGAGCTCCGATGTTCTTTTCGGCCATCAATCTCAAGGCGTCGAGGACAGAATCGTCCGGTGTTACCGACCAGACATCTCCAGACTTGTCGGCCATTAGGCCTCTAACGGTTCGGCGCATCGACTTCTCCCTTGACCATGCTGGGCTAACGCTAGCGACCCTATTCGCGATTTGGGCGTGTATCACCCAGTAGCCTAGATCCACCGCACGGTTTGGCTCTTCGCCCGCCTCGCCATTGGTGGCAAGTGTTTCCCGTGCTCGACCGGCGACACATCTGGCGAAAGCAGAGAATCTGCTTGTTCTGAACAGCGCCGCGGCCCACCGGGCGACTCGCTTCCCTAAGTCGGTGGATCCAGGCTTAGACCCTATCCGTCTGCGCTTGCCAGGTTTTGGAGGATCGTCTGGGCGACGGTCGAGAATTCGGCCGCGGCTGCCTCAAAAAGGGTCAACGCCGCGCGGCGGGCCTCCCCGGTGTCTGGGGATTCAAGGCCGGCGACCATCTCATCGGCGGACTCGGTCAAGGTCGCTGCCAATGCGACCAATCGGGCTTTGAGGGTCAGGTCTGCGTCCGATGGTGCCTCTGATTGGCTCATCGTCGCCTGGAGCGGGAGGCTGGAGGCTGCGAGCGATTGCAACTTGGACAGCGTGTCGCCGTAGTCCGCGGTGCCGTTCTCCCACTGATCATTGGTCAGGCCGGCCTCGGTGGCAAGTTGGTCGACCCTGAGGGCAAGGCTCGACACGAGATCTATGTATCGAGATTTCATATCGACAATCGTCAGAGTCGGGCTCGGATCTTCTTCCACAGCGGGGTCGCCTTGGTCTCCGAACGTAACAACGAACAGGGTCAGAGCGGCCACCACCATCAATGCGGCGAGGGCCATGCGGAGGGTGCGTCGGCTATCACGTTCTTCTTGTTCTATGTCGATCGACTCGGCGGCCAGATCTGAGCCTGGTTGGGCATCGGAGGTGCGCCGACCGTGCAGCGAAATGAATTCGTCTGGATCGATGAAACCGTCTGAATCGATCGATTCTGTTTGGGAGTTGGCCTGATCAGGACCGTTGTCATCCGTCTGGGCGTCTGGGACATCTGGCTGCTTGGGGGAGCGGGAGTGAAGGTCCACGCCGCAATTCGGACAATACGTGGCGCCCATATGGCTCGTTATTCCGCATACGTGGCAGCTTGGACCGTCGGGTGAACCGGAGAAACCCTCTGATTTGGGCGACAGCATTGCATCTGTGACGGGGACCGGCTCGGCAGGGTGGACCGTGTCGCGCCACGATTTCGGATTGTGTGGGCGCGAATCGGGTTTGTCCTGGTCTGGGGGCTCTTGCCCTCCGGTGGACGTCATGAGGCTCTCCAACTAAGTGTCCTGGCCCCTGGCCGATGAACCCTAATGCGCATTTGAGTCCCGCACCGGTAACAGTGCATAGGTAGAAATATCCAGACTGGAGTCAGCGTAGGCTCTTCACGACGATCATCAGGCTCAGGCGGGTCTTCCCAACTGCTCGCTCAGGCCAACCGCAGTGCCGAGGTGCCGTTCCAACATCGGCCAGATGTCTGGCCTGGCGAGGCGATGCCTCAGACCAGCCAACGTACGGATGAATGTCGGAACGGCAGCCGCCGCATTCATCGGATTGGGTCGCATGGCGGAAAGTGCTCCTGAAGGCGGGCGCAGTACGAGGATCTCAATGTCAGGCCAGGCCGCCCGGATTCTACTGATCTCCTCATTCAGGGCCTTGACTCCGACCCGGTCGAATATGCCTTCATAGAGGTGTGCTCCTTGGCGTCGTTCCGACTCCGCCATCGGGGGGATTATCAGCAAGAAGTCGAGTGGTGGATCTGATCCCAAGACGAGGTCGGCGTGGGTGCCTGACATGACGCCCCCGTCGACGTACCGGCGACCCTTGATCACGTGAGGGTTGAAGACGAGCGGAATCGCACAGCTGGCGGAAACCGCGTCGAACAACGACACGTCTGGAGCCCCCACCGTTCCGAAGGCCGTCCTGACCCGGTCGGCGATGTCATACGCGACGATCGCCGTCGGCCGATCAGGCCACGAGAAGGCAGCATCGTCTCCGACCTGGTCACATACCCATTCACCTATGGCCCCAGCGTCGTACGGCGCTGGGGTCCCTAATGCGAAGGTGAGGCCTGGAGACCGGATCGAACGGGCAACGCCGTGCCGAATCCATTTTGCCACGTTGCGGTGTCCACCTTTTCTGAAAACGGTTTGGCCAATTCTGGCAGCGACGTCGACCCTCGTCTCGCCGGCCCTGACCAATGTGTCGAGGTCCAGCCGCCCACTCCGCACAGAGGCGGCCACGGTCGCACCGGCAGAAGTGCCGACCACGACCTCTGCATCATTGGCGTGCCAGCCGGTAGCCAACTCGATCGTCATCAGCGCGGCTAGCTGATACGCGGCGCCGGTGATACCGCCGCCTCCTAAGACAAGACCTACACGAGACATTCTCACCAGGCTAAACCAGCCTGTGTCCTTGACATGGTTTCAGCTGGGCCTTCGCCGGTGCGCAGCTCCTACCATCGCCCACATGCATGTCCGTCTTGCTCGCTTTCCCCAAGACCTGGAGATCATCCGTGCACTGGTGGGCGCGGTCACCGAGTTTGACGGTGGAACCAGCCCGCTCGGTGAGGCGCCGTTGCATGACATCAGTCGAGGGCCAGACCGCGGATCGTTCGGGCTTTTGGCAGGCGATGGCGATCCCTGCGCCTACGTGCACGCGATGACCGTTGGCACCATCCTGAGCGCCGAATTGGTGTTGGACGGCGATCATCGGGCCGGGTCATGCCCGACCATGCTCTTGGGGGCGTTGTCCGAGCAAACCGCGGCGCGAGGCTATTCCGAAGTCGGTTTGTGGGTTCACACCGACGATGTCTCCGAGTTCGTGGGTTCGCTGGATGGCTGGGAACCGACTCGGACGCTGATCCGGATGGAGACGTCGCTTCCCCCAGACGGGCTCGCCGAGTTCCCCTCCGGCACGACTGCGAAACCGTTCCGGATCGGCATGGACGAACGGGCCTGGCTGGAGCTCAACAATTCGGCGTTCAGCGGCCATCCAGAGCAAGGGGGATGGACCAGAGCGGATCTGGAGCAACGTTTCTCCCACGAATGGTTCGACCCGGTGGGTTTGCGGATGGCCTGGTTCAACGAAAAATTGGTCGCCTTCAACTGGACCAAGCTGAGTGGTCAGGGAACAGGAGAAATCTACGTGATCGCCTCGTCTGGCGCTGTGCGAGGAAAAGGCCTTGGCAGGGCGATCGCCTTGGAGGGCCTCTGGGACCTGTACACCCGTCAATTGGCGCTCACCGCCTCTCTCCACGTAGACCTCTACAACGCAACCGCGGTGGGGCTCTATGAGTCGATAGGCTTTCGTCGGCAAGAAAGTCACCGGTTCTTTACCCGAAAGTTGGACGCCGCCGAGCGCTAACCGGCCAGGAATCTGGTGTTTCCGGCGTTCCTATACGAGGGTCGAAAGCTGAGCCACCACCGGGGCGAGGTCGTCCATCGGCCCGTCACGGGTTTCTGCCTGGCTGAGCAACAGCATTCCGGAGTGATACACGATCCACGGTTGCAGGGCCTCGTCGCTCATCCTTTGACCGTAGCCACCGGCCAGCGCGTCTGAGGCGTCGAATCCGACGTTGAGCGCCGTCTGCCACACGGCAAGGGAGTAGTCCCATTCAGGCGGCGCCAGCGTGCACCAGGACCAATCGATGAGGGTCACGGACCCGTCGTCGGCAACCACGAACTTTCGCGGATGGGGCTTGGCGTGGGCGGCGGCAGGCTCAGTCGCTACCGGAGGCGGAGCGGCCGTCGCCCGACTGACCAGCTCTGCTGGAATCTGTAGGCGGCGTCTGTATCGGTTGAGACGTTGGAATGTCGAGACGTAGTCGGCGGCAATCCAGGCCTCGTCCATGCCCCCTGATAGATTCGAAAGCGACCCTGAGCCGGCCTCGTGAACGCCGTACAGAATCTCGCCCGCGAGCCGCGCCGCTCCAGTGTTCTCCGGCATAGTGGCCAATGACCATCTTCCTGCGTCGAGAAACTGGACCCAGGCTTTTCCGTCCTCCAGACCCTGATCTACGATGGTTGGGAGGCCTGGTATTCCCTCCAACGATTCGAGTGCCCGATGCTCGCGTCTGTACTGGCTGGTGGTGCCGTAGAACTTGACGACAGTGCTCGCCTCTTCGGTCCAAACCCGATAGTAGGTGTTGGAATCTTCGCTGAGTAGCTGGTTACGGCCTGTGCCTGTGAGGCGCTGGAGGACTTCCTCCATTTGAGCTCCCTGGGGTCAATATTAAAAACAAGGCGGACGGCTGTGCGGTTAGCCTACCGCCACCAAGACGAATCCGAGGATATGCCACTTCAGATCACCTACCCAGATGGAACGGTCGTCGAACATCCGGACGGCTCCACCGGTCTAGACGTAGCCTCGTCGATCGGATCCCGGCTGGCCAGAGCTGCAGTAGCGGTCAAACTGGACGGGGAGATGCTCGATCTCTCGCGCCCACTGCCGGGAGATGGCCTGTTCGAAGTCGTGACGGATTCATCTGACGAAGGACGCTCTGTCCTGCGGCACTCTGCTGCCCACGTCCTTGCCCAGGCGGTGCTGAATCTCCATCAGGGCGCCACTTTCGCGATCGGCCCGTCGATCACAGACGGCTTCTATTACGACTTCGACATTGGACGGCCGTTCACGCCAGACGATCTCGGACCGATCGAGGAGGAGATGGCGAGGATCATTGCCGCCGACCAGCCGTTCATTCGTGAGGAGCTGTCCAGGCAAGAAGGCCTTGCCGTCTTCGCCGAGCATCGGTTCAAGACCGAGATCATCGAATCGGTGGAAGGTTCAGAGGTCGGTGACGGCAAGATCGTCTCGATATACAGGAACAACGGGTTTGTCGACCTGTGCAGGGGCCCGCATGTGCCCTCGACCGGACGCCTCAAGGCCGTCAAGCTGCTGCGCTCGGCCGGTGCGTACTGGAGAGGTGATGAGAATCAGCCCCAACTTCAGAGGATCTATGGCACCGCATGGGAATCTGCCAAGGCTCTGGAGGAACACCTCCATCGTCTGGAAGAAGCCGAAAAACGCGATCACCGCAAGCTCGGCCGTGAACTCGATCTGTTCTCGTTTCCGAGCGAGTTGGGGAGTGGGCTGGCCGTTTGGCACCCGAACGGTGGCATGTTGCGCAAGCAGATCGAGGACTACAGCCGACGGATCCACGAGATGTTCGGATTCGATTTCGTTTATTCGCCGCATCTCGCCAAGGCAGACGTCTGGCAGACCTCCGGCCATCTGGACTTCTACGCAGACCTGATGTACCCGGGCATGGAGATGGACGGGTCGGACGAATACCGAGTCAAGCCGATGAATTGTCCGTTCCACGTGATGATCTACAAATCTGCTGCCCGCTCGTACCGTGATCTCCCTTTGCGGTTCGGTGAGTTGGGCACGGTCTATCGGTACGAGATGTCCGGCGTGGTTCACGGATTGCTCAGGGCGAGGGGTTTCACGCAGGACGACTCGCATACTTTTTGCACACGGGAGCAGATGCCCGAAGAACTGGCCATGCACCTCGAATTCGTGCTGATGCTGTTGAGAGACTTTGGATTCGATGAGTTCGAAGCCGACCTGTCGACCCGCCCGGAAGAAAAGTGGGTCGGTGAGCTGGACATGTGGGAAGAGGCGACCGACTCGCTGAAAGCCGCGCTGGAAGCCAGTGGTGTCCCGTACAGAGTTGCGGAGGGAGAGGGCGCCTTCTACGGCCCGAAGATCGATGTGCACGTCAAGGACGCGATCGGACGGCGTTGGCAGATGTCGACGATCCAGATGGATTTCACCCTGCCGGACCGCTTCGAGCTCGAATTCATCACGCCAGAGGATGCGAGGGAGAGGCCCGTGATGATCCACTCGGCCAAGTTCGGATCCGTCGAGCGCTTCATCGGTGTCTTGATCGAGCACTACGCAGGCGCCTTCCCGATGTGGCTGGCCCCTGTACAGGCGATTGTGGTCCCTGTGGCCGATCGTCACGAGGACCACGCCTCGAAGGTCGCAAAGTCAATGCGCGATCGAGGTATCAGGGTCGACGTCGATGCCGGATCAGGCAAGCTCGGGGAGAAGATCCGCAACGCTCATCTGCGAAAGATCCCGGCGATCATGGTCGTCGGCGACAGCGATGTCTCCAACGAAACTGTTGGTTTGACAGTTCGAGGATCTGACGAGCGGAGGGGCACTCCGCTCGGCGAAGCGATCACTGAACTAGCCGAAGCAGCCAAACCACCCCGCTGACAGCGCCAAACAACGTCTCCTCCCCAACCTCAACTTCGTCGAGGTTGGGGAAAGATGTTGGGCCCACCCTTCTCGGTGGGCTTGTCAATCGAGGGCGGTGGGTTCGAGGGGTTCGGTGTATACCTCCTCGACCAGATCACCGGTTGCACCGTCGATTTGGACAAGGGCTCTGCGGTCTGGCGGTTCGGCTGCGGAGTAGACGATCACGTTCCAGATGGGTTTGGCTCTCCAGCCGG
>QIDH01000034.1 GCA_003229305.1 Acidimicrobiia bacterium | reverse complement strand
ATGGTGAAGGATCAGCATGGGTGCTCCTTCGAATGGTCCTCCGAGTTCGCCATCGTTGGCCCGAAACTCATTCATCACATCTCTATTGAAGTCTGACACTCTTGGAGCTCCTCGCCCTCGCGGTTGGTCGGCATGATGGCACTTCGCTGCGTCAAGTGGGGCAACCGAGCACTGGACGTGGTCATTACACGTCGAGGGCGGCGCCGAGCATGGCGCCGTTCATCTGTCCCGATCGGAGTTGACCGTCACCCGTTCGAGCTATCAGACACGAGGTACGCTCCGCCCGGCATGCCTGATTTCACCATGACCGTAAAAGCTGGACATCCCGACTTCCTAGACCTGCCTTGGGACATCGGCCTCACCGAGTGGGACTCCGAGCGGCTAATCGAATTGCCAAAGGGGATCTCCCGTCACGAGGTCCGCTTCGTTGGCTACGACTCCGGCATCTATGCGATCAAGGAGCTGCCGACGAAGCCTGCCCGCCAGGACTATTCGGTGCTCAGAGCTCTCGAAGACGCAGACGCACCCTCCGTCACCCCGGTCGGCCTCGTCGAAGCCAGGCACCCTGACCCGACGATGGAACAATCGGCAGCGCTGATCACTCGCTATGTCGACTTCTCATTTTCATATCGGGAGTTGCTGGAGGGACCTCGCTTCGGCCGACGCCGGAGCCAGATGCTGGCCGCCTTCGCAACGTTGCTGGTCGAATTGCATCTGACCGGTTGCTTCTGGGGCGATTGCTCCCTATCCAATGTGCTCTACCTCTTTGACGCCGCCGCGATCCAAACTCTGATGGTGGACGCCGAAACAGCACAGATGCACAACGAGTTGTCGACCGGCCAGCGCCAAGAAGACCTCGAGATCATGAAGGACAATGTGGCGGGCGGGATGGCGGACATCGCCGCCTCGCTCGGCCAAGAAGTCGAGTACGACGACCTGACCCTCGGTGAATCCATCGAGGAGCGTTATCACGAGTTGTGGGGCCAAGTGACCAGAGAAGTGCTCATCTCGGCCAGGGAGCGGTGGCGTATAACCGAACGTGTGAAGGAACTGAACGAAATCGGGTTCAATGTCGACCAGATCGACCTGGAGACCGTCGACCACGGGGAACGTTTGCGCATCGAGACGGTGGTCGCAGGGCGCTCGTATCACGCCGGCCGTTTGCGCGACCTCACGGGAGTCGAGGCATCTGAGGGCCAGGCGACCCAGATTCTCACCGATCTCCACCATTTCACGGCTGATGCCGCGCCTTCGTCACACGGCAAGGCGTTGGGCGCAATCCGCTGGAGGGTGGAAGTTTTCGAGCCGATGCTCGCCCGCATGCGAACCGAAGTTCCTGACGCCAACCCGGTTCAGGCGTTTAGCGACTACCTGCATTTCCGATATCTGGCATCGAGGGACGCAGGATACGACGTTGACAACGACACGGCCTTCGCCGCCTGGATCGAGGCCGGCCGACCTGGCTACCCGCTCGACGACGATTTCGTCATCCAATGAGGCGAGAGTCCAAGGTCTACTCCCTGGTCAACAACGTCACAAGGTTGGCAAACGCGATATCCAGGTTCCCGACGGCCACACTCTCACCAACCTGGTGCGCCTGTGAAGTCTCTCCCGGCCCATAGTTGACCGCAGCCACACCAATCTCTGCCAGCCGAGCTACGTCTGTCCATGCTTGTTTGGGAGCCACGTCGGCCCCGCTGATCTCTATCAGGGCTTCCAACATCAGATGTCCGCTCGGTACAGGCGCAGAATTCGAAAGATCCTCGACCTTCACCTCGTCCGCGGCCGCAGTCATCAACCTGAGGACTCGTTCGGCCTCGTGCGGTTGTTTGTCTGGGGCAAAACGATAATTTAGATTCAGGTCGAATCGCCCTGGAATGATGTTGTTGGCGACTCCGGCTGTCGCCTTCGTAACGGAGTAGACCTCTCGAAATTCGAGGCCGCCGACCAGTACGGGATCGGGAGGTCGCTCATGTAACTCTGCAAGCCACCGACCAGCCTTCGTGACGGCGTTCTCCCCGAGCCAGGGCCGAGCGCTGTGGGCGGGGGTTCCCAGGAAAGACACGGTGGCGTTGATGCCTCCCATGCAGCCGAGCTGCAATTCGAGATCAGTCGGTTCGAGCACGATCGCGAAGTTCGCATCCGCCAACCAGTCCGCCTTGGCCAAGACTTGGACGAGTCCGTTTTCGTCGGCCGGACCCTCCTCCTTGTCGTAGAAGATCCCAATGACGTCATACGGTCCCACAAAAACGCTCGGATCTTCCAGCAGATGGAGCATGACGGCCAGTCCCGCCTTCATGTCGGACGAACCCAAGCCGTACAGTCGCCCACCCTCAACGGTCGCGGAACTCTGGCCCTGTTCCGGAACCGTATCGATGTGTCCGACGATCAGCACCACAGGACGCCCGGTTCGCCGCCCGACGACCAGACTGTTGCCGATGCGCTCGACGCCATCAGGACCGTACTTGGGTAGAAGTCTCTCCGCGATCCCCGTGCAAAGCCGCCCTTCATTGCCGATCACAGATGGGATGTCGACCAGCCAGGTCAGCGTTTCCAGCAAGCTCAAATCGAAACCTCGAACTCGCGCAGAGCATCGTTGAGCGAGGTCCGCTCATCAGTCGAGGCTTTGCGTTGGCCGATGATGTAGGCACAAGCGAGTTGCGCCGTGCCGCCTGGGAACTCCTTCGGTCTCGTGCCGGGCACCACCACTGACCGGGCAGGGACTCTGCCTCGATACTCGACCGGCTCTTCACCCGTTATATCGATGATTGGTGTCGACTTCGTCAGTGAAACGTTGGCCGCCAGCACCGCTCCTTCCTCGACGAGGGTTCCCTCGGTCACAATGCAACGACTCCCAATGAAGGCCCCCTCTTCGACTATTACCGGGCGGGCGTTGAGTGGCTCGAGGACGCCTCCAATGCCGACTCCGCCTGACAGGTGGACACCTTTGCCGATCTGGGCGCACGATCCAACCGTCGCCCAGGTGTCGACCATGGTCCCGGTACCGACGTATGCCCCGATGTTGACGTAGCCGGGCATCACGATCACCCCTGGCTCACAGAAGGCCCCGTAACGCACCGTCCCAGGAGGCACCACCCTGATCCCCGCCTCGGCGAGGTTCTGTTTGGTTGGGATCTTGTCGTGATACTGCAGCGGACCGGATTGCACTACCTCGACTTCGGTCAACCCGAAATAGAGGAGAATGGCTTGTTTGATCCACTCGTTGACAGCCCATTCGCCTTCGACCTTTTCGGCCACCCTCAGCCGGCCCTTGTCCAACGACTCGATGGTGTCGAACACGGCGACGCGCGCATCCTCCAACCGCTCGTGGTCGGCGTAGGCCGCCTCTATCAATTCTCGCGCAGACATTCTTGAACCACCTCCACTGCATGAACACATTCGTCGACTGTCGGTACAAGCGCCAAACGGACGAAACCCTCGCCACCCGGACCGAACACCCTTCCTGGGGACACGACGACCCCACATTTGAGTAGCCGGTCCGCCAATGCCACGTCATCTTCGACGGCCACCCACAGGTAGAGTCCGGCTTCGGAACCGACAATCTTGTATCCGAGCTCCTCGAAACCTGCCCGAACGATCCGGCGTTTTTCTCTGAAGATCGCACGTCGCTTGGTCGCATGCGCATCGTCTGCCCAGGCAGAGGCGGCGGCCATTTGGGTGAACTCTGGGGGAGCGGTACCCGCAGCAGTTCGCATCGCTGTCAAAGCGGAGATGGCTTCCGCGTCTCCAACGATCGCACCACTTCGGTAGCCGGTCATTCCGGATCTCTTCGAGAGGCTGAAAAAGGCCAAGACGCCCGCCAGCCCGGCATCTGCCACCTGCAGTATCGAATTCGGCGGCTCATCGTCGTAGATGTCTGCATAACATTCGTCCGAGCAAAGCAGGGTTTCGGTAGCCGTGGCCCGGTCGTGGAAGGCACCGAGCACTGCACGGCTCATGACGGAACCAGCCGGGTTGTGGGGAGTGCAGATCCAGGCCATTGCAGAGCGCTGCCAGTCGGAATCATCCACCATATCTTCGGTGAACAGAAAGTCTCCGCTCAGGCGTATCGGTAGACCTTGCGCACCGGCGAACAACGCCCCCCGTTCGTAGATCGGATAGCCGGGAGTAGGCCAGATCACGGCGTCGCCTCTTTCTTTGTCAACGAAAGCCAATGGAGCCGAAAAAATCGACTCTTTGGAGCCGGTTGTCGGCAAGATCTGGGTGCTGGGGTCGACGTCAACGGCAAACCGGCGAAAAACGTATGCGGCGATCGCTTCTCGGAGGATTTCCAGGCCCTTGACGGTCGGGTACTGGGAGATCTCGGGAACGGCCGAACGCAGTGCTGCGCGGATGAACTCTGGAGTTGGCTCTCTCGGGTCGCCGATCGAGAAATCGACCATGGGAGCTCCCGCCTCCCTCATGGCCCTCGCCTTGGCCTGAATTGCTGCGATCGGAGAGGCTCCAAGACGGTCCAGAATCGGATTCAGGCGCATACCACCAGGCTAGCGATCCCTGCATCGCTCCCGGTTTCACCAGGCGGTCTGATACGGGCCGTTCGAGGCCCTGATGCCGGCCGTACAATCCGTCCGATGCATCCAAGGACCTATCGACTGATCTATGCGGCCCTGGCGGCAGCGTTGGCTGTGACCGTCGTATTTGCAATGCTCCTGTCCAACCAGCAAGGCGAGGCACCTGATCTACCAACGCCGCTCGAAGCGATAACCCCAGGCCCCAACGAGCAGGTGCTCAGACAGGCGTTCCTCCAGATCGATCTACCCATCGGCTACGAGATCGAGCTGATCGTCGACAATTTCGCCATCCCAGCCGATGAGATCGGGTACGTCGCGGGGACAGGAGTGTTCACGTGGTCCCCTGGGGAAGGTCGAAGTTTCCTCGAGTGGACCCCCGGTCCCCACGAAATCTTGGTCAGGTGGAAGACATCAGTAGGACTGCCGGATCCTGGGGAGTTCAGCTGGACGTTCCGGACCTACTGATGCGCCTGTGCATAGTCAGTCGATCTCCAAAGGGCACTCCTGGTTGTCAGGCGCTGAGCCACCGAACTGTTCGACGAAGGCCCTGATGACCGGTGCATCAGGTTCCTCCAGCGGAAGCAACGTCGTCCACGCCGCCAGGACGATCGGATGGTCTAGACCCGGTTTCGGCGCTGCGAGCACTCCAGCGCCGATCTCGACGACCAGTTTCTCGATGTCCGCGACCTCAGCGAGCTCGAGCGCCGGTTGATAGTTGATCACAACTGAGCCCCGCCTGAGGCTGTGAACCAGGTAGATCTCCGGAATGGCTTGGCGGTAGACACCGCACCTTGCCCAGCGGTCCGCATATGGACCCGAGGTCGCAGGGTCGGAGTTGAAATCCGGCTGAGAGACGGTCCCCGAAACGACGCCCCTGGTCTGTTCGGCGCTCAATTCCTGAGATTCCATCTCCGCGAATAACGTCGGGTCGAGCGAAAGAGGATCTGGGATCGTGTCTGTCGAGCCGCAGGCTGCAGCGACCAGGATCAGCGTGAGACCCAGAATCAGACTACTGGCATGGTTCACTGGAGAACCTCAGGACCACGCTCCAGTAGTTGTAGAAACTTGGCTTCGTCCACGACGGGCACGCCAAGATCTTGCGCCTTGCCGAGTTTTGAACCAGGTGCTGCACCGGCGACAACAGCTGTGGTCTTCTTCGACACCGAAGAGGTCACCTTTCCTCCGCGGTCCTCGACCGCCACTTTGGCCGCGTCTCGTCCTATCGATTCGAGAGAACCCGTTATGACCAATGTGACTCCGGCGAGTTGGCTCGTATCAATGCCGTCCGGCTCCGGGTCCTCCAGTCGGACTCCACCCAGCCGCAGTCGCTCTATCAAATCTCTATTCGCCTCGTCATTGGCCCACTCAACGACAGATGCTGCAATGATCGGACCTACACCTTCCACCTCGGCAATCTGGCCTTCCGTGGCCTCAGTCAGAGAATCGATCGAACGGAACGTCTTCGCCAGCAACCTGGCCACCGTGCCACCGACGTGTCGCACACCAAGACCAACCAGAAGCCTGGCGATCGGGCGGTCTCTTGCCTCTTGGATCCCTGCCATCAGATTGTTGACGGAGATCTCGCCCCAACCCTCAAACTCGAGTAGCTGGTCCGGCTCGAGGAAGAAGATGTCCGCCGGCCCTTTGATCAGACCGTTCGACAGCAACAGGTCAACAGTCTTGTAGCCCATGCCTTCGATGTCCATGGCACCCCGTGCTGCGAAATGGAACAGCCACTCCCTGACCCGCTGAGGACATTCGAGGCCACCGCTGCATCTGGCATCCTTCTCGCCGTCCGGCCTGACAATCGGATTGCCACAGAAGGGGCAGTCTGTTGGCATGCGCCATTCGACTTCCTCGCCGGTCCGAACCGAGGTTACGGGGCCGACCACCTCCGGAATGACGTCGCCTGCCCGTCTAACGACAACCTGATCGCCAATTCGCACGTCTTTGCGGTGGACCTCGTCCTCGTTGTGCAAAGTGGCCATTCCAACATTGGCGCCTCCAACAAATACAGGCTCGAGTACCGCGAAAGGGGTCGCCCGGCCGGTCCGTCCGATATTGATCTCGATCCCGTTGAGCCTGGTTATCTGCTCCTCCGGCGCAAACTTGTAAGCGATCGCCCAGCGGGGCGCCTTCGAGGTGAATCCGAGTTCGGATTGATCGGCCAGGGAGTCGACCTTGATGACGACCCCGTCCGTTTGGTAGTCAAAGCCGTTGCGGCGTTTCTCGATCGACTCCACGTACTTGACGACCCCTGCCAAATCAGAAGTCACCGTCAGCTCCGGGTTGGTCCGCAGGCCGAGCGAACGCAGGTATTCGATGGTCTGCGAATGCGAGGCCAGGTCTGGACCGCCCTCCATGTGCCCAAGCTGATACACCCAGATCGAGACTTTTCGGTCGGCGGTGATCGAGGGGTCTTTCTGGCGCACTGCTCCAACCGCCGCGTTGCGCGCATTGATGAAAGGTCGGTCACCGGACTCGGCCTGTTTGCGGTTGAGATCGTCGAAAACGTCGAGCGCCATGTAGACCTCTCCCCTGACCTCCATCAGCGCAGGTGGATCGCCGATCAGCCGCAGCGGAATCGACGCAACCGCACGCATGTTCTGAGTGATGTCCTCCCCGGTCACACCGTCTCCCCTCGTCGCCCCCTGGACAAGGACACCGGCCTCATACGTCAAAGACACAGCCAGCCCATCTATCTTCAATTCTGCCGCGTACCCTGCCGGCCGCCGACCAAGCAGACGCTCCAGGCGGGCCTCCCACGCCTCCAGGTCCTCGGTCGATTCAGCGTTGTCAAGCGAGAACAGCCGCTGCCGGTGGGTGACAGAACCGAATAGTTCAGAAGGCGGGGCGCCGACCCGCTGAGTGGGAGAGTCAGGAGTGATCAGCTCGGGATGGGCCTCTTCCAGAGAAACGAGCTCGCGTTGCATCGTGTCGAAATCGGCGTCTGATATTTCAGGCTCGACCAGCACGTAGTAGCGGTACGAGTGATACCGAAGCCGTTCACGAAGCTCGTCGATCCGAGCAGTGATAGTTTTTCCCATGGCCGGAAGATTCTACGCCGCTGCTCAGAGATGGTTTCCAGTCTCGACTGAGCTCCCGGGCTTCAATCTCGGCTGGTCGCCGTGATGATGGCTCCGCCCAGGACGTCGTCGCCCTGGTAGAAGGCGATCGTCTGGCCGGCGGCGATGGCCGTTTGTGGGGCCGCGAACCGCACTTCGACTTCGCCACCGTTTTCCCAAAACATCGCGGGAGCGGCGACACCGTGGGCCCTGAACTGTGCCTCGACGTTCGGATCCACTGGGGGCTCTCCGTCGACCCAGCTCGCGTCTGATGCGTACACGGTTCTCACCGCCAGATCATCCTTGCGGCCCAGCGTGACCGTGGCAGAAGTCGAGTCGATCGCAGTGACGTAGTGCGGCTCGCCGAGAGCCAGGCCGATTCCTCGGCGCTGGCCGATTGTGAAGTTCGTATATCCGTCATGTTGCCCGATGATCGAACCGTCTCTGTCCACAAAGTCTCCGGCGACGGCCACCCCCGGCGCCACATCGGACAGGAAGCTCCGGTAGTCGCGGTCACCCACGAAGCAGATGTCCTGACTTTCGGCCTTGTCAGCGGTCCGCAAAGAGAGAGCCGCCGCTAACTCTCGCGTCTCGGCTTTGTTCAGCCAGCCGACCGGGAACCGAACCTTGGCCAACTGATCCTGTCCCAACATCGAGAGAACGTACGACTGGTCCTTCAACAAATCCACGCCGCGCCGCAGCATCCAACGCCCATCTCGCTCTACCACCTGGGCATAGTGACCCGTCACCACCAACTCCACATCGAACTCTGCCGCCTGGCTGAGGAGACGGTCGAATTTGATGGTCCGATTGCACTCGACACACGGGTTGGGAGTGCGACCCTGGGCATAGTCCTCAATGAACCTGTCGACAACTCCTGCCATGAAGACATCTGAATAGTCCAACACGTAATAGGGAATGCCGAGCTGAGCGGCCACCCTTCTAGCGTCCTCGCCGTCAGAAACGGTGCAGCATCCAGCAGTGGGCGCCTGGCCATCCGGGCCGGACCAGAGCTTGAGTGTCACCCCGAGGACCTCGTGGCCCTGGTCCACCATCATCGCCGCAGCCACTGAAGAATCGACTCCGCCAGACATCGCCACGAGCACCTTCATGATCGCAGCGCCTCCACCTCTTGGGCGACAATCTTCGCCACTGCTCCACCGTCGCCTGGCTGCGTCGTCCAACCGAAGCTGACCCGAAGACACTCACGCGCTTCGTCCAGCGTCATACCCATGGCCTTGAGGACGTGCGACACCGTTGCTGCTCCAGACTGGCAGGCGCTGGCGGCCGAGGCGGCGACACCGGCCCTGTCGAGGCGTACGAGCAAGGTCTCGTTGCGTATACCGGGAATCGAGATGTGAGAATGTGACGCAAGCCGCTCGACGGCCGCAACGGTGATCCCGGTCCCGGCGAGCCTTTGCGACAACATGGTTTCGAATGCGTCGCGCTCGTTTGCGACGAGTTCTACGACGTCGTCGCGGTGTTTGTCTGCCAACCCCATGGCGGTGGCCATCCCGACCGCGCCCATTACGTTGTGAGTGCCTGATCGTCTGCCGAGTTCTTGTCCTCCACCATGGATCACGGCCTCGATGGCCGATCCCTCTCGAACAAACAGCAGACCCACTCCCCTCGGACCGCCGAATTTGTGCGCCGCCAAAGAAAGGAGATCCACGCCAAGGGTGTCGACGTCGATCCGCCTCGTGCCGAACGCCTGCACCGCATCGGAGTGGATCAGAACGTTCCGATCATGCAGCGCCGCGGCAACTTCGCCCACCGGCTGAATCGCACCCGTTTCGTTGTTGGCCAGCATGATGGACACGACCGCTGTCTGGTCGTCGACCATCGCAGCAACCGCCTCCGGATCGACCAACCCAAGGTCGTCCACCGCGACAAGCGAGACTCTGCCCCCCAACCGCTCAAGGAACGCGGCGCTCTCCAGAACCGCCTCATGCTCGGTAGGCGAAGTGACCAAACCACCGATCCCGTCCCCTGCCAGGCACGCTCCCTTCACGGCGAGGTTGTCCGCCTCGGTTCCGCCCCCGGTGAATACGATTTCCAAGGGTCGAGCACCTATCAGGCCGGCGGCGTGCTCCCTTGCCTCCTCCAAGGCGTTCTTGGCACGCCTCGACACGCCATGGCTGCCGGAGGAGTTACCGAACGCGTCTGCAACGAACGGCTCCATCGCCGCCCAAACTTCTGGCCGCATCGGAGTGGTGGCCGCGTGATCCACGTAATACATCACCAGGATTGTCCCACGTCCTCAGACAACGAGAACCACGGTGCGGGCAGACGCTCATTCGGCGACCTTTCGGCTCTGGTGTGGATATATGCGCACTAGAGCCTAAGGAACGCTTCAAACGGACGTGGTCAGAGCGGATATCATGCGAAGGGTGGCTGTTCGAATTTCGGTGCTCATCCATGCTCCTTTGGCTGAGGTGTGGGCCGAGGCAGTCGCATTCGAGCACCATGTCGAATGGATGACGGATGCAGAATCCATCGAGTTCCTGACCGAAGAGCGTCAGGGAAAAGGCACCACAATGTCTGTGAAGACCAGGGTTGGTCCTCTGAAAACCGTCGACGTAATCGAGGTCACAGAAATCGATGAGCCCCATCTGATCGCCGTCGTACATCGGGGAGTGATTTCGGGGACCGGCGAATTCACACTGGAGGCGATTGGGCCTCTCAAGACCCGGTTCACCTGGCAGGAGGCCCTGGCGTTCCCCGGCTACCTCGGCGGTCCGATCGGCGCCAAGCTCGCCGCTCCAATTCTGTCAGCCATCTGGAGACGTAACCTGGACCGACTGAAGATTCGAATCGAAGGAGACCGCCGATGACCTACCACCTCGTCCAGTTCAACATCGCACGCTTGACTCACCCGCTAGACGCACCCGAATCGCAAGGATTCGTAAGCCAGCTCGAATCGGTCAACGCTCTTGCTGACGCGGATCCCGGTTTCGTCTGGCGCCTCCAGACCGAAGAAGGCGATGCAACGTCGATCGACCCGTACGGGGACCCTCAGATGATCGTGAATCTCACGGTGTGGAAGGATTCCGCTTCATTGAAGGCGTTCACCTACAAGGGCGACCACGGCCAAGTGTTCCGCAACCGTACCGAATGGTTCGACAAACGGGTCCAACCCATGGTGGTTCTGTGGTGGATTCCCGCCGGTCATATACCGACAGTGGACGAAGCAGTAGCCAAGCTCGAAGACCTGCGATCCAATGGCCAGAGTTCCAGGGCTTTCACCTTCGGTCGATTCGTCGACGCCCCATCCGACGACGTATCGACAAGCGTCTGAGAGAGGAACGAGCTACTTGCCCTCGAATTTCGGCTCCCGTTTTTCGATGAATGCGGCTACACCCTCCTTGGCATCTTTGGTGGTGAACACACCGGCGAAAGCCGCGGCCTCTACGGCCAGCGCCTCGTCGATCGGCTCGCCCCACCCGTCGTTCATCGCCTGTTTGGCAGCTCCGATGGCCAGTGTGGCTTTCGTCGCCCACTCTGCTGCGTCCTCAAGAGCCCGATCCAGCAATTGGTCCGTCGGCAGGACCTTCTCTGCGAGTCCAATTGCAACCGCCTCCTGCGCACCAACGAAGTCTCCCGAAAAGTTCATCTGCCTTGCTTTCGAAAGGCCGACCAAGCGCACGAGTCTCTGGGTTCCGCCTGCGCCGGGAATGATCCCGAGTTTGATCTCGGGTTGGCCCACCTTGGCGTCCTCGGCGACATAACGAAAGTCTGCCCCCATCGCCAGCTCGAGGCCCCCACCCAAGGCGTAGCCATGGATCGCGGCGATTGTCGGTTTGGCCAGCTTCTCGAACCGCCGCACAATGGTGTCGAGCCTCATACCTTCCATCCCGCCCTGGCCGTCGGAGTGAGCGGCCTGGAACCCGGTGATATCGGCGCCGGCGGCGAAGTGGGGTCGGCCGGTGATGACAACAGCTCTGATGGCCGGGTCCTCGGCCAGCGCGGTGGCTTCCGTGAGTTCCGTGGCCACGGCTCCAGAAAGCGCGTTTACCGGCGGCCTGTTCAGCTCGATCAGAGCGACAGCTCCGTCGACGGTGTAGTTGACGAGATCCATGAGTCCTCCTGAGATCGTCACGCACACTAGGCGAGGGATGATCCAGTCGTCGTCTGCCTACCGTCCTCCGCTATCCGCTATCCGCTATCCGCTATCCGCTATCCGTCGCGGCACAACGTCGTCGGACCTGGGCCAGCGGCACACAGACTCGAACAGTCAGGTGTGCCGCTGTGAGAAACGGAGATCAGTCCAGCCCCTCGACCAGGGACTGGGCCGCCGACCACGGGTCGAGTTGACGTTCGGTGACCTTTGACAAGGCCGCGCGATAGCCCGTGGAATCCTGGGCGTTCGCCATGCGCTCGACGGCGGCCAAAGCCACCGCTGATCGCATCGTCGCCTCGAGTCGCTCAGACCGTTTGGTTTCAAGACGGCCATCCGTTCCGAGATAGGCGCTGTGTTCGTCCAGCGCAGACGCCAAATCGGAGGCCCCTTGGCCTTTGGTCGCCACCGTCTCGATGATCGGTGGCCGCCATTCGCGCGCCGAGCCGAGATCAAGCATCTGGTTCAGATCGCGCACCGTCTCACGAACCCCCGGTCGGTCAGCCTTGTTGACGACGAAGATGTCGGCGATCTCGAGTAGCCCAGCCTTATTCGCCTGAACCGCATCACCCCAGCCAGGATTGACGACGACGATGGTCGTGTCAGCTTCACCGACCACTTCGACCTCCGCCTGACCGACTCCGACAGTTTCGATGAGAATCTGGCGGAATCCCACCCCATCCAGAACGGTGACGACCTTGGGAGCAGCCGCCGACATCCCTCCCAGGTGGCCCCGCGAGGCCATAGATCGAATGTACACGCCGGGATCAGTGATGTGATCCTGCATGCGAATTCGATCGCCAAGGATGGCGCCACCCGTGAACGGCGAAGAGGGGTCGACGGCGATGACCGCGACGTGGTCACCATCCGTCCTGAGTTGGGCGATGAGGAGGTCCGAAAGGGTGCTCTTGCCGGATCCAGGTGCCCCGGTCAGCCCGACGACCCTGGCTTGTCCGGTCGAGCGAAAGAGCTCACCGAGTACGGCAGAAGCCGCCGGGCGTTGTTCCTCGACGATCGAAATCAGCCGAGCCAACGCACGACGATCGCCACTTCGAGCCGCCGTTACAAGTTCGATCGAATCCTGGGTCATAACCATTGTGAGGTTAGGAGGCAACGATACGCATGGGCGTTAATCCGGGATCAAACCGCGGTGACTTCGCGAACTCCTGGGACTCGGTCGGTGAGGATGCGTTCGATGCCGGCCTTGAGGGTCATCATCGACAGAGGGCAACCCCCGCATGCTCCCACCATTTCCAGGTTGACCACCCCGTCCTCGACGCCGAGCAGGATGAGATCACCGCCGTCTGCTTGAAGGGCGGGACGGATGTACTCGAGGGTGGCCTCGAGCATCGGCATGTCGACATCGACCGGATCGGCAGAATCGCCCACCACGGTGTTCCCATTGGTGCGAATCGATACGTTCTGGGGTACGGGGGCGTCCTCGGTGATTTGGTCTGTCATGTCGTCCTCGATTAACCACTACGCGCGTGTGTGTATTCCAAGTGTAGGGGGTGGCGTGCCCCACTCACACCGTCAAGCACGCCGGCTCCGATCAGCTACCACTCAAGGGTCGACTACGACGTCCACCACCTGGACATCTCGTCCATCCAACGACGTGGCGAACAACACAAACTGGTACTCGCCTGGTGGAGCCGAGTCGCCATCGACGTTCCCGCCCCAGAAAAATGTTGCTCGTCCGGCTTCCTGCAACACCCAGTCGCTGACTTCGATCAGTTCCGCCCCTCTGAACACCGCGAAGCGGGTCTCGGCTGCAACCGAAAGATGGCCTACAAGCTGGATCGCGAATCCAAAGTTCTGGTGAGACTCGTCCTGGAACTCGGTCAGAGAGGGAGGGAAACCGAAACCCTCTGGGGCTGCCAGAAGAACTTCGCTGCCCGAAGCCGCCACGGTCCACCCGCCAAGGGCCCCTTCGACCAGAATTTCGCCGCCCGCCACGACGTCGTAAGGACCGTCCGCCTCGACGGTCACTTCCTCGAGTCCCCAAGCGAGGCCCACCTGGACGATGTCAGGCAGGACCCCTGGCTCCGCACTCGGCTGGAGACCGCCGTAGTAGTAGCCGAGGATTTCGTCATAGGCGGACCCCGCGCTGGCCATGGCCTGCGCCCCATACTGCGACATGCCCACCTGGTGCCCCCACCCGCTTCCCTCAATCGTGTACAGGACCGAGGCCGGCACATAGCCGGTGGTGAAATCGTTCCCAATCACCCACTCCCGGCTGATTTCGTAGGTGGGCGAAAGAATGGTCTGAGGGTATAGCCTGCCATCCGGCCGCTCTGCGGGGAAGAGGTCCGACCGAACCCTCGGCCCGCTGGCATTCATGACCCTCCTGAACCGCCAAGTCGAAAGCGTCTCGGTGCCACCGGACGAAACGACGCTGACGATCCAGGCGCCATCCCCGTCGTCCTTGGTGGTGACCGCCACATCACGGAGCACACCCTCGATCAAGTCGGCATCACGAAGTACCGCCACCATCGCGACCTCTGGGATCTGCAAAGTCCACGAAACGTATGGCGACGTCTCATCTGGCGAGGCCACGGCCTTTAGGTACGGAACCGCAGAAGAGCCAAAGACATCTTCGACGGAGCGAGTCCGCGGTCCGGCCGTCGAGGAGTACAACGCTTGGGCAGGGGCCCCGTTGTAAAGGAGAATCTCGTTCGAGGTGGCCTCGACGGCTGCGGCCCAGCGCGGACCATCAGCCCCTTCGACCTGTCCGAGACCTCCATAAACCTGGCACTGATCGGTCGCGCAGATGTCGAAACCGTAGGTGGCGCCTGCACCCGCCCTCCCCCTCGACAAGGTCCAAGCCAAATATGTCCTGGCGGCGACTGCCTGGGCCTGGAGAGCTTCGGACTCCCAACTGAACGGCACTTCTTGGATGCCGAGCAGGTAGTCGTCGAGGGCGACATGTTCGACGACAACCAGCCCGCCGTCGCCTGCCTTGATCTCAATGTCCCCGGCGTAGCGTCGACCGTTCCACGACAGAACAGTGCCCTCCTGGGGGGTGATCGTCACCCGTCTGCCGAGGTA
>QIDH01000102.1 GCA_003229305.1 Acidimicrobiia bacterium | reverse complement strand
GCACCGTCGATTTGGACAAGGGCTCTGCGGTCTGGCGGTTCGGCTGCGGAGTAGACGATCACGTTCCAGATGGGTTTGGCTCTCCAGCCGGTGAATGCGAGGGCGGCAGAGGCGTGGCCGACGGCGAACTCGACCCGGCCGCCGGCAATGTCGAGTGCGGCGGCCTGATCTACCTGCAGCTTGTGGGCGGCCAGCCGATGGATCGCGGCGAGAGCGATGAACGCGACGGTGATGATCCAGAAGCCTTCGGACACACCCGCGATCGCAGCTGACGCAGCAACCGCGGCGGCCAGCAGATAGACGACGGCGGCGTTGGTTCGCCTAGTGGGGCTTGGAAACACGTACGGCCCGAGGGCAGCGGAATCGAGATCGTCTGGCACGCCCTCGGCATCCGCCACATCTTGGGGGATCTCGATTCCATCCATATCAGCGTTGATCCATCGCGATGTAAGGTCGCTCGGTTGCACCTGTGTAGACCTGTCGAGGCCGTTGAATGCGACTGTTGGGGTCAGTAATCATTTCGCGCCATTGTGCCAACCATCCCGGCAAACGCCCGATGGCGAACAGAACGGTGAACATCTCTGCTGGAAATCCCATCGCCCGATAGATGATGCCTGAATAGAAGTCCACGTTCGGGTACAGCTTGCGTTCGACGAAGTACTCGTCTGCCAACGCATGTTGCTCGAGTTCCATGGCGAGTTCCAGCACCGGATCGTCCGTCCCGATTTCGTCGAGAACATCCCTTGCGTACTTCTTGATCAGCCTGGCCCTCGGGTCGAAATTCTTGTAGACGCGATGACCGAAGCCCATCAGGCGGAACGGGTCGTCCTTGTCTTTGGCCCTCGTTATCCAGGAATCACTGTTCCCGCCATCAGCGAGCATCGCGTCGAGCATCTCGACAACCTGCTGGTTGGCGCCGCCATGTAGCGGTCCCGAGAGTGCGTGGATGCCGGCAGATACCGACGAGAACACGTTGGCCTGACCCGATCCCACGAGGCGCACTGCGGATGAGGAGAGGTTCTGGCTGTGATCTGCGTGCAGGATGAACAGAACGTCGAGCGCTTTGGAGACGGCCGGACTAGGCGTCGTTTGCTCAACAGGCAGGGAGAACATCATGTTCAGGAAGTTGGCCGTGTATTCGAGTTCGTTGCGTGGGTATATGAATGGCTGGCTCACCGAATGTTTGAACGCCCATGCCGCGATTGTCGGGAGCTTGGCGATCAGGCGCCTGGCGCTGATGTCTGCCGACACAGGGTCGAGAGGGTCGAGAGCGTCTGGGTAGTAGGTGGCCATCGCCGAGGTGGCGCTGGCGAGCATCTGCATCGGATGAGCGTCAGCGGGAAAGACATCGAATAGATGCCGCATGTCTTCCCTGACCAACGTGTGACGGCGGATGGTTTCGACATAGTCCTCGAGCTGTGCTGCGTTTGGGAGCGTGCCGTAATAGAGAAGGTATGACACCTCCAGGAATGTGGACTTTTCGGCCAGGTCCTCGATGCTGTACCCGCGGTATCGGAGGATGCCCTCCTCGCCGTTGAGGTAGGTGACGGCGCTTTCCGTCTCAGCGGTACTGCCGTAGCCCTTGTCGTAGGTGATCAGGCCGGTGGTCGATCGCAGGGCACTGATATCGACGGCCCTGCCGCCTTCACTGTCTTCTACGACTGGTAGCTCGATGGTTTCTTCGCCGATCGCAAGTGTTGCGTCGTCCATACGCTGGCCTCCGTCTTCCGTTTCTGGCTACTGATTATGGACGATCAGACGGCCTCCGAAGCCGCTGAGACGATCTTGCGGATTTCCTGCGGTGGTGCAGGGTCGTAGTGGGTGAACTTGACTGTGAACCATCCCCGGCCACCGGTCATCGAACGCAGATCCACCGAATACCTTTGTAGCTCCGCCATCGGGACCTCGGCCATGACCAGTTGTGATCCGGAATCCGTGTCCATCCCAAGGACCCGGCCCCGCTTGGCGTTGATGTCGCCGATCACATCACCCATGTAGTGCTCAGGGATGCGGACCGCCAGTTCGGCGATCGGCTCCAGGATGGTCGGCCGGAGCAAGGAAGAGGCCTCTCGCACTGCCATGATGCCCGCCATCCGAAAACTCATCTCGTCGGAATCCACGGAGTGGTACTTGCCGTCGTACACGGTGGCCCGCACGTCTATCACAGGATACCCCGCCAGGATGCCGCGTTCGAGGGCCTCCTTGATTCCCTTGTCGACCGCGGGAATCAGGTTGCGTGGGATGGAGCCGCCCTTGGTGGCGTTGAGGAACTCGTATCCGGCTCCTCGCTGGTTCGGCTCGAATCTGACGAAGGCAACCGCGAATTGTCCCCGGCCGCCCGATTGTTTCTTGTGCTTGCCTTCCACGTCTGCCGTACCTTCGATGGTCTCGCGATACGGGATCCTTGGGATGTCCGTGTCGATTTCGACCCCGTATTTGCGGGCTATGCGAGCCAGCGTCACGTCGACATGGGTCTCGCCAAGACCGGCCATCACCGTCTCCTGGGTCTCGGCCCGCCGTTCGACGCTGATCGTCTGGTCCTCCTCCTGCGTTTGAGCCAGAGCGCTGGAGAGCTTGGTCTCGTCCTGGTTGGACCGGGGAGTGATGGTCACTTCGTGGACGGGCTTGGGCATCTCGACAGGTGAAATCACGACCGAGGAACCGGAACTCCTCAGCGTATGGCCTGAACGAACCTGGTCGAGTTTGGCAACTGCGGCAATGTCACCGACGCCCACCTCTGTCACGTCTGCGTGATCTTTGCCTTGCATGGCGAACAAGCTGGTCATCTTGGCGGGGGAGCCGTCAGACGATTCCAGTTGGTGATCGTTTCTGATCGTGCCGGAAAATACCCTGAAAACGTTGATCCTTCCGACGTACTGGTCTCCGGTTGCCTTGAACACGTATGCGATCGTTTCGCCGTCCGCGGCCATCTGGATGTCGCCGGATTTGGTCGGAGGGGCTGGCCGCTCCATCGGATTCGGCGCAAAGTCGATGATGAACTCCGTAAGAGTGTCGATTCCGATCAACTTGGTCGCCGAACCAACCATCACGGGATAGATTTCGCCAGTTGCGACGCTGGAATGGATCACTTCCACCATGCGATCTCTGGTGGGTTCCTCCCCTTCGAAGTAGGCCTCCAGCAGTGAGTCGTCGGTTTCGACCACGGCCTCGACCAGGGCTTGGTGGGCTTCGTGGACCACATCCGCAACAGATTCGGGGAGGTCGATCAATGCTCCGTGTGCGTCTCCCGGCTTGTAGGTGTATGCCCGTTCGGACACAACCCTGACGATGCCTTCCAGATCTTGCTCATTGCCAACGGGCACCTGGATCGGGGCGATGCGCTTGCCGAAGGCGGCCTTGAGCTGGCCGAGCGTCCTACTGAAGGATGAATTCTCGCGGTCCAGTTTGTTGATGAAAACTGCTCTGGCGATTCCCTCGTTCCCGGCAACGTCCCACAACAACTCGGTCTGGACCTCGACGCCGTCAACCGCCGAGACTACGAATACAGCGAGATCGGCGGCACGCAGCGCGGCCCTGGCATCTCCGACGAAGTCGGCGTATCCCGGAGTGTCGATCAGATTGATCTTGTGGCCAGATGCTTCGATCGAGGCGACGGAAAGGCCAAGCGAGATCTGGCGGTCGATCTCTTCTGGTTCGAAGTCCATGACAGTGTTTCCGTCTGCAACGGATCCGATCCGGTTGATCTTGCCTGCGGTGAAGAGCAGGGCTTCCGCCAGAGCCGTTTTTCCGCCACCGCCGTGCCCGACGAGGGCTACGTTCCGGATTGCCTTGGGCTCCACTGCAACTCCTCCTCCACCACGACAGCGAGTCTATCGAACCCCGACACCCCAGGGGCCGGTAGCTACAGCTAGATATTCCGCCGGGTAGGCGGATGCGCGGTCCACCGCCTTTTGCCGCCCAATCCACCATCTGTGGCTGTGGCTGTGGCTGTGGCTGTGGCTGTCGCGTTGGTCGGTTGTGGTAATTTGTGGCCAGGAGGAGGCCTCTTGATCGAACTGCGGGTTCGCTCCCGGATTGACACCATCATTAATCCGATCGGACGCTTTCTCGCCAAGATCGGAGTTCGTCCCATCCCGGTGACCCTGGTCGGCCTGGCCATCACCCTGACCGGTTCGACTGTCTTGGCCCTGGGTTCGTTGGTTCTCGGTGCGATCTTGATCCTGGTCGGCTCCGCCCTCGACGGACTCGACGGTCCTGTCGCTCGGGCGTCAGGGACGGCATCAAAACGTGGTGCCTTGATCGATTCGGTGTCCGACCGCATTGGCGAAACCTCGATGTTCGCGGCCTGTGCTTTCTGGCTCACCTCGAGAATCTCACCTGCCGAGGGAGATCCGGCGCTGGTCCTCCTCACGTTGCTGAGTCTCGGCGCAGCGATGTTGACTTCCTATTTGCGCGCCAAAGCCGACGTTGAGGGCGTGGACGGCAGGGGCGGCATGCTTGGTAGGGCAGAGCGGATCATCCTGTTTACTGCCGGATTTCTCTTCGGCTTCGTGCCCCAGATGTTGGTGATCATGGCAATACTCACCTGGGTTACGGTCTTTCAGCGCTTTCGCAAGACCTGGCAGCTGCTCGGCAGTGGGTAGCTACCTCATCTACCTGGCGTTTCGCGCCGGAAGTGCCCTATTTGGAGCTCTGCCCGAAGTAGTGATGCGTAAGGCAGGCGAGTGGGCAGGCGCGCTTTGGTGGGTTCTGGCAGGTCCTCGCAAGGCCATGGCCGTCAGGCACATGCGAAGGGTTCTGGGCGAATCGGCCACAGACGGCGACGCTCTGGTGGCCGCCAGAGCGATGTTTCGTGCATACGGTCGGTATTGGGCAGAGACATTTTGGTTCCGTCCTCGAAAGGCTGCTGGTATCAGGGCCCACACGACTTTGATAGGTGTCGAACATCTTGTTGAGGTCAGGGACAGGGGCGACGCGATGATCGTGGCCCTCCCACATATGGGCAACTGGGAGATGGCCGCGACGGCGGGCGAGACCGTAGGGGTGCGGGTGACGGCTGTGGCCGAGTCGTTGGCGAACCGCAGGATTGTTGACTGGTTCCTGGCCATGCGTGAATCCGTCGGCATCGACATTGTGCTCACAGGCCAGGGCTCTGGAACGATGCGGGCGCTCTTTGCGGCCCTGAAGGACAAGCGGGTTGTGGCGCTCCTGTCTGACAGAGACGTGACGGGTTCAGGTATTCCGATCGAGTTCTTCGGCGAAGTCACAGGCCTCCCGGCAGGGCCGGCTTCGCTTTCGATCCGAACGGGGGCTCCGATCCTGCCTGTCGCCTCGTATTTCAAGAAGGGCAGAGGGCACACGATCATCATCGGTGCCCCGATCGAGCCGCCACGTGATGGTTCCAAGGATGAACGCGTGGCTGTCCAGACCCGATTGCTCGCCGCAGCGCTCGAGGACCTCATCCGACGCGATCCCGCCCAGTGGCACATTCTCCAACCCAACTGGCCGTCCGATCGCGAATCAGAGGACGACCCGTCAACCGAAGACCCCCTCCAATCCGTCGCATGAGAGTCGCCATCGTGTGTCCATACGCCCTCGACCATCCGGGGGGAGTGCAGTCCCATGCCCGCCAGTTGACTGCCGCCCTAGTGGCGAGGGGAGTGGACGCCTGGCTGGTAGGGCCGGGCCGGGAGCCGTCCACAGCGACTGAGATCCAGGTGGGTGGAGGTTTGCGGGTGAGCGCCAACGGTTCGCGGGTCCCGATCGCTCTCAGCCCGTTGATCGGCCGGCGCTTGATGGAGAAGGTCTCCGATGCGGACGTGGTTCACGTCCATGAGCCCTGGATACCCATTGCGGGCTGGGCTGCCCAGATGTCCTCTCGGCCGACGATTCTCACGTTTCACGCCGATCCCTCGAAGCTGATCAGGCGAACGTACAGAGCCGCCGCCTGGTTGTTGGCGAGACTGGCCAACAAATCGAATGCTGTGACAGTGGTCAGCCGGACAGCCGCAACCGCAATTGCTCCATACGCCTCACACGCCGTGACGATTCCCAACGCAGTCGACCTAAACCCCATGGCCAGCCGCAGCGACCGCGGCCAGTCTGCGATCTTCGTCGGCAGAGACGAGGACCGAAAGGGTTTGCAGGTTCTCATGGAAGCTTGGCCCTTGGTCAAGGTCAGAGTGCCACATGCGCGACTGACGGTGCTCACTTCTCGGGCCCAACCATCCATGGATGGGCTGGAGGTCTTGGTCGGGGCAGATGACTCGACCAAGTTCGATAGATTGGCCTCGTCTGCCGTCTTTGTTGCGCCGAACCTTGGGGGAGAAAGTTTTGGGATCACAGTTGCCGAGGCGATGGCCGCAGGCTGCGCAGTGGTGGCCAGCGAGATTCCAGCTTTTGTCGACCTCCTGGGCGGGGCAGGCTCCCTCGTCGAACCCGGCAATTCTGCCGGCGTAGCTGGTGCCGTATCCGGTCTTTTTGAGGACGAAGAACGATTGGCCGATCTGGCAGAGCGCTCGTCAGAGCGAGTCAAGAATTTCACATGGGACGTCGTCGCCCCCCGCTACATGGAGCTGTATGAGTCCGCCATCGCTGCGGAAACATCGAGCTGACCGCCAGGCACACCACCAGGTCGGCTGAAGACGGCGCGACGTCGAGCGGGAACTATGGTCGACGGTCTACCGTTGACACCTGGTCCCTGCCAAACCCTTCGTGGAGTCGATCCTTGTACCGCCCGATCCTGTTCTTATTGACCTTTGCCCTCGTGGCCGCTTCGTGTGGTGGAGGTGACGATGTGGTGACTGATGAGACGACATTGGTCACCACGACGACTCGGCCGACGTCTACGTCGACAGTGACTACCGCAACGCTCGCGCCAACCACAACGCAAGCGGGCCCTGCCGTGTTGTGGCCACTCACCGGGCTCGAAGTAGAGGCAGGCGTTGTCCAGAACGGGCAGGAAGTGTTGATCGCCAAGTTCTCGAATGCCCCAAAGGCCAGACCCCAGCAAGGCCTCAGTGAAGCGGACATTCTCATGGAAGTGCCGGTTGAAGGTGGGGTGTTGAGAATTCTTGCCGTGTTCCACTCCTCGATTCCAGAGACGATCGGTCCATTGCGGAGCGCCAGAGAGGTAGATCCGAAGCTGATCGAACCGTTTGACTCCTTCTTCGTCAGTTCGGGGGGTCAGCCGACGGTCCTGTCGAAAGTTCGCCAGGTGGCCACGGTGGTCAGCGATGGAAGCGGGCCGGGATTTTTCCGTGAATCCGGCCGAAGCGCGCCGTACAACCTGTTCCTACAAACCGAAGAGATCTTCGGTTTGGCCGAATTGTCCACAGAGCCAGAGTTCCCACTGGTCTTCGACTCGGCGGTCCCAGACGGTGACCGCGCCCTGACCGTCGAGATAGACATTTCGAGCTTCGCGACCACCAACTACCGCTATTCGTCCTCGGACGACGGCTACCTGCGATTCAACGGCGAGGCGCCACACGAGACGGTCGACGGTGAACAGTTGGTTGCCCAAAACGTGGTGGCAATATTCGCCGAACGGATCTCGACAGGCCGCTTCGACGGAGCCGGTGCTCCGGTCCCAGACTATGACGTGATCGGTTCCGGCACTGCGTTTGTATTCCGGGACGGAGTCGCCATCCAGGGGGTTTGGGAGAGGGGACAGTCCAGCGATTTCTTTCGGCTGTTCGATGCCAATGGAGACGTCATCCCGCTTCGTCCTGGCCAGACCTGGTTCGAGATCGTTCCGACCGACCGGACCGTCGACTGGCAGTAGACTTGGTGCTAGGCGAGAACGGCAAAAAGGAGCGGCCATCATGGAATCAAACAGTACCGATGCGATGAGTCCGGATGCGGCGAGCGGAGAACGCAACGTCGTTGAGCACGGCACGAAGCGGGTCAAGACCGGTCTTGCCGAGATGTTGAAGGGCGGCGTCATCATGGACGTGGTGACCGCCGAGCAGGCCACGATCGCCCAGGAGGCCGGTGCCGTCGCAGTGATGGCGCTGGAGCGCGTTCCGGCCGACATCCGCAAGCACGGCGGCGTGGCCAGGATGGCCGACCCGAACAAGGTCGAGGAGATCATGGAGGCCGTTTCGATACCCGTGATGGCCAAATCTCGAATCGGCCATTTTGTCGAGGCCCAGGTACTCCAGTCGCTCGGCGTCGACTACATCGATGAATCGGAAGTTCTCAGCCCGGCGGACATGCAACACCACATAGACAAATGGGCCTTCACGACACCATTTGTTTGCGGCGCACGGAACCTGGGGGAGGCGTTGCGCAGGATTGGTGAGGGCGCTGCGATGATCAGGACGAAGGGTGAGCCGGGAACTGGCAACGTTGTCGAGGCAGTTACGCACATGCGCCAGATGACCGCAGACATCTCGAGGGTTTCAACGATGACTGATGATCTGCTGATGGCCGCTGCCAGGGATCTCGGCGCACCAATTGATCTTCTGAGAGACATCGCAGATACCGGAAGGCTGCCGGTCGTCAACTTCGCGGCCGGTGGCATCGCGACCCCAGCTGATGCGGCGCTGATGATGCAGCTCGGTTGCGACGGGGTGTTCGTCGGATCCGGAATCTTCAAGAGTGGGGATCCGGCCGTGCGGGCCAGGGCGATAGTCGAAGCGACAACATTCCATCGAGATCCCCAGATCATTGCGAAGGTTTCCTCGAACCTCGGTGAGCCAATGGTGGGTATCGACATCGACGAGATTCCAGAATCCCAGCGTATGCAGGAACGGGGTTGGTAATCAGATGACCTCGTCTGCTCCTCGGGTTGGCGTCCTGGCGTTGCAGGGTGACTTTCGCGAACACCTGGCAGCCGTTGCAGAGCTGGGAGCCGAGGGGTCAGAGGTCAGAGTCCCTCACGATCTGGAGACGGTAGATGCGCTGATCATCCCTGGCGGAGAATCGACCACAATCGGTCGCCTTGCAACGCTCTACGGCATGATCGAGCCTCTTCGCAAACACATCGAGCATGGGATGCCGACGCTCGGCACTTGCGCAGGAATGATCTTTCTGGCCTCCAGTGTGACGGACGGAGATCAGCCCTTGATAGGAGCGCTGGCCGCGTCGGTTGAACGCAATGCCTTCGGACGCCAGAACGAGTCCTTCGAGATCGACCTGGATGTTGAAGGCCTGGACGACCCTGTCAAGGCGGTGTTCATTAGAGCCCCACTCATCGAAAAGGTGGGTGATGCCGTTGAGGTGCTGGCGTCATATAGAGGACGGCCGGTGTTCGTCCGCCAGGCAAACGTCATGGCGACTTCGTTCCACCCCGAACTCACGCAAGATCGCAGAATTCACCAGATGCTGCTCGATTCGGTGGAGGTCGGTTGATGTCAGGACATTCAAAGTGGGCGAACATCAAGCACCGAAAGGGTCGCCAGGACGCGGCGAGGGGAAAACTATTCGCCAAGCTGACCAAATCGGTCGAGGCAGCAGCCGCCGCCGGTGGTGGTGACCCGATGTCCAACGCAACTCTCGCAACAGCGATCGACAAGGCGAAGTCAGCCTCTGTTCCGAAGGACAACATCGATCGAGCCATCAAGCGGGGCACAGGTGAGATAGAGAGCGAGGCTCTCGAGGAGTTCTACTACGAGGGCTACGCACCTGGGGGCATTGCCCTGTTCGTACAGATGCTCACAGACAACAGGAATCGGGCAGCCTCTGATGTGCGTTCGACGTTCTCCAAAAACGGAGGAAGCCTGGGAGAGCCGGGCTCGGTTGGCTACCTGTTCGACCAGAAGGGGTACATCCTCGTGTCTGGAACCGAGGACGATGTGATGCTGGTTGCCCTCGATGCCGGAGCCGAGGATGTACGAGCCGCTGGTGGTCAGTTCGAAGTAATCACCGCGCCAGTCGACTTCATTCGCGTGCGCGACGCCCTGGTGGCGGCCGGCCTGGATCCCGAGTCCTCCCAGGTGACTCAGCTTCCGTCCACAACCGTTGCACTCGATCAGTCGGTCGCGACCAGAGTATTGCGGCTGGTTGATGCTCTTGACGACCTGGACGATGTGCAAGAGGTTTTCAGCAACTTCGACATTCCAGATGAAGTCCTCGAAGCCCTGGCGACTGGCTGAGCTGGGCCGACCCACCTGTCCAGGCTCACGTATTCGGTGGGTTGGCAAAGAACAACTTGGCGGGTCTGGCCGCGTAGACTAACCAAACGTATGTTCGTACTTGGCATTGATCCTGGCTTGACAACAACCGGCTACGGGGCCGTGCGCCGGACCGGTGGTTCGCACGAGACCGTCGCCGTCGGTGTCATCCGCACAGAAGCCGCCGCTATGGAAGCATCCAGACTTGCAGAGATCTACCGCGACATCTGCTCACTTCTCGACGAGCTCGAGCCGGACGCGATGGCCATCGAGCGAGTCTTCCTGAACCGCAACCGATCGACGGCCATCGGTGTGGGAAGAGCCTCTGGCGTCATCATGTTGGCAGCGGCCCAGCGTGAGGTCCCTGTCGACGAATACACGCCGACCGCGGTCAAGGCGAGCGTTACGGGCGACGGAGCGGCGAGCAAGGTCCAAATCAAGCAGATGGTGCTTCGTCGCCTCGGCCTTGGGGCCTTGCCAGGTCCGGCAGATGCAGCGGATGCGTTGGCCGTAGCATTGTGTCATCTACAGACCGCCAGATTTGCAATAGGAAAGAGGCCGGCATGATCGGCAGGATCAGAGGAATGCTGGTTAGTCGAGGCCTTGAAGGAGCGCTTGTCGATGTGGGTGGAGTTGGCTACGAGGTGGCGATGACTCCCCGAGAGTTGGCTGATCTGCCCAGGGTCGGTGACGATGTCGTTGTACATACCCATCTGCATGTTCGAGAGGACCAGATGGCTCTTTTTGGCTTCGGCACGGCTGCCGGTCGGGATCTTTTTCGGATTCTGTTGTCGGCATCCGGGGTGGGACCGACGCTGGCGTTGTCGATGATGGGCAGCATGGCGCCAGACGATCTACGCAGGGCCGTGGCGTCCGAGGACGTCGGCATGCTCACGACCATTCCAGGAATCGGGAAACGAACCGCTCAGAAACTGATCCTTGAACTGGGTCCAAAACTCGGTGATGCGGACGCGGAGATGGTGGTCGGAGGCAAACTCGGTCAAGTCCGTGAAGCACTGGAGGGGCTCGGATACGCGCCTGCCGAGATCAGAGAAGTCGCTCAGGACATTCCGGACGACGCACCGCTAGAAGACCAGGTCAGGGCCGCCCTGCGAGCATTGGGTGCCAAATGAGGGAGGCCAAGTGAGAGAAGACGGCCTCTTGGTGTCCTCCCCTTTACCGGCAGACGAGCCGTTTGAGGTTTCACTGCGTCCGCAGAGCCTCGACGAGTTCGTTGGTCAGGAGCCCCTCAAGGAGCGCCTCAGGATTTCGATTGACGCATGTCGGGTGCTGCAACGGCCTCTCGACCACATGCTGCTGTCCGGCCCGCCTGGCTTGGGTAAGACGACTCTGGCCCAGATAATCGCTGTCGAGATGGGCACCGAACTTCGCCAGACGTCCGGTCCCGCCGTCGAGCGGCCGGGAGATCTCGCTGCAATGCTGTCGAACCTCGACCATGGTGATGTCTTCTTCATCGACGAGGTCCACCGCTTGCCGAGAGCGGTGGAAGAAGTGCTGTACTCGGCGATGGAAGACTTTAAACTCGACATAGTGCTCGGCAAGGGCCCTTCCGCCCAGTCCATTCGCCTCGATCTGGCCCGGTTCACGCTCGTCGGGGCCACAACCCGCATGGGCATGGTTGCCGCGCCGCTCAGGGACAGGTTCGGAGCAGTCGACAGGCTCGACTATTACGAAGACGACGAACTCTGTGAAGTGGTTACTCGGGCGGCCGGCATACTCGGAATCGATGTCACGGTCGAAGGGGCTGCGCTGGTAGCCGGCCGCAGCCGAGGAACGCCTCGAATCGCCAACCGCTTGCTGGCAAGAGTTAGGGAGTACGCGGTGGCGAGGGCCGAGGGCGTCGTGGATGCCGAAACGGCCTCAGCGGCCCTAACGATTTGGGAAGTCGACGAGGCGGGACTCGACAAGGTCGACAGAGCCATTCTCGACGCGACAATCAACAAGTTCGGTGGCGGACCGGTCGGACTCTCCACTTTGGCCATAGCGGTTGGTGAGGAGCCAGAAACGGTTGAGGGCGCATACGAGCCGTTCCTTTTGCAGAGGGGGTTGCTCAAACGAACCCCGCGCGGTCGAGTCGCCACCTCGGCTGCCTACATTCATCTTGGCCTTGACCCGCCGTCCGAGACGCAGGGCACGCTGCTCTGAGGAACCGAGGGTTCGGGTGGTGCCGATCAAGAGTGTTCTCGTCGGCCAGGCGGCTGCTCTAATGAGGTTCACGTGAGGACCGATAGTTTTCGTTACGAGCTGCCAAGCGACCGAATCGCCCAGACGCCGACCGAGCCACGCGACAAGGCGAAGCTGCTGGACGCTCGGACGGGAGTCGATCATGTTGTGCGGGCACTTCCTGAGCTGCTGAAACCTGGCGACCTCGTCGTCGTGAACGACACGAAGGTCAGGGCCGCCCGTTTGAGAGGGAAAAGAGTGCCGAGTGGCGGCGAGATCGAGATCTTGCTCCTCGACCGTTTCACAGCGGCCGGCTGGACGGCCCTGGTCAAACCTGCTCGTCGACTCAGGGCAGGCGACGTTGTCGAATTTCCCGGCTTGTCCGCGACGCTGACGCGGGCACCGCAAGACGGGATGATCGTGATTGTCTTGACGTCTACCGAAGGCAGGGACATCGAGGAGGTCATCTCCGAAGTGGGGGAGATGCCGCTACCCCCATACATCCACACCCGCCTGGAAAATCCAGACCGATACCAGACAACCTATGCCAAGACGGTCGGTTCGGCCGCTGCGCCGACCGCAGGGCTTCACCTGAGCAATGAAGTGTTCGAAGGTCTCGAGGACCGCAATATTGGACTGGCGTCAATCGAACTCCGGGTTGGGGTTGGCACCTTCAGAACGATCAGCGACGAGTCGATCGAGACGCACCAGATGCATGATGAGTGGACCTCGGTCAGCACCGACACAGTCGAGGCCGTGAACTCGACCAAGGCATCCGGTGGGAGGATCGTGGCGATCGGCACGACGGTGGTCAGGGCGTTGGAGACCGGCGCAACAAGCGTCGGTCTGGGGACGTGGGAGGGACAGACCGACCTCTATATCACGCCTGGCTACCGGTTCGAGATCGTGGACCTCTTGATGACCAATTTCCACGTGCCTGGGTCTTCGCTGCTCGTCATGATTGCTGCATTCATGGGCGACGCCTGGCGAGACGTGTACAAGATGGCACTGTCTCGAGACTATCGCTTTCTGTCTTTTGGTGATGCGATGCTGGCGGAACTCGATGCCGGTGCTTGGATGTCCGAGCATGTCTGAGCCGGTTTGGTGGAAGCAGCTGGCGGTGGACGGCCGAGCCAGGAGCGGCGTCCTGCACACCCCGCACGGGGTCGTCGACACGCCTGCGTTCATGCCTGTCGGAACCAGGGCGAGCGTCCGTGCCCTCGATAGCGCAGACCTAATGGGCGTTGGAACCCAAATGGTGCTTTCCAATACCTACCACCTGATGCTGAGGCCTGGATCAGAGCGCATCGCCGGACTCGGCGGCCTTCACGTGTTCATGTCGTGGGATGGACCGATCCTGACCGACTCCGGCGGCTACCAGATCTTTTCTCTTGCTCCAGACCTGACGGAGGATGGGGCACGGTTTCGATCCACATACGACGGGTCGATCGTCAACCTCACCCCGGAGGGTTCTGTGCGGATTCAGGAAGAACTCGGTCCGGACATTGCCATGGTGTTGGACGAACTGATCGCGCTGCCCGCCCCTCGTCCGCAGGTGGAGGCGGCCATGCGGCGCAGTTTGCGCTGGGCAGAGCGGGCCGTTGCAGTCCATCGAAGGTCGGATCAGGCGCTGTTCGGAATCGTGCAGGGCGGCACAGACGTCGAACTTCGAGCCGAGTCCGCCGCCAAGACGGCTGAGCTCGGGTTCGCCGGGTTCGGAATAGGAGGTCTGTCCGTCGGCGAGCCAGATGACGAGCGAAACCGGGCCATCGACGCGACGGTTGAAGAGCTTCCGACCACCAAAGTCCGCTACGTGATGGGCCTCGGTGATATGGAGGGTTTGTTGGACGCCGTTGCAAGGGGGGTTGATCTATTCGACTGCGTATGGCCGACCCGACTGGCCCGTCATGGCAAGGTGATTTCGTTTGGAGGCGACTTCAACATCAGGCGAGCGGAGTTTGCGGACGATCCCGCTCCACTGGAGATCGACTGCGATTGCCACACATGCTCCTCGTACAGCCGGGCCTACCTTCGCCATCTGCAAGTCACATCTGAGTTGTCGGTGCACCGTCTGATCTCAATCCACAACCTTTGGGTGACCCAGCAACTGCTGTCCGAGGCCAGATCCGCGATCGCACACGGTCGTTTCGAGGGCTTCCGCAAAGAAGTTGCGAATGCGCGACGAGCCATGCGAGATTCCTACGGCGACCGACCGGACGGCCCGGGCTAACATGGCGGCCGCTCACTGAGGGCCGGTTCGGACGAGATGATTCGACAGGTTCAGCAACGGTGAGCGTCTTTCGCGAGAGGAAATGTTGTGTTTCAACTGGCCACAGCTGCCGAAGACGCCGGTGGCGACAGCGGTTCGAGCTTTCTGCTCTTTGTGATCGTTATGGCTCTGATCTCGTACTTCATGTTTATCCGCCCGCAACGGAGTCGGACTCGCAAGCAAAAGGATTTGGCCGGAGCGCTGGCGATCGGTGACCAGGTCCGAACGTTTGGCGGCCTCTTCGGTGTCGTGTTGAGCATCGACGCAGAAGTGGTGGTGCTGGGGATCGAGGAGGGCAGAGTGAGAGTCGCCAAGCCGGCCATCGCCGTGAGAATCCCGAACGCGGGCGAGAGTGAGGAATAGGTGCGCAAGCGCTGGCCGGCGATTCTGATCGTCGTGACCCTCGCATGGGGTGGCCTGGCAGCAACCCTCGTATCCGGTCTGACCCCGAAACTGGGTCTAGACCTTCGGGGAGGAACCTCGGTCTTGCTCGAGGCGCCAGAGGGTACGGAACTGGCGGTGGCCGAAACCGCCGTTGAGGTTATGCGTAGGCGGATCGAAGACTTCGGAAGCGTGCAAGAACCGGAAATCTCCATTTCCGAAAATCGGAATGGCAGGATATCTGTGCTCGTCCAACTGCCAGG
>QIDH01000054.1 GCA_003229305.1 Acidimicrobiia bacterium | reverse complement strand
GAGCCCCTGATCTGGCTGCCTCGCTTGGTCTGGAGACGTTGCCGTTCAAAACGGATGTCCGCAAGCTGAAGAATCTTGGATTGACCTACAGCCTGAATCCTGGCTACAGAATATCGCCAAGGGGCGCTGCGTACTTGGAGGCCGCACGGAAGCGGTAGCCGCTTTTCACATGTCCGGGTCGGTTCTCCAGTCGATGATGATCTTGCCGCAGTCTCCGGCCTTGAGGCTCTCGAACGCGCCCTGATATTCGTCCACTCGGTAGTGGTGGGTGATGACAGGCGAGACGTCCAGCCCGGTCTGGAGCATCGTGGTCATCTTGTACCAGGTCTCGAACATCTTTCGGCCGTAAATTCCCTTGACCGTCAGACCCTTGAAGATGATGTCGTTCCAGTCGATGGGGGCCTGGTCGGTGGAAGGGATTCCGAGCAGGGCGATCTTGCCTCCGGTGATCATCGATCCGATCATCTCGTGGAGGGCGGCAGTCGCTCCTGACATTTCCAGCCCAACGTCGAAGCCCTCCGTCATGTTCAGCTCGGCCATGACTTCACTGAGAGGTGTCTGTCTCGGGTCGATGGCACGGTCTGCACCGAGCCGTGACGCGATAGCGAGTCGATATGGGTTGATGTCGGTAACAACGATGTTTCGGGCCCCGACGTGGCGGGCGATCGCGGTCGACATCATCCCGATTGGCCCGGCGCCGGTTATGAGTACGTCTTCGCCGACCAGGTCGTACTCGAGAGTCGTATGTGTGGCGTTTCCGAGAGGGTCGAGGATCGTGGCTATGTCGTCGTCTATTTCATCGGGAACGGGGAAGACGTTGGTAGCGGGAACCACGATCAAATCGGCGAACGCGCCGTCTTGGTTGACGCCGATCCCGACCGTGTTGGCGCAGAATCTCCTCCGTCCCGCCCGACAATTCCGGCATTGCCCACAGGTTATGTGGCCCTCGGCGGATACTCGCTGACCGCTGGAGAAACCCGATACCTCGGAGCCCGTGCCTGCCACCGTGCCCATGAACTCGTGTCCAACGACCATCGGAGGCGAGATCGTATTGGCTGCCCACTCGTCCCATCTCTCAATGTGCAGATCGGTGCCGCAGACAGCCGTTTTGCTCACCTCGATCAGAACGTCGTTCGGTCCAGGCACCGGATCTGCAACGTCTTGCAGCGACAGGCCAGGCTCCGCACCGGTCTTGACCAGGGCCCGCATCAGTTGATGATCCCCAGACGGCGACCAATGTCTGAGAAGGCGGAGATGGCATGGTCAAGATGTGAGATGTCGTGCGCAGCGGATATCTGGGTGCGGATTCGAGCAGCGCCTTTCGGAACCACCGGAAACGAAAAGGCGATCACGTAGATGCCGAGGCCGAGTAGCAGCTCTGCCATCTCTGAAGCCAGCGCTGCGTCCCCGATCATGACAGGGATGATGGCGTGATCCGCTCCTGTCAGGGTGAAGCCTGCCCTGGTCATGCCCGTTCGAAAATATGCAGCGTTGTCTGCCAGCTTGGTCCTTTGATCGGTGCCGCCCTCTATCAGGTCGAGAGCGGTCAGACCGGTGGCGGCGATTGCGGGTGTTACCGAGTTCGAGAAGAGGTACGGTCGAGATCGCTGCCTGAGCCATTCGACCAGCTCCGACCTGCCTGACGTGTATCCGCCTGACGCTCCTCCCAGGGCCTTTCCGAGGGTCCCGGTGACTATGTCGACGCGGTCCTGCACCCCCCAATGGTCTGGTGTGCCCCCTCCGTTCGGTCCGACGAAGCCGACCGCGTGTGAGTCGTCGACCATGACGAGGGCGTCGTACCGTTCGGCCAGATCACAAATTGCTCCGAGGTTGGCGATCACGCCATCCATCGAAAACACTCCGTCCGTGGCGATCAGTCGAAATCGGTGATCACCCGCCTGTTCAAGTTGGCGGGCGAGGTCGTCCATGTCGTTGTTCGCATAGCGGTACCGAGCCGCTTTGCACAGACGAACGCCGTCGATGATCGAGGCGTGGTTGAGGGCGTCAGAAATGATGGCGTCCTGGTCACCGAGGATCGTTTCGAAGAGGCCGGTATTGGCGTCGAAACAGGAGGGATAGAGGATCGTGTCCTCTGTCCCGAGCAGATTGGAGATCCGCGTTTCGAGGTCCTTGTGCACCGTCTGGGTGCCGCATATGAACCGGACAGAGGCCATCCCGTATCCATGGGCGACCAATGCGTCAGAAGCTGCCGCGATCAGGTCAGGATGGTTCGCGAGGCCCAAGTAGTTGTTGGCGCACAGGTTGAGGACGACGGACCCGTCTGCGAGTGTGATCGTCGCACCCTGAGGCGACGCAAGCACCCGTTCTGGCTTGATGAGGCCCTCATCCGACAGTCCTTCTAGCTGGTCGGCAAGGTGATCTGTGAACCCGGTGTCCATCTTCATGAAGCATACGAGGCCGCGCCGAAATGTGGGGAGTCTGGAGGTCTAACCTCGATGGGATGACATCGGAATCTGCCAAGACTCGGACCATCGCCCTTGATCGGCCCTTGGATCTGAGGCTGACTTTCAATGTGACCGGTCTCAAAGGTCCGTCAATGCGGGTTGCCGATGGGGGTCTGTGGCGGGCGACCCGAACACCCGACGGCCCCGCGACCACTCGGATGGCGATTGTCGACGGGGCCCTGGAAGTGGGAGCGTGGGGGCCGGGATCGGATTGGGCACTGGATCGGGTGCCACAGATGGTCGGCGAAAGTGACGACGCATCACCCCTGGTTCCGCATCACGAGGCCGTCGCGGTCGCGCTGCGAAAGGGTCGAGGGGTGCGGCTGCCCAGTGTGCTGAGACTCGTCGAGGTCCTGATCGTGGTCGTCGTCACGCAGAAGGTGACTGGGAAGGGAGCCGCTCGCAGCTATCGGGAGTTGGTGACCCGCTACAGCGAGCGTGCGCCTGGTCCTGGTCCTGTATGGACGCCTCCCGACCCAGAAAAGCTGGCCAGTTTGCCGTACTTCGATTTCCACCCACTCGGCATCGAACGCAAACGAGCCGAGATCGTGACGCGGGTTTGCAGGGATGCAAGGCGACTGGAGGCTGGCGCCACAATGGATCTCGAATCGGCCCGGACGATGCTGGCTCGGGTCAGGGGGATCGGGCCGTGGACCATCGGGCGGACGATGCTCGCTGTCAGAGGAGATCCGGACGCTGTCCCGGTCGGCGACTATCACGTACCGAACGTCGTCTCTTGGGCGCTGGCCGGCGAGCCAAGGGGGACTGACGAACGTATGCTTGAGTTGCTCGAACCCTATGCAGGACAGCGGGGGCGGGTAGTCAGACTGCTGGAGTCCTTTGGTGAGGGTGCCCCCAAATATGGTCCCCCTCTGGCGCCCCGCCAGATCAGAGCTCAGTAGTCGGCACAACTAGCCGCCGGTCGCGACTCGAGTTGCGCTGGCGGCCACCAGCCTGGCGGTCTCCGCCCCACCCTTGTTGACGTCGACGATGGAGAAGTGGTCGAGGTCTGGATCGATCATGAGCTCGACCGGATTCCCGTTGGAGGCGAGGGCGTCGGAGAACCACGTGGACATGGCTGGGGCAACCACAAAATCTCGATCGCCGTGGAGCAGCAGCACGTCGATGTCCGGACGGTCCGGGAAGTAGGTGTACGGGTTCCCCGCTGCCCACAGATCAGGATCGTCGTCGCGACTCGAACCGAAGTTCAACAGCAATTGCGGAAAAACGTCTGAGTCATAGGGTCCCGAGATCCCGACGAACCCGACAATTTCTGATGCTCCGTCAACCGCGCATGATTCGGCGAAGCGGCCGGAGCTGAAGGCTGCCAAAGCGCCGAGGTGGGCTCCGGCCGAATACCCGACCACTGTCAGGCGGTCTTCTATCCCGCCGTATTCGCCTGCCAGCGCATCGGCAGCCACGACGGCGCAGGCGGTCTGCTCGAAAGTCTCAGGGAAGAAGACATCGTTGAGCAACACCTCGTAACCGGCGTTGAACACGACCGCCCCGTTGGCGGCGATTCGGCGAGCCAAGGGCTCAATGTCCTCCTTCTGCCCGCGGAACCAGCCGCCCCCATGGAACAGCACGATCGCCGGCCACGGGCCGGGCTCAACTGGCCAGAAGACATCCATGGGGATTCCGCCAGGCACTTCGATGCCCCGCTCGACATCGAGCTCAAGCAACCCGGTCGGTCCAGGCAACGGAATCGTTGTGTCGACTGGGGCGGGCTGGGTCGTTGAGGGCGAGGTGCCAGTCGTCGTCCCGTTCGACGGTGCGATGGACGCGGACGTTGTCGAAGCAGCCGCACTCGACGTCGGACTCGAGGCGGCGGGCTGGTCTGGAGGGTCCGAACCTCGGTCGGTGCAGGCGCCAAGCACAAGGACGAAAGAAGTGAGTGTCGCGATCATCCTGCTCGCGCCCTTCATGGGCCTAGCCGGAATCGGCCGCAGGTCCCGAGCGAACTGCCGGCGGCGGAGCGGACGGGCGATGGAAAATCGACACACGGGTGGGCGAAAGAAATTCAATCGACCATGTCGAGGCGGGTGTGTCGCAGGAGCGAGCCGGCCTGCTGATCGATCAGCCAGATCACCTCGGCCTCGCCGTCCATCAGTCGCGCCGCTGGGAGCCGTTCGTCTCCTGAGGGCTCCAAGATTTCGGCCAGCGCCTCGGCCTTTGCCTCCCCGGCTACGAGTACGAGGATCAGTCTGGCCCGGTGGGCAAGAGGCAAAGTCGTGGTGAGGCGCCAGGTCTGTTTCTGTTCTACCCAGTTGGCCACGTACCAGCGATCGGTGACGCTGAGCGCTTCGCTGCCTGGGAACAACGAGAGTGTGTGACCGTCATCACCGATTCCTGCCAGGATCAGGTCCGGTTTTGGGCCGTTGTGGTCATGATCGAGGATACCGAGCAAGGTGCGTTCGTACTCGGCTGCGAGTTCGTGAGGATCCGAGTCTTGCCGCCACGGAACCAACGAGACTCCAGCACCGACCGCGTCCAGGAGTTCTCGTCTGGCCATCGCACCGTTGTTGTCCTGGTGGTCTTGGCCAACGAATCGTTCATCTCCGATCCAGGCATGCACACGGTCCCATGGCACGTCGAGCGTCTTCAGCGCGTGATACATCGCCCTGGGAGTCGATCCGCCTGCCATCGCCAAGGTGACAGTATCGCCGGCCCATTCCCGGATCTTGGCGGCCACCATCGAGGCTGCGAAGGTGGCGAGGGAGTCTGGATCCCGGTTCACGATGACCTTCATCGCAGCGACACTACTGGCTCGTGAAGCTTTGGAGACAGATGACGACGCGTTCGGTGGGTCAGCCAATACCATTGCCCGGATGATCATCCAGGACATGTCCATGTCTTCCGGGCCGAGATGAATCGGCCAGAATGAGTCGACTCGTTCAGATTCGTTGGGACGCCGGCCAGGTCGGGGCAAAGTGGCGGCGGCCTCGGACTCCATCCGGGCCCGCCGTGTTGTTGGCCCACGGAGCCGGAACCGATCAGGATCATCGCTCGATCGTCGCGATCCGCGAAGGCCTGGCGGCTCGGGGACATCCGGTGCTCACCTTCAACTATCCGTACCGAGACTATGGCAGGGGCAGGCCAGACCGGAAAGAAACATTGCTCGCCTGCCACCGTGCCGCATACGAATGGTTGGCAGATCGAAGTGAGCAGATTGTATTGGCCGGCCGCTCGATGGGTGGTCGTATGGCCACCTACCTCGCGGCAGGCGATGCCGACACGGAGGCTGTCGACATCGGAGGGGTAGTGCTCTTTGCCTACCCGCTCCATCCCGCTGGTCGGCACGAATCGCTTCGGGCCGATCATCTTCCCAACGTCGAGGCACCGATGCTCTTCTTCACGGGCACGAGGGACGCCCTGGCCGATCCGGCCCTCGTCGAGCGGTGGATTCGGCCGCTGGCCAACACGCAACTGGAGTTGATAGAAGAGGCCGACCACTCGCTGCGCGTCCCCAAACGCAGCGGATGGACCGAGAACTCGTTGACAGAGTGGATGGTCGAACGCACCCACCAATGGATCTTTGATGACGTCGTCGGTGAAGGCGAGCGGGGACAAGTCAATGGCTAGCCGGCTTTCCGCCATGGGTGGGCGCCTAGGCCATACAATGTCGCCCGTGGGAGATCAGCTCATCGTCACAGGTGGGTCCCAATTGCGTGGGACCGTCGGCGTCTACGGGGCAAAGAACGCCGTGCTCAAACAGATGGTCGCGATGTTGATGGCCGCCGGTCGACACCGGCTGAGCAACGTGCCAGGCATTCTCGATGTCAGGCTGATGGCCAAAGTCTTGGAGCATGCAGGCGCCAAATGCCGATTCTCAGGCCACGACCTCGAAGTCGACGTTCCTGACGAACTCAACCCAGAGGCCCCTTTGCATCTCGTCCGTCAAATGCGGGCTTCGATCATCGTGCTGGGTCCACTCCTGGCGAGGTGCGGCACGGCACGGGTGGCCTTCCCTGGCGGAGACGACCTTGGAGCCAGGCCGATTGACATGCACCTCGATGGGCTCCGCCGGCTGGGCGCCACCTTTGAGCTCGACCAGGGCGTTCTACACGGCCGCATCGATGGCCGCTTGCGCGGAGCGACGATAAATCTCGACTTTCCGAGCGTTGGTGCGACGGAAAACGTGATGCTCGGGTCCGTTTTGGCAGAGGGCCAGACCAAGATCACCAATGCCGCCCGCGAACCCGAGATCCAGGATCTCGCACTTCAGCTGACCAAGATGGGAGCCAAGGTCGAGGGAGCGGGCACCGCCGAAATAGTGATTGATGGTGTAGACCGGCTGGATCCTGCCGAACATCGTGTGGTGCCAGATAGGTTGGCCGCCGGTACTTTCGCGGTTGGCGCCGCGATCACCGTAGGTCAGGTCAGAGTGGTCGATTGCATCCCCGATCATCTCAGGATGGAGCTCGCCAAGCTGGAGGCAACAGGTTGCGAGGTTGAACGGGGGGATGACTGGGTTGAGGTCACCGGCCCTGATCGGGCAACCGCGGTCGATTTCGCGACCCTTCCATACCCAGGCTTCCACACAGACATGCATCCTCAACTCGTAGCGTTGCTCGCCGTCGCAGACGGGACCTCGATCATCACTGAGAATTTGTACGACGCCAGGTTCAAATACGCGGGAGAGTTGGCCAGGATGGGGGCCGATATCGGTACCCAGTGGCAGCACGCGGTCATCAACGGTGTGGATCGTCTGTCCGGTTGTCCTGTGGAGGCGCCCGACATCAGGGCCGGCGCCTCGTTGGTCCTCGCCGGGCTGGTAGCCGAAGGGGTGACCACCGTGTCGGAAGTGCACCACATAGACCGCGGCTATGAGAACTTCGAGGGCCGTCTCGTAGCCCTAGGAGCGGATGTGCAACGGGTCGCCAAGGAGTCCTGACTGGCTAACTACCACGCAGGTGCCTGGCTAGCCTAAAGGCATGGCAAGACCACAGTTACGTCCCCTGACGGTAGGGGAAATGCTCGATGCGGTTTTTTCGATCTACCGCAATCGTTTCAAAGACCTCGTTCTGGCGGTCGCGGTGGTGGGAGTTCCGATCGGAATCCTGAGTGTCATCGCCACCTGGATGAACCCGGGAATTCCGAACGCATTCGGTTTTGTCGAACGGACCGCCTTCGAACAGATTGTCAGTTTCGTCGGCATAGTCGGGTCCCTTCTCGTCTTCGGAGTCGTTTCCCGAATCGTCGCGGGCGAGTATTTGGACGAAACGATTGGCTGGAGGGCGGGCATTTCGAAGGTGCTCCCTCGGCTTCTGAGCCTGCTGGGTCAGGGCCTTTTGCTGATTCTCGTATTCGGCGTGGTGTTGATCGGATCGGGATTGATTGCGGCCTTCATCTCCGTGTTCCCCGGAGTGCTCGCCTGGCTTGGCATCCTCGTTCCAATTGCGTTCTTCGTATTTGCCATCGTGTCCGTGTTTCCATCAATCCCGATCGGCGTAGTGGAAGGCCTGGGCCCGTGGAGCTCCATCAAGCGTGCGCAGAACCTCGTTGTTGGGCGCCGGTGGGCCATCCTTGGAGTCCTCACGGTTCTTTTTGTAATCTTGCTTGTGTCGTTCGCTGCGTTTCTTGCCTTTTTCGAATTGGTCGTCGTGTCCGATTTCCGGACGCAGCAGCTGGCGATTGGGCTGAGTACGATCGTGGTTCAGCTGTTCACCGAACCGCTGATGGCCATTGGGGCCACTGTGATCTACTTCGATCAGAGGGTGCGCAAGGAGGCCTTCGACCTGGAGTTGCTGGCCGACCAGGTGGGATCTTCCGCCGATTCATCCGACTTCGGCCGAGACTCCGGAACAGAATTCGGATCGCCACCTCCCGTGTCAGATTCCTATCCAGAGCCGAAGTCGGATGATGTGTGGCCTCCATCCGGCCAATAGAAGAATGCGGAACTCCTCACGATGTTTGCGAATCGCGAAGCCAATTCGCCAAGGCCGACAAACCCATACATGACAACGTCCTCGTCTAATGGACCGCGTCCGGCCGCTGTGAATCAGCGCCGTAGAACGAAGCCGACCTTCGTACAGTCCCTGTCCGGCCTCCTGGCGGCCTCGATCGTTATCTCGGTCTTATTGACAGTCCAGGGCGTAGCGGCTCAACAAATCGGCGATGGGTCGGACATTTCTGCCGTCGACATCGACCGGGCTGTCGAAGACGTGCTGAGTGGATCCGCGTACGCTGCGCAGGCCGCCAGTGGGCTCGGCTTCGTCACGGACAATCCAGTTACACGGTATGTCGCGAGGACATGGCGTGGGATCGTGGAGTGGTTCAACTCGTTCTTCGAAGATGAGGAGCCGTCTGCGCCTACCGAGACCGCGGTTCCTGATTCAGATCGATCGAGTTTCGCGATACCACTCTTGATCGGAATCGGTCTCTTGGCGGCCTCCCTGGCCGCGCTTCTGGCTCGGCGTCGCACCAAGCTCGAAGAATTCGAATTCGCAGCCGATCCCCATGGCGAACTACGAAAAGAAGAACTGGAAACTGAAGCCGACAGAGCCGAGGCGAGTGGCGATCACGAACTCAGCGTTCGCCTGCGATTCAAATCTGGCCTGCTTGCCCTTGACCGGAGGGGCATCATCACCTACGACGAAGCCGAACCACTTGGGATGGTCAGGCGGGCCGTCAACGAAGCGGACTTCGACGCGGTCGCCAATGGATTCGAGCGGGTCACGTACTCGGAACACGTTGCCGAGATGGCCGATTCCGAATCGGCCAGGACGGGTTGGTCCAGTCTGCTGAATCGAAACGAGCAGACCGACGATGGCTGAGGGCTTTGGGGTCGACCCCGACTATGTCCAGACCGCCGGCAGTCGCCGCAAGGTCATGTCCACCCTTTCAAGGGTCGTCCTTCTCGTTTTGGCGGTGAACGTGGTTTTGGTGATCATCTCGGCAGCCTTTGATGCTCGAGTCGACGGTCCGGCCGCCTCTTCGATCGTCACCACCGATCGGGGATACGCTGCGTGGCGGGAGGTCCTGGAGGAGCTGGAGATCCCGACCAGGCAACTAAAGACCCCCTTGGACGAGTCTGTGCTTCCGCCCGCGGCCGTTCTGGTGGTCGTCTCTCCAGATCCGACCTTGCTTGACCGCGATTATTTGAGGGCCGTCGAGCGGTTCCTTGCCGACGGCGGGACCCTTATCACAACAGCGGCCGACGTCGGGTTTTTGGGCGGACTCGGAACCATTGCCGGTATGGCGCCGGCGGATTTCGCAGCCGAAGACGTGATGGTGAAGACCAGATTTTCCGATGTCTCCACCCTGCGCGTCTCCGGGCTGGTGATGGATGGTTCCCTCGGAGTGTCGAGAGGAGAACGCCTGGTTCAGACGCCAGACGCCCTCGCCGTTTTCGTCAGTCGATCGAACAACGTCATCTTGCTCTCCGACATGGACTTGCTGACCAACGAGAACCTCGGCGAGGCGGACAATGGCATCCTGGCAGTGCGTCTGGTTGGAGACGGACCCGTCTACTTTGACGAATACGTTCATGGCTTCGGCGCCGGCCAGGGCGTGGCGGGCCTGCCGGCGGGGATGGTCAGCCTCCTACTGATTCTCACGGCCACGGTCGTCTGGATGTGGTCGGTTGGCGCCAGATTCGGGCCTGCCCAGCAGCTGCAAAGAGCGCTTCCCCCTCCCAGAGCCGCGTACCTCGATGGTATTGCAGCTTCGCTGGCGAAATCGAAACCATCGGACGCAGGATTCGGCATGCTCAGGACCAGAGCGAGGACACTGCTCGATATCTACGCTGAACGATTTGTAGGCAATGAGGCTGATGAGCGGCGCAAAGTCGCGGCGACTTCCCTCGGGATCACAGACGAAGAACTATCTGCGCTGGATCAACCGACCACTTCGCCGGCGCTGGCCATTCAAGCAGCAGCGGTTGCCGCCAAAGTCGAGCGGTCGAGGATGGGCAATACCGGGTAGACGAACTCGTGGCAGGTTCAGCCACGGCTACCCGAGTTCGCCGACCCATGTCATGATCCCGTCGGCGACCGATTCCCAACCTGTGTCGAGCATCAGGTCGTGACCGATGCCCGCAAACATCTCGGCCTTCACTCCATATGCCGCCGCAGTTTTCTCAATGACAGGGCGAGGGAATATTCCATCGCCCTCGCCACCGAGCACGAGCATTGGGACTCCGCTGACTTTCTTGGGGGACGCCCCCCTGAACATGTCGACATATGCGATGTATGACTCGGCCATGAGCCGCTCATTGGTCCATCCGACGAGCTCGTCCGGCGAGTTTGCAGTAAAGAACAAATCACGCACCATCGACAGGTTGGACACGAGTGGACCGAGACTCAGGGTCGCAGTGGATTTCGTGAGCAACCATGGGTGCCGTTTGGCCGTATTGCCCGTGACCCCCCACGGACCCTGAGGGCTCACCGAACCCATGAGTACCGCACCGGCGACCGAATGTTTGGCGATATGCCGCTGGGTGATCAGCCCGCCCATGGAATGTCCGACGATCACTGGCGGGCGATCGATGGTGTCGATGACCGACACGAGGTCGGCGCCGTATTGACCGAGATTTGCGAAGCGGGCTGATCCGCCGCTCCCGCCGTGGCCGCGCAGGCTGGGGGCGAACACCTCGAACCCGCCGTCAACCAGCCGATCCGAGAATCCCCTTTCCCAGCACCACGCTCCATGCCAGGCCCCATGCAGCAGGACAATCGGGATCGCGTGTGGAGATTTTGGACTCTTGTGAATGATCTCGAGGCCCATCGGTTCGCTTTCGTTGGTCGTTGCCTTTCTAGCAGAGCGACAGAGCCTGGAACGCGGGGGTCGATTGTGAGAATGGGCGTCCGGTATATGCCATGGTGGCGCTGCCCTTGGTAGCCGCCTCTTCGACGAACATTGCCGTGCATGCTCGTGCGGTTGCTGCCAAGATCGAACGATCCACCGAAGCGGAGGGCGAATTGAATGAGTTGAGGGCCAGACTCGATGCAGAGGTCTCCAAGGTGGTGATCGGGCAGAGGATGACCACCGATGTTCTCTTGGCTGCGCTGGTCCTCGGTGGTCACGTGTTGCTGGAAGGAGTCCCAGGGGTCGCAAAGACCCTTCAGGCCAGGGCCTTTGCCAGGGCTTCAGGCCTCGACTTCACAAGGGTGCAGTTCACACCTGACATGTTGCCAGCAGACGTAACCGGAACGATGGCACTACGAGGCGGAGAGCTCACTTTCCGGCCTGGGCCGCTGTTTTCGAACGTGGTATTGGCTGACGAGATCAACCGCACCCCTCCCAAAACCCAGTCGGCTCTTCTCGAGGCCATGCAAGAGGGTCAGGTAACGGTTGACGGCACCAGCCGCGTTTTGCCTCAACCCTTCCTTGTTGTGGCCACCCAGAATCCAATTGAATACGAAGGCACGTATCAGTTGCCTGAGGCACAGCTGGATCGGTTCTTGATGAAGGTCAACGTCGGCTACCCATCCGAGGCGGACGAGCGCGCTCTTCTGGCACTGGAACGATCCGGCGTCAACTCCAGCACCCTCGAAGATGTTCAGCCCGTCACGAATGCCGGGGAGCTGTTGGAGTTGCGAGCCAGACTGGACGCCACGACGGTCTCGGACGAGATTCGGGCCTATGTGACGTCGATTGTCAGGGCCACCAGAACGCTACCGGCCGTCGAAGTCGGTGCCAGTCCGAGGGCAGGGGTGCATTTGCTGGCTGCCTCACGTGTGACTGCACTCATGAATGACCGCGATTTCGTCATCCCTGATGACGTTTCGGCGATGGCCCCATACGTTCTGACCCATCGTTTCGTGCTTCGCCCCGAAGCCGAGATCGACGCGTATCGGCCTGCCGATGCTGTGGCATCTGCAGTGGCTTCTGTGGCCGTACCTCGATAGGAGGGGACCCAGAATGGCCATTTTTGGCGCCGAGCATGTGTGGCGATCAAAACGGAGGGAGGCGTGACACCTACCCCTCGAACCGGTTTCCTCCTCTTTGGCATTGCGCTGATCCCGCTGGCAGCGGTGCTTGCCAACTCTCCCATCCCGATTGGGTTGGTATACATCATGTTCGTAGCGGTGTTGGCTGGGGCCGCAGTCGACGGTTTGGTTGCGCGAGCTCATCCGAAGGTGGAGCGACGTATCACCCAAGTCATCTCACGCGGAGTGCCGGCCGAGGTGGAGATCGATCTGACCGGTCCGTCGGCGAAACGCGCGAGAGTGCGCCAACCCTCTCCGCCTGATATCGTCGTCGAGCCTTCCGTCGGCAGGCGCGGCCTTGAGGCCACACTGGTCGCGGAGCGCAGGGGCCACCATGTGCTCAGCCCGCCCGCTGTGCGTGTCACGGGCCCCCTCGGCCTCGGCATGTCGACCAAGATTGTCGGGGATCCGGTGCAAATCGACGTCTATCCGGACCTTCCTGCGGCTAGACGACTCGCAGCGACCGTCAGAGTGGGTCTGTTTCGAACGGAGGGCCTAAGGACGAGGGGCCCCGTCGGGTTGGGAACCGAATTTGAGGCGATACGCGACTATGTCGAAGGCGACGATATTCGACAGGTCAATTGGCTCGCCAGCGGCCGGCACCAGCGTCCCCTCGTCAATCAGTTCAGGGTCGAACAGGAGCGCGATGTCATCTGTGTGATAGACGCGGGTCGGCTGATGTCTGCTCCGATCGGCCGGATAACCCGCCTGGACGCCGCCGTCGACGTTGCCGCAGCAATGGCAGCGGTGAGTCAGGTGCTTGGAGACCGGGTCGGCGTCGTGGCCTTCGACAGTGAACTCAGGGTGGACCTACCGCCTCGCCGCAGGGGCGCTGACGCGGTCGCCAAGGCGATATTCGATCTCGAACCGTCTCCGGTCGATTCGGACTACCGGCAGGCCTTCGAGCGGGTTGCAGGCATGAAGAGAGCTTTCGTCTTGGTTCTGACCGATCTTCTCGATCCTGCCGCCGCCCGACCTCTGGTCGGGGCCATCAGAGTGCTGGCCAGGCGTCATTCAGTCACGGTCGCCAGCGTTGCAGATCCAGATGTGCAGGAGGCGGTCGCGACCATTCCCATTGACCTGGAAGGAGCGGCAAGAGCCGCGGCCGCGCTCGACGTTCTCGGCGCCAGACGTGAGGCTCTTCGTTTGGTTCGCCACTACGGGGCACAGGTTGTCGAGGGACCGCCTGGGACTCTGAGCTCAGGGTGCGTTGCTGCTTATCTGAGGGCCAAGGCAGCAGCCAGACTCTGACCGCCCCGCCCCCTGGCGGCAGCCACTAGCCAGTATCCGCCACCCAACGCCAGTCCGATCGCAACGGCCGGTCCCGCTGATGTACCGGTCCTTGAGATAAACCCCTCGACGATTCCGGCTACCACCAGGAACGGAACGGTGCCGAGCGCCAATAGTGCCGCCGGCCCCGCCTCATCGACCAGGGCGCTACGCCGTGACCGGCTGCCAGGTCTGACCAGAGCCGATGCCATGCGCAGCCCCGCTACCGCTCCGGCCGCGATGCAGGACATTTCGAGTATTCCGTGGGCCGCGACCGCTTCGACTATCAACGCGCTGTTGCCTGCGCCGACCGCCAGACCGGCAGTCGCGCCCAGTATCAGGCCGTTGAAGATCATGGTTGCCGCGGTCCCGATTCCCCAGGTGATTCCTGCAGCAAAGGCGAGCAGGGTCACCCTGATGTTGTTGGTCAATACGAACGTAGAGAACGAGGCGAGTTGCTCGCCGCTCAGACCGAGATCGGTCCCTCCTCCTTGGGGATCGGTGACCCACAGGAACGCCGAAGGGACCAGGGTCGCCCCGACCTCTGGCCGGATCAGCGCGAGCGCCGCACCGAAGGCGGCCGGCATCAACAGAAGCCCGAGGGCGAGGGCCAAGAGGCCTCTCCTCTCGACCAGAAGGCGCCAGTAGCCAGTCGAATAGAATTCGACGATCCCGCCGCCGCTTCGGTTCTTGGCGTATACCAAAGCACGAGATCGGACGACCAGACTTTCGAGGCGAACCACCATCTGTTCGTCCGGGTATTGGCGTCGAGCTTGCGCAAGATCGGCGGTCGTGGTCCGGTATAGGGCGCCGAGCCGAAGGATCTTGTCGTCACTCAAACGAGTCGGGCGGGTTCCGGCCTTGTTGATCAGTTCGTCCAGCTCGACCCATGTAGGCTCGTTGGCGGCCACGAACCGCTCAAGATTCACACGAGCTCCCACCGAATAGATGACATGACGTTTGACCGCACCGCCGGAATAGACACCCCAGAAGGCGTCCGGCTCAATCTCACGCTAGCGGGCGTCGGATCAAGGGTGGGGGCCCAACTCATAGACGGCCTCGTCAAGTTCGCCCTATGGCTTGTCCTGTTCTTCAGCATCGGCAGAGGCAGCCAGTCGGGTTTGGGTTTCACGATCGTCTTCGTCCTCTACTTCCTGCTGGCCCTCCTCGTATACGAGTTGGTTTTCGAAGCAGCCTGGTCTGGCCGCACGATTGGCAAGGCCGCTTTTGGCATAAGGGTGGTGAGCAGCGACGGTTCGCCGGCTCGGTTCTCCGCGATTGTCGTGCGGAACCTGCTGCGGCTGGTCGACATTCTTCCTATCTTCTATGCCGTCGCGTTGATTGGTGTGTTCACCACCAAGCGGCACCAGAGATTGGGAGATCTCGCAGCGGGAACCATCGTCATCCGTGAACGCAAGGGTTCGGACGTGTCGGACTCGTTCGGATCGAGCTTGCAGTTCGATGTGCCATCCGGCTTCGACGCAACCGCGGTGTCTGCCCAGGATGTCGCGATCATCAGACAATTCCTGGGCAGGGTGGACGATCTCGAATGGGCGACGGCGACTCGGCTTGCAGCTCGAATAGCGGAGCCGCTGAGGCCCAATGTGTTCGTCGCCGGCGGTCATCTGGACGAC
>QIDH01000073.1 GCA_003229305.1 Acidimicrobiia bacterium | reverse complement strand
ATTGGAGCAGCCGATCTGACGAATCTTGCCTTCGTCGACCAGGGCGCTCATTGCCTCGAGGGTGTCTTCGATCGGGGTTTCCGGGTAGGGAAAGTGGATCATCAGAAGATCGATGTAGCCGGTGTCCAGTTCTCGCAGGCTGCGCTCGGTGGCCTTGCGCACGTATTCGGGACTGGATCCGCCGCTGCCTTCCCACCCCTTCACGGCCACCCCGAACTTGGTACCGATTACAGCCTCGTTGCGACGGGAACCGAGGCCGGCGCCGAGAAACGACTCCGACTGGCCTTCCCCGTAGTTGCTGGCGGTGTCGAAGTAGTTGACTCCAGACTCCAGTGCAGCATTGACCACCACGGCGCTTCCCTCGGCATCGAGCGCGCGTCCGAAGTTGTTGCATCCCAGCCCGATGGCGGAGACCTCGAGGTTTCCGAGTGTTGCCGTTCTCATCCGTTTGACTCTCCCAGCGGCCGAAGAAATTGCGACGCGCTGTCTTCAAGCACCAGCTTCATGTCTTCCTCATTGAGTCCCAGCTCTTCGACGCCCGCCACCGGGTCGGTGGAGGCCATGTCAAATGGGTAGTCACTGCCGAGGACGACATGGTTCCATCCAACACGCCGGCCCAACAACTCCAGGGAGAGAACATCGTGAGTCAGGCTGTCGAAGTACAGCGTGGAGAAGTAGTCACGGGGACCCCTCTCGGCCACAAGCTCTCGTGCTTCATCGCGCACCTTCCAACCGTGGTGCCAGCGTCCTATTTGATAGGGGGCAAATCCGCCGCCGTGACAGAAGCCAAAGCGAAGGTTTGGGTATCTCTCGATGACACCCCCGAAAATGAGTCGCGCCGCAGCGATGGTCGAGTCGAGAGGGATGCCGATCAAGTTCTGCAGGTAATAGTCAGATAGACGCTCCGGTCCCGCTATCGATCTCTGGTCCGGGTGAAGCCAGACTGGCAGGTTCGCACCCTCGAGTGACTCCCACACCGGAGCCAGAGAAGGATCGTCGAGTTCGACTCCATTGATGTTCGTCCCCATTTGGACTCCACGGATGCGTGGCACTTCAGCGATCCGCGCAATCTCCAGTAAGGAGGCGTCGATGTCCTGGAGCGGAAGCGTCCCGAAGACGTGGAACCGTTCCGGTCGAGCTTCGCTGAGCTGGATCAGAAAGTTGTTCTGGATGGAGGCGAAGTCGATTCCGACCTCAGCCGGCACGTGATAGTGGAAGTTGGGAGGGGGTATCGCGATTATCTGGACATCGACCCGCTTTTCGTCCATATCGGCCAACCTGACATCCGGATCGAAGATGGCTTCGGGAAGCGGGCCAAGCCGGGCCCGCCCCGGGTAGCTCAGATACCTGATTCCGGCTTCGGTGAAAAGGCTCGGTCCGAAGTCAGGATGCGTCGCAGCCATTTCGATGAGAGCATCGGGGATGATGGCGTGGGCGTGACAGTCGATTGTCGTCAAAGTCGTTTTCCCCTCAGAGCCTCGTCTCGCTGGGGGACGATGATAAGCCCCAGGGCCTGGGGATTATGCAGGATGCATCGTGTATGACCTACGATTCGTTGACATGAGACTGGCGAACTTTGAGTGGGACGGTGAGCGCCGCCTTGGTGTAGTCGAGCATGACGACATCGTCGATCTTTCATCGTCTGTTCTGCCTTCGGACACGATCGACCTGATCGGGCAATGGGATCACGACAAGGTCGACCACGCGGTGACCCTGGGGACCCGTCGCAAGGTCGACGAGGTGCGCCTACTTGCACCGCTTGTGCTCCGCAAGGATGTCATTGCCGTCGGCCGCAACTACCGGGACCACGCTCGTGAGTTTTCTGATTCGGGATTCGATGCGTCCGAGAAGCAAGTGATCCCCGACCATCCAGTCATTTTCAGCAAGGCAACGTCGTCGGTCGTCGGTCCCGACGATCCAATAATCCTCGCCAACGACCCGACAAACACAACCGACTACGAAGGCGAGATGGCGGTGGTGATCGGTCGTCCCGCCCGCAACGTGTCGGGAGACGATGCACTCGACCATGTTTTTGGGTGGACCATCGTCAACGACGTGACGGCTCGCGACCTGCAGAAGAAGCATGTCCAATGGTTTGTTGGCAAGAGTCCTGACACGTTCTGCCCGATGGGTCCTTGGATCACGACAATCGACGAACTGCCAGACATAAGGGCCTCGTGGATGCGGACGACGGTGAACGGAGAGTTGCGTCAGGAGGCACCGATCGAAGCTCTCATATTCGATGTCGAAAGCTTGATCGTCACGTTGAGCGAGGTGATGACTCTCGAACCCGGCGATGTGATCGCAACGGGGACCGGCAAAGGTGTCGGAATCGGGTTCGACCCTCCCAGGTACCTGGCGGCGGGCGATGTTGTCGAGGTGTCGATCGACGGCATAGGAACACTCCGAAACCCTGTGGTCTGAGAGGATGCAATTTTGAATCAACAAGTTGCCGTGATTGGACTCGGCCTGATGGGCTCGAGAATGTCGGCCAACCTGCTCTCCGCCGGATTGCACCTTCGTGGCTACGACGTCGACCGGGCGCGACGGGACGAATTCGCCGAGGCCGGCGGCACTGTGGCCAATAATCCGGCAGATGCAGTTCAGGGTTGCTGGGCGGCTTTGCTCAGTCTGCCCACATCTGACATTGCACGCGAGGTGTGTCTTGGCAACACCGGGATATCCGAGGCAGGGGTTGACGATCTTCACGTCTACGACACCACGACCGGTCCCCCCGCTGATGCGGTGGAGTTCGCAGCCGCGCTATCCCAGCACGGCGTTTCCTACTCCGACTCGACGGTGAGTGGCAACGGCGAGGTGGCGGGGCGAGGTGAGTTGGTCGTGATGACGGGTGGGTCGGAGGAGTCCTATCGACTCGGATTGCCAATCTTCGAAGCCATTGGCCGCTCGCATCACCATGTAGGCCCGGTCGGGTCCGGCGCCCGGATGAAACTCATCGTGAACCATGTCCTCTCGATACATCGTCTCGCCCTGGCCGAGGGCCTGGTTGTTGCCGAGCTTGGCGGCATGGACCTCGACAAGACCCTGGCCATCCTCAAAGACGGTGCCGCCTACTCCAAGGCCATGGATCTCTGGGGGGATCGGATGATTGCCGGCGACCACGAGATCCCGTTCGCCCGTCTCAGCCAAACCCACAAGGACTCGCGACTGATCGTCCAACACGGACTCGACTTGGGGGCCCCGATGGATCTCGTCAGTGTGGTGGCCACAGCCCTTGCCGAGGGCGTTGATGAGGGTCTCGCCGACTACGACAACTCGTCGGTGATTGAAGTGATGAGGCGTCGAGGCGGGATCGGGCGCGTGGAATGAGTCAACAAGGCCCACAGGAGTGGGTCGACGCATGGGGGCCCACTACCGCCGCCAGGTCCTCGTCAATGACTGTGGATGTGCACACCCATCTGATGGTTCCCGAGTCGGCCGACATGACCAGGTCGCATCTAAAGCCGGAGGACGAGCCGCGCACTCTGTTCTCTTCCCCGGTCACCAAGGAGCTCAACAACGAGTTCTATCGTTTGGCTCGGGATAAATACACCGATCCGGCTGCCCGCATCGTCGATATGGACGCCATGGGTATTGACGTTCAATTGGTGGCATTGACCCCGTTCCACTACTTCTACTGGGCCGACTCTGATCTGGCGCCCCGGGTGGCGGCCGTGCAAAACCAGCGGATAGCCGAAGTGGTAGCACACACTCCGAGTCGGTTCGTCGGAGTGGGAACGCTGCCGATGGCTCACCCAGAGGCCGCAGTCGCCGAGGCTCGTCGAGCGGCCGATCTCGGGTTCCCTGCAGTGGAGATTGGCGCGGATGTCAACGGTGCCGATCTCGACGATTCCCGATTCGAACCCATCTGGTCGGCGCTGGAGGAGCTCGGGCTGGTCGTCATTCTTCATCCCGCCGGGTTCACCGAGGCGCGGCGGCTCACCGATTATTACCTCGTCAATGTGATCGGCATGCCGCTGTCAACCACCTTGGCCGTGACTCGGATGATCCTGGGGGGAGTGTTCGAACGTCATACGGGGCTCCGCATGATGCTGATTCATGGGGGTGGGTATCTCGCTTATTACCCGGCAAGGGTCGACCACGCGTTCCGTCACCGTCCTGAGTTGCGCGAGCACATTGACCGTTTGCCATCTGAGTATCTGACGAGCCTCTATTTCGATCTCACCGTTTTCGAACCCGGCATGGTGGAGACCCTGGTGGGGCGTTTCGGGGCGGATCATGTTCTACTCGGTACCGATTACCCGTTCGACATGGGTCTGCCCGACCCGCTAGCGCTCATCGCCGAAACCAACCTGGCCAAGCGCGACCGCGAGAAGATTGCCGGTGGGAACGCGAGGCGCCTATTTGGTTTGGACGACTGAGCCCCAAAATCATATATTGTGCATAGTGTGAGCCGACAGGTAATCGACATTCATTGTCACCGGGAGTGCAGCGCTGCGGCGGCGATGGCCAAACCGGAGGCAGACCGTCTGGGGCGCAAGCCCCTGCAGTTCGGCAACCAGTTGACCAAGGACGTCAACAAGGTGCAGTTGGAGTATCTGCGCCCCAAGATGGAATCTGTCGAGCTCCGCATCGCCGACATGGACGCTATGGGTGTCGACATCCAGGCGCTCTCTGTCTCGCCCTATCATCTGTTTTATTGGGTGGGCGGTGAGACGGGTTTGGAGGCCTTCCGCGCGATCAACGACGATCTCGCTGACCTGGTCCAAGCGCATCCCAGCCGTTTCGTCGGCCTCGGCGCTATACCCCTACAAGACACCGATGCCGCTATCTCAGAACTGAAGCGGTGCTCGTCAGACCTGGGCTTTCGGGGGGTTGAGATTGCCACCCAGATCGAAGGTGACGAGATCTCCAATCCTCGCTTCGAGACCTTCTGGGACACGGTCGAGGAGTTGGAGATGGTCGTATTCATCCATCCCACACCTTTCACCCATCCGGAGCGATTCACCGACCACTTCTTCATCAACATGATCGGGCACCCTCTGGAGGAGACGCTCTGCGCCGGTCGCCTCATATTCGACGGTGTCATGGAGCGTCATCCCGGACTGAAGATCGTCTTCGCACACGGGGGTGGATACCTTCCCGCATATGCAGGTCGCTTTGACCACGCCTATCACGCCAGGAAAGACGTCAGCCACGGGTTGCCAAAGCCGCCCAGTGAGTATCTGTCCCGCTTCTACTTCGACACCATGGTCTTCGAACCGGATCAACTCGGCTTTCTGATCAACAAGTACGGGTCGGATCATGTGTTGCTGGGCACCGACTATCCCTACGATATGGGAGAAGTAGATCCCCTAGGGCTGATCAACAAAGTCGACGGATTGTCCGAGGATGATCGCGATCTGATCGTTGGCGGCAACGCCGCTCGTCTCCTCGGTATTGAAGGATGAGGGATGGAGGCATCGGTCTCGCCGTCATTGGCTGTGGGACGGTCGGCCGGATCCGGTCGGTTCTGGCCCGTGAGCATCCTGGAGTCGGTTGGCTAGGGCTTTGTGACATCGACGCCGAAACCGCAAAGCGCCTGGCGGAGGACACCGATGCCGACTTCGTCGCCACAGACTTGAGCGAGCTCCTAGCCCAACCGGAAGTGACCGCGGTAATCGTGGCGACCGATGAGAATGCCCATGTGGCGCCAACAATGGCTGCCGTCGAACTAGGGGTGCCGATCTTCATCGAGAAGCCTCTCGCCACGAACCCGGTGGAGTCGGCTCAGGTTCTCGCTGCGATCGAAGCCGTCGGGGTCGACGCAGTGATCGGGTACACCCAACGGTTCCGTCGTCGGTTCCAGACGGTCAAGCAGCGGATTCGGGATGGCCAGGTTGGCGAAGTGACCAGCGTCGTGACCCGCGCCTTCATGAACCGCATGGTTCCCGACGCCACATTGCGGAAGACCTCGGAGCGCTCCAACCTGACTCCGATGGTTGTCTCAGGCACCCACAGTCTCGACATGTGCATGTGGCTGATGGAGCCGAAGATGCCCGTTGAGGTTTATGCCCGCTCCGTGGACCACACGCTTGGGGAGATGGGGACCAAAGATGCGACGTTTGCGGTGTTCACCATGGACGACGGGGCCATCTGGAGTATGAACATCAGCTGGGCTCTGCCCACGGTCTGGCCGGGCGCCGTCTACGGGCTCGAGATAGGGATCGTGGGCACCAGGGGTGTGATCGACATCGAGGACACTCATCGAGACGTGATCATCGCCACCGAGATTGCCCAACCCGCCGGATACACCTCAAAGGACTATGAGCCCGATTCACCGCGCTATGTGGATTTCCTTGGGAGCTATCCGCCGGGAGATGTGTCGGATGGCTTGCTCTGGGGTCCGATGCGGGAGGAGACCATGACATGGTTTAACCGTCTTGGGAGCGGAATCGACACTCCGCATGCCACAGCAGCCGAGGGGCACCGTAATCTGATGCTTACCATGGCCATGGACTACTCCGCCCGCATCGGCCTGCCGGTCGAACTGCCGATCGAGCCCGAGAAATTGCTCTCGGAGTGAAAGGAAGGAACTAATGAATCCATTGAACGTCGGAGTGATCGGCACTGGTTGGTGCGGTGGAATCCGAGCCATAACTGCTGCCAACAGCGCCCTCGTTGGTGCGCTGCATCTCGCCGAGATCAGACCTGACCGCCTCAAAGAGGTGGCGACCGAGACCGGAGCCACCAATTCGACGATGGATTGGAAGGAACTGATCGCCGACCCCGCCATCCAGGCTCTGTTTATCTCGGCAACCCCAGAGACAATTCACTATCCGATGGCCAAGGCTGCGCTGGCGGCAGGAAAGCATGTTCTCTTAGAGAAGCCGATGGCCATGACCCTGGCCGAGGCGGACGAATTGATCGACCTGGCTGAAGCCAAGGATCTCAAGTTCACCATTGGCTATTCACAGCGCTTCAACTCAAAACAGGCTCTGGTCAAACGCAGTGTCAACGATGGGTCTCTTGGCGATCCGGTCAGTGTCCTGGTGAGCCGTCACATCACCCGATCGCTCGGTGCAAAAATCTCTTCGAGGACCAAGCTTTCCCCTGCGGCAATGGAGGCAACACACGACATCGACTTTTCTCTATGGTGCCTCGAGCCAAGGCGACCGGTCCGGGTCTACTCCCAGGTCGCTTTTGGAGCGAGAGCAGCCGATGGAGTGCCCGACACCCAGACGATCATCATCACGATGGACGACGGAGTCACCGTCACCGTCGCTGCGGGATGGTCGCTTCCTCCGAGTTATCCCAATTTCTCAGCGACATGGATCGAATTCATCGGCACCGACGGTGCGCTCATGATGGATGCCAGTCACAAAGACATTGTTCTTCACACCGTCAACGACGGCGTGCAGTTCCCACTGTCAACGATGCCCGGCGAATTCGTCGATCACGTCTACGCCGGCCCGATGGAGCGAGAGACCATCCATTTCCTAGAAGCGGTCTATTACGACCGACCGGTGATGGTTGAGCCGCGGCTTGCCCGCACAACAATGGAGGTCTATCTCGCAGCAGACATTTCGGTGGACACAGGCAACGTCATCGACCTTCCAATCGAGGTCGATCAAACCGAGCGCGTGCCGGCCTACGTCAAGAGTTGAGGCCGCACGGTCCTTCTATAGCTGAGCACGAAGGCGAAAGTCGCCGCCGCGGCGGCCGTTGCAACAAATAGCCATGCCGCTGGGTAATTTCCAGCGGCAGCAAGAAGCCCGACCACGATCGGACCGAGAACCGTACCGGTGAGGTTCGTGGAAAGAGCGAATCCCGACGCCCGAGCAGGGAATTCCGGGTAGCTGCGCACGACGGTGAAGAAGAAAACACCCGGCCAACCCCATGCCCCGATTATTGCCAGAGGCATTGCGATCAGGTAGCCCGAAGCCGAGTCGGTCATCATCAGAAATAAGGCTCCAATGGTTCCCAGTCCAACCAACCAGGCCATTTCGATGTGTCCAAGAGTGTGTCTGCGGTCGACGGTCCAGCCCGCGCCCACCCGCACCAAGACTACGAAGAGGGAAGATGCGGCGAGCACTATTCCCGCCGTCCCCTCGCTGATACCCACATCCACGGCCGAGGGCACGATGAAATGAGAGACACCGTTTCCGGCTAGGGCCGCAAAGAAGCCCGCAACTGCGAGCAAGAACAACGACCGGGGGAGACGGCCGGTCCGCTTCTCCGTTCGGGCTTCGCTGCTTCTCGTGGCCGGCTCTGGTGCCGAGATCGCAAGGATGAGGGCGAGCACGCCCGCAGCGACGAAAGCCCACCGCCATCCAACGGCGAGTCCGATCAACGGGAGTGAGATACCCGCCACCAGACTTGCCATGGGCACGGAGGCCTGTTTCGCCCCGAAGGCAATGCCCTGCCGGCCCTCGGCGACCCCATCGAAGATCGCCACGTTGGCCGACACCTGGGTCACTCCGTTTCCGGTGCCCGCCACCGCCATTGCCGGCAGAATGATCCACCATTCCCAAGCAAAGGCAACGATCAGACAGGAGGCAACAGCCAAAAAACCGCCGATGCGCAAGCCCCGACCCGGGCCGATTCTGGAGATCACCTTTCCGACAGGATTGGCCGTGAGGGCAGCCATGCCAAAGTAGCTAGCCGTTGCCAGCCCGAGTCGACCCACGCCGAAGTCAATCTCTCTGCCCAGTTGAAGGATCTGAGCGCTGACCAAAAAGAGCGGAAGAGTGACCACACCCGTGTAGACGACTGCCGTCAGGAGGGCGCGGGATGCCAGATAGGCCCGAACAGGGTTGCGCATTCTCAGAGGCCGCCTGCCCGGATCATTGGAGTTCCTTTGTCGCTCAGGCGAGTAGTTCTACGGTCACGAAACGGAGAGTGGTCTTTCCCACGTTCTCCAGGTCGTGGATGAGCGCTGTTTCGGGGGTGTGGTCGAGATTCCTGGTCTCTCCGACCTGATATTCGCGAACGATGTAGGTCCCATCGGAGAACCGCTGGAGACCCCGGCTTCCCTCCACGACCGTCCAGAAGTAGTTGGTGACGTGGGAGTGAAAGGGACCACGCTCGCCGGGCTGGAGAAGCACCTCCCAGACACGAATCCGCTCATTTTCGAACCACAAAGTCGTGCCGACCTCGAGATTGGAAGGGGCCAAATTCAACTCAGATTCGTAATCTCCGACATCGAAGCTGCCTTCTTCGACTATCGCCGGATCCGACTCCATCTCAGTTGACCTGATAGTCAGGGTTCTTTCCGGTCAGCACCTTTATCACCTGGGTGGCAGCCTTGGTCTGCGACTCTGCCAACGCCTCCTCGGAGTAATAGGCCATATGCGGAGTGGCAATCAGGTTCGGGATCCCCTCGATACGGCTGGCGTCTAGGGGTTCGATGTCGAAAACGTCGAGTCCGGCGCCGGAAAGCTTTCCATCGACGAGAGCTTCAGCGAGCGAAGCGAGATCGACCAGGGGCCCGCGCGAAGTGTTCACCAGGATGGCCCCAGGTTTCATCTCGGCGATCCGCTCGGTGTTGATGAAGCCTCTGGTCTCGTCGGTCAGCGGGAGATGGAGCGAGACGATGTCTGCTTCGGCAAGAACCTCACTCAGCCCAAGCAGCGGCGGGAGACCAGGACCGGGCTCGAGATAAGGATCGTGGGCGATGATGCGGGCTCCCAGTGCCTCCAGTGGAGCAGCAATCTTGCGAGCGATCCGTCCGTAGCCGAGGAGCCCGACGGTCAGCGTCGAAAGCCTGCGGATAGGGCGGAAGTTGTCGACGCCCCAGGTGCCCGATCGAATTGAACCGTCCGCACCGACAACCTTGCGCAGCGTGGCCAGGATGAGGGCGAGGGCGTGGGTTGCCACCTCCTCAACCGAGTAGTCGGGGACATTGGTGACCACTATGCCGGCATTTGAGGCTGCCCCAAGGTCGACGTTGTCGAACCCGATTCCGTATCGGGCGATGATGCGGCACTTCTCCAGCCGCCCGATGGCGTCGGCGTCCCAGGGGAGATAGGTGTTGAGGATCGCGTCGGCGTCTGCGGCCACTTCAAGGACGTCATCGACGCCACCGGTGGCAACGGTCAGTTCGGCGTCGATCCCGGCGAGAAGTCCGCGTTCGATCTCCACCGAAGGGAAGACCTGATCGCTGACTACCACCTTGTACTTGGTCATTTTCCCTCCAGGAATATGTGCGCTGGTGCTGGACCTGATCCTATATCATGCACGATCGTCGTCAGAGCCAGGAGGGCCAATGTCACGTGTCCGGATGATCGACCAGATCGAGATGGCATCCTCGAGTCAGGTCGAAACTTTCGAGCAAATCGTTGCCAGCAGGGGAAAGATGCTCCGGCCGTATGCCGCGATGCTCCACCGACCCGATATCGCACGAGCTGCGGCCGCTCTCGGCGCCGTCATTCGCTACGAGGGAACCATGTCCGATCGCGATCGCGAGCTGGTGATTGTCACCACCGCGGTAGAACGTGATTGTGAATTCGAGATTTCAGCCCATTCGGAACTCGCTCTGGCAGCGGGTCTATCCCGGGAGACGGTCGACTCGGTGCTTCAGCGAACTCCAGTCGACGACGCATCGGACGCCGAGCTGGTCGACTTCGTTCGAGAGCTGTGCCGATCGGACAAAGTGAGCGACGCCGTTTTCGAGCGGTCCCGGGCCAGGCTTGGCGAGGAGGGTGTTGTCGAACTGGCGGCGACGATCGGCTACTACTCGATGCTGGCGGTCTTCATGAACGCCTGTGAGGTTTGCTGAGCTCTTGTTTGGTCGGGTCTCAGCCGACCTTCATCAGCACTTTCATTGAAGAAGGATCGTGCACCAACTCGAATGCCCTCTCGGCCTCGTCGAGATCGAGTTCATGAGACACGAGTGGCTCTAGCGACATGGCACCCGCAGCGGCCAACGCCACGCCGTCGGCGTAGTCACCAATTACGGCTGCCCTGGGGTTGTACAACGTCAATTCCTTGTGATAGAGCTCGTAGTAGGGGAGCCCTTTCCCACCACCTGTGATCGTTCCATAGGCAAGAACCTCCCCGCCGGTGCCGACCAATTTGATCGCCTCGGCAAGGGTGGCCTCGGTGCCGACCGCCTCGACCACAAGTTCTGGTCCGTTCCCGCCCGTGATTTCGGTGAGGACGGCTGATGCCTGGGCGGGCTCGGCCACAGCTACCGCTCCCAGATCGCTTGCGAGACTTCGTTTCCACTCAGAGCGGGTGATGCCAACCACGCTCATGCCCCGCATTTGGAGTAGCTGGGCGATGAGTTGGCCGGTAACTCCGAGCCCGATCACTGCAGCCACCTGACCCGGGAACGGCTGAACTCGCTTCACCGCGTGCACACATGTGCCCAGGACCTGGAGGAGCCCCGCTGCTTTGTCCGAGATGCCGTCAGGAACCGCGACCAGCCGCTTGACGGGCGCCACGACGTACTCTGTGAAAACCCCATCGACGTCCCGACCCAGGAGCCCGCCATTGATGCACAGGTTGGTACGCCCGGCTCTACAGAGATGACACCATCCACATGAAACCCCTGGATCAACGAGAACCCGGGACCCGGTCGGATAGGGGCTGCTCGATGGTGCCGTAACAACCTCACCCACCATCTCGTGTCCAAGGGTCCTCGGGTATGTGACCGGGATCTTTCCGCTGAGGATCTTGCTATCGGTTCCACAGATCCCGACCTGGTGAATGCGGACGACGACGTGGTCCGGGTCGGAAGGCGTTGGCACGTGAACCACCTCCAGACGGCCAGGCTCAACGACTCTTACAGCTTTCAATGGTCTCCTCGAAGTGTGTCCCCCATGGTAGATCCGTGAATCATCCCGTTTCGCGACGGCCCCAACCTGTAGCATCGACGTCCATGGATCCGGTTCCCGAACTCCGAATCTCCATGCCGGATCAGGATTCCCCTGTCGTCAGGCAAACAGCCCACGAGTACGTCCGGTCCGTTCTGAGGAGAGCGATTCTCAACGGCGAGCTGCCAAGTGGCAGTCGCCTGGTGCAGGCCGAACTGGCGGCAATGTTGGATGTGAGCACTACGCCTTTGCGCGAAGCTCTCCGCGACCTCGCGACTGAGGGGTTGGTTCAGTTCGACCCGCACCGCGGCGCGATCGTCACCGAGCTCAGCGCGGACGATCTCCATGACATCTACCAGCTACGACTGATGCTCGAGCCACTTGCGATGAGGCAGGCCGCCGACAAAGTGAGCAGCGCTCTGATCGAACGTCTACGCCGACTCCACGGTCAGATGCTCGACGAGCCCCACTCAGCAGAGTGGGTCGATCGAAACAGTGTCTTCCATATGGCCGTGTACGAGAACGCAGCGTCGCCACGTCTGGCGGCCATCATTCGCAATCTTCAGGATGCCTCAGTGATGTACATCGGAGCGTCCCTTCAGCACCATCCGTCCTTTCGCGACGGTGCCAACGAGGACCATGCTGTTATTCTCGACGCATTGGAGCGTCGTGATGTCGAGGCGGCGGTGAAGGCCGTCGAGGCGCATCTGAAGACGTCGATAGTCGCATTCGAAAGCGACGAGTCGTCGAAGAACTAGGGGTCGAGGGCTTCAGCGACTTCGCTGCTGTCGCTGAGAAGATTGAGAGCCACTCCGGCGAGGATCAGCCCCATCCCCATGATCAAGGCGGTGGTGGTCTCTTCACCGAGGATGATCGCCGACGAAACGACCCCCACAACCGGAACGGCCATGAGAGTGAGATTGGTCGACACGGCAGCCAGGTTCCGCAGTATCACGATCGTGGCCCAGAAGGCGACACCCGTGGCCAGTATCCCTTGGTAGGCGACAATCGCTGCCAGCTGTAGGGTCCAGTTGATCACCGGCGGACCTTCGACGACGAGAGCCGCCACTGTCAGGATCACCCCGGCACCGGCCAGCTGCCAGGGAATCGCCTGAAGCGGTGTGATGGTCCAGCGGTGAGCCCTGATGTGCACCGAGGTTGCGGCGAGAATGATCGCAGCGAGGATCAGCAGACCGTGTCCCGGCGCGACCCCGCGTTGACTCCAGAGGTTTCCCCATGGCTCGGCGATAACCACAACGCCGACGATGCCGACGACAAGGCCCGTCCATCTCCGACCGCTCATCTTCTCGCCGAGCCAAACGGCCGCGATGGGCACGGTCCAAAGTGACGTCGTCCACACCACTACCGATGCCTGGCCCGCCGGAACCAACTGCAGGGCAGTGAACACCAGGACGAATACAAGGGACAGCCGAAAAACGGCCAGTGAGACGATTATGGGGAGGTCACGCCGGGGAGGCAGCCTGATGTTGCGGGTGGTGGCACTGATGAAAAGAATCACCAGGAAAGCTCCCGCAACTCTGAATACACCCAGCCAAATCGGAGTGATCGATTGCAGTCCCGTGGCCATGATGGGCCAATTGAGGCCGAGTAGCAGGACCACGGTTGCTAGAAGCAAGTAGATGGCGGGTCTGGTCAGATGTGGCTCATCACTTGGCTCGCCGTTCGACTTCCAGATCATGTCTCTGACCGGTCCGGTCATGAGAATCGGCTGCCCTCATCGACCGGCGTTATGGTGCCCGAACCGTCCACGAAAAGACCCCAAAGACTATGAAGACGATCGATATCCACAGCCATCTCGCTACCCCCGACAGCCACGTTCCCATCGAGGCTCATCGTCGGGGTGAGTATGAGCATTACGACTACTACATGGGTGAGGATTCCAAAGAACACAACAAGGTCATGTTCCCCTCGATTCGCGACAGCCTGACCGACCCCGCTGCGCGAATCGAGCACATGGATCGAATGGGACTCGACGTCCAGGGTCTCGCCACATTCGTATCCGAATATTATTACTGGGCCCCCGCGACAGCAGCGGCCGAGTCGGCGAGGATTCAGAACGACAACCTTGCTGCGGCGGCAGCAGACAATCCGGATCGATTTGTTCCTTTGGGGGCGACGGTTCCGCTTCAGGACACCGATCTCGCCATCGTCGAGATGGACCGAGCCGTAGATGACCTCGGTTTCAAGGGCCTCCAGATCGGCGGGACGGTCGACGGCCACAATCTCGATGAGGCCCGGTTCCGTCCTTTCTGGGCGGCAGTCGCGGCCAGGGGCATTCCCGTGATCCTCCATCCAAGTGGCTACCCCGAAAGCCAGCGGCTGTCTGACTACTTCCTGGTCAATTGCATCGGCAACCCCCTCGAGACGATGGTCGCAGCGACCCGGATGATATTCAGTGGTCTGTTTGAGGAGTACCCCGGGATCAAGCTGGTCTTGCTCCACGGGGGTGGGTATCTTCCGTTTTACAGCTCCCGAGCTGACCACACCTGGGAGGTCCGACCCGAGACCAGGGTGAAGATCCCCGATCACTCGCCGAGCTATTACATGAAGAAACTCTTCTATGACACGATGGTGTTTCAGCCCCTGTATCTCCGTCATCTCGTGGAGGTGGTTGGAGTTGACCACGTGATGCTCGGCACCGACTTCCCCTTCGACATGAGCGAGACCGATCCGCTGGCTTTGATCGGGGCCACTGAGGGAATCAGCGACGACGAGCGCGCCGCAATCTCGGGCGGAAACGCCGCCACCCTCTACGGCCTCAACTGAAGCAAGAGGGCTCAAGGGCTGGCCTGAGCTGCCAATTCGGGCTCGTCGGGGTCGTACTCATAGTTGAGGAAACTGGGTGCCCAACGGGCGACGCCCAACGATGCGAGCACGCAGGCGAGACCTCCGGAGACGATTGAGAACCTGACCGAGGTGAGAGCAGCGACGACTCCTGCTTCGAGATCGCCGAGCCTCGGTCCGCCGGCCACAACGGCCATGTGCATCGAAGACAGCCTTCCCCGCAGCGAGTCGGGCACTGACAGCTGAACGATTGAGCCGCGGAAGATGGCAGAGACGACGTCGGCCGCCCCGGCCAGGGCCAGCATGGCAAATGCCAGGGTTAGCGAGGAGGTCAGGCCGAAAACAGCGATTGCAAGACCCCATCCGATAACGGCCAGCACTACTGCCCTTCCTTGGCGGCGAACATGCGACACCCATCCCGACGTCACTGCGCCAACAAGGGCGCCAATCCCCGGTGCGGCATAAAGGAGGCCAACGGTGAAGGCATCGCCGCCGAGCACCTCTGTTCCGAATGCGGGAAAAAGCGCGGTGGGCATCCCGAAGACCATGGCGCTCAGGTCGATGAGAAAGGCGGCCTGGATAAGACGTCGTGGCTTCAAGAAACGGAATCCTTCCTTGATCGAAGCGATAGAGAACGGGCGGCCTCCGCCCTCGGTCTTCACGTTCGGAATGCGGAGGATGAGCATGGCACTGACAAGGAAGGCCACCGTTTGCAGTCCGTAGGTGGCGGAATAGCCGCTTGTGGCTATCAATAAGCCACCAATCGCGGGAATGGCCGCTTTCGCGACATTGGTCTGTGTCTGATTGAGTGCCAGAGCCGACGGGAGCAGCGCCCTTCCGACGAGGCCGGGCACGAGGGCGGCTCGGGCCGGAGAGTCGATGGCCGAGATCCCGGCGTTGATAGCGCTGAGCACGAAGAGCGGCCAGAGCGAAGGACTGTCAGCTAGAGAGTTCCAGAGCAGCCCGGCTCCGGTGAGGGCGAGAACCAGCTGAGATATCCAGAGCA
>QIDH01000111.1 GCA_003229305.1 Acidimicrobiia bacterium | reverse complement strand
CCACTACTGGGTTATAGATCCAGACGGACCCGAGATATTCGAGTTCAAACTCGTTGAATCCGTGTACCGGGAGGTCGGCAGACATCGCGGCTACGAGCCGGTCACTCTCGACATAGGCGTGGCGACCGTGACCTTCGTCCCGGCCGAACTGATCCAATAGTCCGCCATTCTCGGGCGACCCCCTACAGGAGGGCCCCATTGGCGTCGATGGGATCGATCCTGGCCAGGCCATCGACATCGTCGAAGCCCCGATCCGGAGAGACGATGATCTCGATGCCGGCTTCGGCGCAGGTGGCGACGTGGACCAGATTCCTGGCAGACAGTGAACCGTGAGCCATGACCAGGTCGGTCATCCGCCGCATGATCCGATCGGATATCGGCAGCACAGGATCGAAAATGTCGAGGGCCGCCTCGGCCATTGCGACGCCTCGGTCCCTCACACCGATAGCGGTGAACCGATGATGGATTTCCTGGATCACCTCGGATACCACGCAGAGTGGTTTGCAAACGTCTAGTCTGCCACTGGGCTGAGTGGGCCCGTCAGCGCCTTGGCGGCGACCTGTCAGAGGAGGTGGAGGACGTTGGGTGGTCGATCCATGGCTTTCGCTATTCTTGGCGTTGCCACAGTCGTCGCCGGTCCTTCCCTCGAGTCTGCGGAATCGGACTCCTCGTCTGGACTCCTCGCCACCCCCACCGCGGTTCTGACTGACTTTGTCGCGGCGAGCGGGATCATCCAGGACATCGAGGTCGACACAATTCGAAATGTCGCGTACCTGTCGTACAACTTTGTTGATGTTGTCGACGTTCTGGACCTGACGACGTACGAAATCGTCGAATCTCTACCCTACGAATATGCAGGACAGATCGCACTGTCTGCAGATGGTGATCTTCTCTACATAACACTCGGCATGGAAGGTGCTTTTGCCGTATACGACGTTGATGCAGGAACTACGACCACCGTGTCAATCCCGCAGTCCGGCTATGACGAGACGTCGGAAATCGTGGAGGTTTCGGGCGGTGTGGTCCTCGTCGTTGCAGGCCAGACGGTGGGTTCAGCATCAAGAATGTTCCGCTACGACCTCAACACGAACGTGTCCGACATGGTGGCCTCTGCCATGCCGTTCAGCAACAACTCACGAATCATCGCGGACGGACCATTCGCCTACGTCACCGGCAATGGCTATCAGCTACACAAACTCGACGGACTGGCTAATTATGAAGTTGTCCTCACGACGACGACCGGTACGTCCGGCGAGAAGGACAGGTTGGCACTTTCTCCGGACGGCGAACTGATCATCACAGGCTCTGGCCAGAGTTACGACACGGACACCTTCGCCGAGGCCAGCTCGTTTACGGCCGGGTCAGCCGCATTCTCTGAAGACGGAAGCCAGGTGCTCGTCTTGGCCAATGAACAAATCGCCTTCCATGATGCTCCTTCGGCAACACTCTCCGCCACGTATGACACGCCCTGTGGGAAATATGGGGAGACGTCGTGGTTGACTCGTATCCCAGGAACTCAGGACTACCTGAGCGGTGAAGGGTCCACCTCCTCGTTGTGCATTCTTCATGCAGACGAATTCGTTTCCCCAGGCAGGGTCAGCGGAACAGTTACGCATGCGCTGAACCTAGAGCCTGTCCCAGATGTCTGTGTGCAGGTGATCTTCCTCAACGGAACCTTCTCATCCGAAGCCCGCACCGACACCAACGGCGCATACATCGCGGAAGACGTTCCCGTTGGGACATATCAGATCAATTTCTATCATTGCAATGCTGAGCCCTATCTCGGCCAATGGTATGACGGCGGCAGTACCGTTGGCGACGCAACGCCGGTCATCGTGTCTGACAACACAACTACATCGGGTATCGACGCGACCCTTATGCCAGTTCTTCCCCCCGGTGGCCGTTTTTTTGATGATGACGACCTCGGCCACGAGGGGAACATAGAAGCGATCGCCGCCCGCCAAGTGACCCTCGGATGTGATCCAGGGCAGATCGCGTTCTGCCCAAACGAGCCCGTCACCCGAGCACAGATGGCCTCATTCCTCGTACGAGCGCTCAACCTGCCAGGAAGCACAACCAACTATTTCACAGACGACAACGGCAGCGCCCATGAAACCAATATCAACGCCGTCGCACAAGCCGGAATCACCCTCGGATGCAGCACCACCTCATACTGCCCAAACGAGCCGGTCACCCGAGCACAAATGGCGTCATTCCTCGTCCGCGCACTCAACCTGCCCGCGAGCAACACCGACTATTTCACAGACGACAACGGCAGCGCCCATGAAACCAATATCAACGCCGTCGCAGAAGCCGGAATCACCCTCGGATGCAGCACCACCTCATACTGCCCAAAGGAGCCGGTCACCCGAGCACAGATCGCCTCGCTCTTGGCTAGAGCATTGGGCTACGCCGTTCCAGACGTCCCCACACGAGACGGCCTTCTGTGGGGAACACAACTCGAGCTCGTATCGCGCGCTGAGGACGCCGGATGCGACGTGACTATCAGGCCGGGCACTTACAGCTGCGACCTAAGGATCTGGGCGAATCAATATTTCTTCTTCGACACCGGCTTCTCTTATCCCGGCTGGTCCGAGCTCTCGCCAGAGAAGCAGGAGTCTGTCTTGGCCGACCAAGTCACAATGTCGGCGACGCTCGATGACATCCCCCTTGGTCTCTCCGAGTGGCCCGCCCTACTGGTCGACGACGTCGGTGTACGGGCTTGGTCCTACCTGTTCCCGAATTGGCTCTCAGGAGAGCACGATCTAATCGTGGAGTTCCTCGACCGCACCGAAAATCCGGATTTCCGATTTACCATCACGGTGACCCTCTTTACAAATGGCGCTGGATATCCAGCCTCGGTGTCGGGGCCCCACCCGCGAACGGTCAACTCGTACCTGAGGTAATCCCCTGTACAGGCATGTCGGCAGACGGTCGGCAGCAGGGACGACCAGTGGTGGTTTTCTGGGGACAACAGGGCCAATCAACCTGGCAGACCCATCACATGGGCCTCGCGGGCCGGATTGCGTAGGACAATACAGCGGTACTCCCTCTTCGCCGAGTCCTGGCGAAACATCCGTTGATCGTCGCCGACGGGCATACTTGGGGGGCCAGTCGAGTTTGGTATAGCGACAGGGAGACCGGGGTTTGCCAGAACAATCGCCAGAGACGCTGACGGCTGAATCGGCCTGGGATCGGGTTGTCCGACTATCCACCAACCAGCGGGCGGGAGTCCGTCTCTTGGTGGCGCTGACATTTGCCTTCACGGTGCTCGCCATCCTGGTCGCCGCCAAGACGTCCTGGATCGTCGACCTCGACCTCTGGGCAGAAGAAGAACTGATCGAACTCCGCACACCGTGGTTGAACGAGACGATGATCTGGATCACCAGGCTCGGGAGTCGTTGGGTGATCGGCTCCCTCCTGATCGCCCTGACCGTATGGGTGGTGCGGGCCGGTCGATGTCGCAAAGCTCTAACGGTGATGATCGTGGCCTTCCTGGCCAACCCGATCCTCGAGTTCATTCTGAAAGTGTCGGTCGACCGTCCCCGCCCGGACCTAGCGAGGCTCGTTCCCGGCAATGGTCCCTCCTTCCCGAGCGGGCACGTCCTGGCGACGGTCGGGTTCTACGGCGTCCTGGCCGCGGTCCTGTGGCGATCATCGAGCCGAAGGTCGATCAGGGTCACAGGGTACGCCGTCGCCACGCTGATCATCCTTGGAGTGGGCTTCTCGCGAATGTTCCTCGGGGTGCACTGGTTCTCAGACGTAGTCGGCGGAATGCTGGCCGGGACCGCCTTCGTGCTCACGGTCGCGTGGGCCCTGCGTGGACATCATTTCGGAGACGAATTCGGATGTTCGTTCGCCAAAGAGGCCGACGAGACTGTCTCCGCCGAAGCCTCATAACGCCCCAACTATTGGCTGCGCACGCCCTCAATACTCGCCCGGTAGGTCCCGATCGCTCGATCCGCAAGACGGGAAGGGTCCTCGTTCGATTCCTCGGCCTGGTAGATGAGCCATTCCTGGATGTCAGGCCGCAGCGTGATCTGGCCGATCCTGCCCTGCCTGCGCAACAACGAAAGGTGCAACATCACGACCAGGCCAATCAGGAAGAGAATCGAGACGAGGATCGAACGGGAGAAGTCGTCTCCATGCCAAACGGCGACGTATTGGAGGTCGTCTGGCTTGTCGACCCGAAACGATCTCCACAGGTAGATGAAGATGTACGCGCCGGTGTAGCCGACGAACCCCACCAGGCTGGCAATGGCCACCAACCGTTTGTTCATGGCGTCTCTCTTTCTCGAAATTCTGGGATCAGCAGCCTGGCCCTCTCCAGCCTGCTGTCTGGCGGAGCCTGCAACCGACCGATTGCGGTCGATTCCATCAGGGGAGTCGCAAGGGGCACTCTGCGATCTCTGACAAAAACAAAGGTCGCGAACACGACAGCCAACCCGGCCAGGACGGCACCAAGCGCAGACCCGAAGACGATCGAGATGGCGTTTTCCTCCAGCACCCCGTCGTCGGCATATTCGGCGATGCCCGTACCGACGGAAAGCGGGGCGGCCACCCCAAGGATGATTGCGCCGACGGCATAAAAGGTGATGCTGCGCAGGCCTCGACGGGAAATATTCCGTTCTTCGATCTTCACCCCCGCCGCTGCGGCAACATCGGCGACGACCCGCTGCACTCCCCTGGTCACATCGATGGTCCGCCTGGTGCCGGTGTTGGGAAACAGCTTCTTGACGCCGTCGCTCACCAGGATCCCGGTAGAAACCAGAATTCCGGCTCCCATCAGACCGGGGACAAAAACGGCCAGCCCCTCGTGATCGTCTGCAAGACCAGGGTCGGCCCGTCGCGGGGAGGTCAACAGTTCGTACTCCGTGAAAGGCCTCACGCCGCCTCAACCAACTGTTCGATGAGGGTCACCAAGCCCTTGGTGCCGTTTACTTCGACCTCGGAGCCCTCTTCCAGGGCACGTAGGGCGCCTGGCACATTGAGAACGGCTGGAATGCCGAACTCGCGAGCCACGATCGCCGCGTGGGACAGCGGCCCACCCTCCTCGAGGACTATGGCGCCCGCGATCAGGAACAAAGGCGTCCAGCTCGGGTCGGTGCTCCTGGCCACCAGGATGTCGCCCGGTTCGAGTTTTTCGCCGTCGGCGACGGCAGAAAGCAGACGGACCCGGCCGCGCGCCAAGCCGGGGCTGGCGGCCCATCCTTCCATCTGGTCGCCCTCCAGGGGCTCGTACTCCTGCACGCCTGGATCACCAACGAAGGTCTGCGGCAGCGAATCGCCCAGCATGGCCTGCTCGAAGGCAGCGCGGCGCCTGCCGATTTCCTCAGCAGACACCGGCTCGTCCCCTGACAGCATGGCTGTCAACTCCTGGTCGGAGAGCATCTGGACATCCTCGCCAGAGTCGACAAGGCCAGAGGCCAGCAGGCGCCTGGTCGCCTCGATGATGAGTCGCCGCTCCTCACCTCCCAGGATCAGCAGCGCCGCTTTGGCCTTCTCGCGCTGGGCCAGGAATTCGGTGGCGTCCCCAGCCATTTTGCGAATCATACGTCTCCGCATGTCGACGATCTGACCTGTCATCACCCTGGTCAATCGCCATTTCCAGGAACTCTTGAGTTGAGCCATCAGCTCGTCAAACGCCTCTTCACGAGTGTTGCGGGTGGCGGCGACCCTTGGAGCAGGGGCAATCTCGTGGCCTTCGCTGTCACATTGCGCCATCGACGCGATGCACTGCCAAACCACAGAAGGATCTTCGTCCCATGCCACGTCTCCGTAGAGGGCCATGCTTCCAAAATGGCGGGTGGTGCGATGCACCGCGTCGACGAATCGCAGACCATCTTCTCCCAAAGATTCGATCCGAGCTTCAGCCGTCTCGATGGGCCCATTGATCAGGTAGTCACATGAGGGTTGGTTCTGAACGTCAGCGACATAGAGGTTCCAAAGCTCGCTTGCACAGTTGGTCCCGGCCTGACCATCTGCGCTCGGTCCGGCCGTCAGTTTCTGAGCCCAAAGCGCCGAGTCATCGGTTCCGACCCAGCGTTCCAGCGCCATCTCCAAACCACGGTACGCGGCAGCCGCACCAGCCGAAGCGGCCACCTCGGCCTCGTAACCCCGCCAGGCGAGATCTCTGACCCTCGCCCGGTAGGCCAACAGCCGCTGGACGGGCAAGGTCGGCAGGTCGACACCGATGGCGATGATGAACTCGACCGCATCTGCGAACAGTTCGACCTCGTCCTCTATGCGTTTGCGTACGCCGACCGATTTGAGGCCGGCGATCGTCTGGCGGATACCGGCCTTTTGCTCGGTTTCATCTTCGAGGTCCTCGGTAACAACCCGACCCAGGTACTGCCGCTCGACCTCGGCAGCCGAGCCACCCGGCATAGAAGCGGCCGCCTCCTTGAGCACGGTCAGGTTCAGGGCGGACCGACCTCTGAAGCGCCCGACCGCCATGAAGCTGCCGTCCACAGAAGGCGCCGGGATGTCGAGGTCGGCGAACAGTCGCCGGAAAGCATTGTCGAGCATCGGGGCGTTGATGCTCCACAGAAGTGGGGGAAGCACACCGGGAAGCATCTCGGACAGACCGTACGGCGTGTAGGTATGGCCGGGTTCCGGTGGAGTGTCGAAACCGTCGTCGTCGGCTCGCCGAATGCCCTGGATAGTGATCGGCCGAGCCTGAAGCATCAGGAGCCGCTTGCCGTCGTGGGCCCATTCGACATCCATCGGAGCCCCAAAACGTCTCTCGACCCTCAGCGTCATCCGAACCAGATCCTCCAAGAACTCCGGCACATCACCTGCCCTTGAACCTCGCACCGCAAGGGTGGTCCGCTCGACCCGGTAGTCGTCAGGGGTGACCTCGCCTGACACCAGCGCCTCGCCGAGGCCTTCGACCACCTCAACGCGAGAAACCTCTGGATCACCCAGCGGGTCTCGCGTGAAAACGACCCCTGCATGTTTGGCCGGCACCATGACTTGGAGGGCAACCGCCATAGCCAGGTCGTCCTCCGGAATCTGCTCATGGCGCCTGTAGGCCCTCACCGAAGGACCCCACAACGACGACCAACACAGTTTGACCGCCTCGATCGCTTCGTCTTCGTCCTCAATCTCGAGGAACGTCCGGTACTGGCCTGCGAAAGACGACGAACCCAGGTCCTCTGCCGTTGCCGATGATCGAACCGCTATCGGTCCCTCGTTCAGAAGCTCGGCCACGGCGGCCCGGATTTCTCTTTCGAGCTCCGGATCGATCGGTGTAGCGAGGAACAGGTCGTCAACATCGCCGGTCTCCGCCTCGATCCGATCCGGTGACGGGAGTTCTTTGGAGGCCAGCTCTCGCAATTTCGAATCGAGCCCAGAGCGGCGTGCATAGGCGCGGTAGCCGTCGACGGTGATCGCGATCGCGGTCGGGACGGCGAACCCGTGGGACACCAGGCGATCAAGGCCGGCCGCCTTTCCGCCAACCTCATCGACCCTGGCGCCCGATCCATTGAGATGCCGCAAATATTCCATAATCTACGAAACAGCGTAATGGCCGGCCGTGTTCCCTCGATCCTCGCGTCAAAGGCCGCGGCGGCTCAGTCGACGCGTCAGTGAGGGCGCTAGACCGAGAAGGGGTCGCCTTCGACCGAGACCAAAGGGGCGGCCGCGTCTGGCGGTTGCGAGAAGCCAAGCTTGTCCGTCGATGAACCAGATGAGCCTCTACGTCTCAAGTAGAGGGCCAACCCTGCCGCTGCCGCGAAAAACGCCGCAGCCAGGCCAAGCAACATCGGGCTGGACAGTCCACTCCCGGGATTCGATTCTGCGAAGAGGGTTCGATCTTCGCCGTCGAGCACGATCACCCAGACCATCGTATTGCCATCAACCGAGTCGGCATTGTTGTCGCCAAGGGTGCCTGGCAGGGTCACGACAAACCGGATCAAGAAGAGCGATTCCAAAAGTTCGGACTGGTCAAGACCTTCGAGGGCCAAGCCCTCTCCACCCACTTCTGCGAAACTATCGGCCAGTTGCTCCAGCCTGGCGTTGAAAGTAAACGTCTCCCCGTCGCGGCTGAACTCCAGGCTGTCGATCAGCTCATTGGGGGCAGCCTGGTCACCTTCCGCCAGCTCGGCCAACGCTCTGAGTTTGGCGGTGAGGTCGGCGATATCGACAAAGCTGGACCGGATTCGGACGCCCTCGAACTCGCCGTCAACAAAGTCCTCCACAGACCAGTTTGGCGGAAGAGCGTCCATCCCGTCGGCCAAGTCGATCTCGCCACCGTTCTCTGACGAGAGGTTTCGCAGTTCCTCATCCATCGCCATCTCCACTGCGAACGTGCCGGATTCGTCTTCGTTGATGGACACGACCGTGTCGACCCGGATCTGGCAAGCGGTCGAAACCAGGGCGAGTAGTGCTAATAGGGCATATGTCCGGCGCATCGGAAGGTCCTCTCGGTCATTACTCAGACGGGGCGAGTTGGTCGATCGTATTGAGCCGATCCTCAGCCTCTTCGACCACAGCTCGTGTTCGATCGATGGCATTGCCGACTCCAATCGATTCGCCGATTCTGGCGGTCGTGGTCGTGGTGTCTGCGGGGGCTGGTTCGTCAGAAGATCCAGATCCGCCGCACGCGGCGAGAGTCATGACCAGGGTCAGAATCAGAGCTGCTTTGCGCGCGGAAGCCATACCTATGTATCGGCGTCACGCCACCGAGGCTTGAACAGGTACCGGAGGGCGTCGATTTGCAGAACCAGAAACCGGCTGACGCAAGGCAACGCAGAGAGTGTGCCTGACGATCTCGCCGACTGAGCCCCCCGACTCCGATAGTCTTAACAAACAAAACTTGGTCGTATATGGAGAATTCCACCACTGTGAGTGGTTGAAGTGCTGCAGAATCGCGCACATAGTGCCGACAATGTGGAAAAGAGGAACGGAGTATCCCGATGCCCTCGCCACGACAAGGATTGACCGAACGCGACCTCCAGACGCTCGCAGGCGTCGTGGGCGTGAGTCGCGACGAACTCGTCGAGGGACTCCGCACCCGTCCGTGGACCGTGCACGATCTGCTGAGTCGGGACGATGTCCTGAGCGCCGCACTCGACCGCCACGCCCATCCCTCCAAAGTCGTATCCCCCTTCCTACTGTTCGCAGTCCTTGCTCATGCCGCAGCCGCCGAACTGAGGGAAGCTTCGTATTTCCCAGATTGGGTCGGCAACAGGTCGAGGTTGCCGGTTTTCGATGTTGAGGCGATTCACGAATTTGTCGAAGACGCCAGACGGCTCATGTTCCTGGGCGGGCTGATGGCGTCCTACGTCCTACCGCAGATTCCGCCGGTCCCGGCCGATCCGCTCGACCTGCAAAGCCTCGCCTCGTGGGTCGACCAGGCAATGCCGGCTGACAGGGTCATTCTGTTCCGCCAGCTTGGCGATCTCGCCCTCTTTCTGTCGGGGGTCTTCCCAGACCGGACCGGGCCACGCCCGCTAGACGCGCCATCTGCCGAGAAACTCGGCGGGACCGTGAACATGTCGCCGAGTGAAATCCTCGCCCTGTGCGATGGAGCCTCGCTGGCGCCTGGAATCGAGGCTCTCGAGACGCTCGGGGCTCGCTGGTACGATGCCGCGGCCATAGAGGACCGGACCACCCCGGCGATCATCACAGACGTGGCTCAGCGTTTCCGTTCGGCCCGCCGGGTCCTCAACCATGTGTCAGACCGCTGGCTCAACGACGTCGACCTGAGTTGGGGCGACGCAGCCTGAGCGGAAGGGCTCCGTGCCAGACGAACCTCACCGCACGACATCTCGATCTCGAAGTGCGGCGATCTGGGCCGGCGAGTACCCGGCCTCGCTCAGCACTTCGTCTGTGTTGTCTCCGAGACGAGGGGTCGGCACGTCTGAGGCAGATTCCGTGTCGTATCTGACCGGATGACGCGGCGACACGATCGGTCCTTCACTCGGATGCTCGACATGCTCGAAGAATTCAACCGCCGCCAGGTGCTCGTCTGTGAACAGATCGTCGAGCGTGTTAACTGGAGAGCACGGAACATCAATCGATTTGAGCACTTTGAGCCACTCGCCGGTTGTCCGATCCGGCGTGATTTCACCCAGGAACCGATACAGCTCGTCCACCCGTCTGGTCCGCTGCTCCGGGTCGGTGACCCATTCTTTCGCAAGCCAATCGTCGCGACCCAACAACTCAAACAGGGCTCTCCAATGGCGGGTCGAATACGGCATCAAGACGATGAATCCGTCTGCGGTCTGGTGAGGACGCCGATACCGATTCAGCAATCGGTTGTAGCCGGCGTCACCGACCGGCGGGTCGAACGATCGCCCGCCCATGTGCTCCGCCAGAATGAACGAGGCGAGCGACTCGTACATCGGGACTTCGATTGTCGCTCCTCGATCCGTCCTCTCTCTTGCGTAGAGGGCAGCCAGAATCGCCTGGGTCACGTACAGACCCACAACCTTGTCGGCAATGATCGTGGGAGCCAATCGTGGCCTCCCGTCATCGCCGGACAGCAAGGAGGCGAGACCCACTCTTGCCTGCATCACGTCGTCGTAAGCCGGTTCGTCCGCGTACGGGCCATCGCTGCCATAGCCGACCGCAGCACAGTGAACGAGGCGAGGGTTGAGATCGTGCAGAGCGTCGGCCCCGATCCCGAGACGTGCGACAGATTTGGGCCGCATATTGTGCACGAGCACGTCGGCACCGTCGACGAGCCTACGTAGAACCTCCAGCCCCTCTTTGGCCTTGAGATCGAGGCAGATCGAGCGCTTGTTGCGATTCACGTTCATGAATGGCGCGCCCATCCCCGGATTTCGGGAGGGGGAAGACGCTCGGAATAGATCCCCGCCAGGGGGCTCGACCTTGATCACATCGGCGCCAAGATCTCCAAGCATCCCCGTCGCCATCGGACCAAGCACGACCGTCGTCAAGTCGATGACACGCACACCATCGAGCAGACCGTACATCGCCTAGACGCTAGCAATGGTGGCGGGCCAGACCCGATCGGTCCCGCCCCTCGTCACCAGGCCATACCGGCTATGTCACAACGAGACGAGAGGTTGGCGACGGCACGAAACGTCGAGCTCACCAGGACGAAGTGAGGTGTACCGTGTATGACATGTCCACTGTCGTTGGGTACGAGCGAATCCCCATGTCCTGGGCCGACTATGAGGACCTTGGCGACAACGTCCGAGGCGAATACGTCGACCGGGAGTTCGTGATATCGCCCTCCCCGAGCCGCCGACATCAGAACATTTCGTTCAACATGGCGACAGCCCTCAAGACCGCCGCGACGAAGGGTCTACAAATTTGTGAAGCATGGGCCTGGAAGACCGGAGGCGACGAGTTCATCCCAGACGTGATGGTGTTCAGAGATACCGACGATCAGATCCGCCTCACAGCCACTCCGCATCTGGCCATCGAGATCCTGTCCAGCGACCCGGCGGCCGACCTTCCCCGAAAGGCTCGCAAGTACGCGGCTGCCGGCTTGGAGCACTACTGGGTCATCGACGGCAACCCGAAGGGTGGCCTGGCCGGACCCGAGATCATCGAGTTCCGCCTCTGCGATGGTGTGTTGCAAGAGGTCGCCAGGCATCTCGGCGCCGATCCTGTCGAACTGAGCACACGACAGATCTCGATCACGATCGTCCCGGATCGCCTCGCCGACTGATCTCGGTCGCGGTGGATACAGCCTCCAGGAGGGCAACGTGAGAAACTCCCATACGAAGTGGTTCGTGATGTTCGCCGCTCTGATGTTCGTGACCGTCGCCTGCACCAGAAGCTCGACAGACGACGGCGCGGACACGACTGGAGAGAGCGTTGGCGCCGCAACTGAGACGCCGACTACCGGCACGACACCAATCATCACCACCACCACCACACCTTCGACGACGACGACTTTGACCGAACCGACCGAGTTGGTCCTCTGGGCGGACGAGGACCGCGCCGCCATCCTCGCAGAGGTCGCTACGGCATTCGAAGACGCCACCGGCGTCTCCATGACGATTGAGATCGTCGATTTCAACCAGATCCGAGAGCGGGTGCAGACTGCTGGGCCGGACGGTGAAGGGCCTGACATCTTCATCGGCGCCAACGGTTGGACGGGCGAACTGGTCGCCAGCGGTGTTGTGCAACCCATCAACTTCAGGGAGGTCGAAGACTTCCTCCAAGTGGCCTTGGACGGTTTCCGGTTCGGAGGCTCGCTATACGCGATGCCCTACGCCACCGAGACCATCGCCATGTTCTACAACGAGGACCTCGTCACGCAAGCTCCTGCCACGTTCGAAGAGATCGCCGACATCTGCGCATCCCTTAGCGACATCGAGAACTGCGTAGGCGTGCCAGGCGGGGGAAACCTTGCAGACGCCTATCACAACTACACGTTCATGTCGTCGTTGGGCGGATACATCTTCACCTTCGACACAGCGACCGGCTACGACGTGACCGACATCGGCGTCAACAGCGATGGCGCTGTTGCAGGCCTCGAATTCTTGGCTGAGCAAATCGAGGCGGGTGTGATCGGATCGGTTGATTACGACGACGCCAAGAACCTCTTCCTCGAGGGTCAACAACCTTTCTGGGTGACCGGCCCTTGGGAACTCGGCACGTTGAGCGACTCGGCACTCAACTGGAGTGTCGCCAAGCTCCCGACGATCGACGGACAGGCTCAGTCACCCTTCGTCGGAGCGCAGGGATTCTTCATCGGCGCCTTTACCGAATACGCAGTGATCGCACAGTCCTTCCTTTTCGACTACGTGGCCACGGCAGAGACTTTCCAAGCTCTACACGATGCGGACCCCCGCATCCCCGCATTCAGGCCGTTGCTGGACGCGTTGTCGGACGACCCAGTTGCTCAAGCTTTTGCGATGTCGGCGGCGGATGGCCAGCCGCTGCCAAACGTTCCCGAAATGGAATCCGTGTGGGGACCGCTGGGCGACAACCTACTGGCCATCCGTAATGGAGAACTGAGCCCTCAGGACGCGATGGATGCTGCCCAACAGGCCGTCGAAGAGGCCTTGGCGGATTGATCCGACTTCGCTGAATCCGAGGCACCAGGACGCCGATAGTGGTAGGGGGCTGATGACACTTTCATCCATCTGCATACTGGAGATCGAAGAGGGTGTCAGATGTCTGGCACCATCGGGTGCGTCGGACAGAAGGGTTCGGTCGTAGCACTTCAGGCTGTGAGCAGGGTTGTGGGTCAATGAGAAGACGTCTATCGGTCCGTAGCGGGGCCCTGATGTTCGTCGTGTTGGCTCTGTTGGCCGCAGCCTGCACCGGAGGCGAGGCCGACACCACCACAACGACGGGCCAGCCGACCACGACCAGCAGTCCTACTCCGACGTTGGCGCCGGCCAGCGATGGGGAGCCGGACGTTGAACCCGATCCCGGCTTCTACGTCAACCTGATCTGGCATCAGCATCAGCCGCGTTTCCCGCTCCTGGAAGACGGGACGATCAGTCGCCCGTGGGTGAGGGTGCACGCGACAAAGGACTACTACGACATGGCGGCGCTGCTCGATCAGTTCCCGGAGGTCAAGGTCACTTTCAACCTCACGCCTGTGTTGTTGCTCCAGCTCGAAGAGCTCTCGAACGGGGCCAAGGACATCTATTGGACGATGGCCGAAATCGGCGCCGCCGATCTGGATGAGAGTCAGAAACGGTTCCTGATCGAGCGCTTCTACGACACGAACCGCAAGATCATTGAACGGTTCCCCCGCTACCAGGAGCTACTCGACCAGCGCGACACAATGGGGACAGACGGGGCGATCGACCAATTCACAGAGCAGGATTTTCGGGACCTCCAGGTCTTGTTCAATCTGGCCTGGACCGACCCTGGGTTCCTGGAAGTCGACCCTCTCTCATCTTTGGTCGCCAAAGCCAGGGACTTCAGCGAAGAGGACAAGGTCGTCTTGTTCGCAGAACATTTCCGCATCGTCACCGAGGTCATACCGCTCTACTCGCGGTTATGGGACGAAGGCAAGATCGAGGTGACCACCAGCCCGCTAGCCCACCCCATCCTCCCTCTTGTGTCCGACACGTCCTTGGCCGCGGTGGGCGACCCAGCCGCGATCCTGCCTGACAATCGGTTTCAGGAGATCCCGGACGCAGACCAGCAGGTCATCAGGGGTTTGGACGTCGCGGAGCGTCTGCTCGGACGGCGACCGGTCGGAATGTGGCCTGGAGAGGGAGCGGTGTCACAACTGGTGATGTCGCTGTTTTCCAAGAACGGGGTCGAGTGGGTGGCAACCGGCGAAGACGTGCTCGCCTCGTCACTCGGGATCGGATCGTTCACCAGAGACGCCTCCGATCTCGTGCAGGAAGCCGGCGATCTCTACAGACCATGGCAGGCCGAACTGAACGGCAACGGCCCGGTGCCCATGTTCTTCAGAGACGGACTGCTGTCCGACCTGATCGGATTCGAATACTCGGGGATGTCCGGCGAGGCGGCGGCGTCTGACCTCATGGGCAGGCTGGCGGACATCCGGGAGGCTCTCGAAGCGGACGGCCCGCTCGATCCGGACCGGCCTCCTGTGGTTTCCATCATTCTCGATGGTGAAAACGCGTGGGAGAACTACGAGAGCGACGGAAAGGACTTTCTCGAAGCCCTGTATCGCAGCCTGTCGGAGTCCGATTTCGTCGCCACGATCACCCCTTCGGAGTACCTGGAGCGGTTCGGCGAGCCCGAGTCCCTGGAGCAGGTATGGCCAGGCTCATGGTTGCAGCCGAACTTCGCCACCTGGATCGGAGAGACGGAGGAGGCGTCGGCCTGGGACTACCTGTTCGAGGTCCGCCAAGATTTGACAGACGCTCAGCGCAGCGGCGAATACTCTGACGAGCAGTTGGAAGCCGCATTCGAGTCGATGCTCTTCGCCGAGGGTTCTGACTGGTTCTGGTGGTACGGGGACGATCAGGACAGTGGAGATGATGGCTATTTCGATGAGGCCTACCGCGAACTATTGGGAGGCGTCTATGACGCACTCGACGTCGAGCGGCCCGGCTTCATCGGGGTCCCCATCATTCCTGAAACGCCGGTCATCGCAGACGCCACTTCCTCCGAACTGTTCACCGTTGATCTCGACACCGTGGCAGAACAGACAGAGTGGGCTCGAGCCGGCAGGTACGAGGGTCTCGATACCAACGACGGACTGATCGACACCCTCTTCTACGGATACGACACTGAAAACCTGAATATCAGGGTCGATTTCGTCGATGAGGTGCTCGGTGCGGCAGAAACAGGGTTCGAGCTGTACATAGGCGTGCCAGGGGCGGATGTGACCAGGGCCACGACGCTGCGAGGTTCACTGCTGGGATACGGGGCGGGAGCCATTGTGGAGTGGGCCGGAGACAACCCTCTGAACGCCTGCCTGTACGAAGGGGTCCCCGACACCTCGACAGAACTAGATCCGGCTGTGTGTAGCTCTCTGGGTGCCGGTTTCGACGGAGACTCCGTCGAGTTGGCGATCCCGCTGACCGAGATCGGCCCACTCGAAACTGGGGACCGGGTGCTGCTCAGACTGGCCGCCAACGAGGGTTTCCGCGAGCTGAGGGTGGTACCCGCAGACGGTCCGGCCCTGGCCCAGGTACCGGATATCTCCAACGTCGACGTCTTCTTGTCTGTGGTCGACCCCACCGGCGACGACTACGGGCCTGGCACCTACACATACCCGACAGATGCCGTCTTCACCGACGGATCGTACGATCTCACCCTTTTCGAAGCGGGTGTCGAAGACGAGGATCTGGTGCTCTCGTTTGAGATCGCCGGCACCATCCAGAACCCATGGGGTTCTCCTCGGAGACTGTCCGTGCAGACATTCGATGTCTACATCGACACAGACCCTGGCGCCGGCACCGGGGCCGTCGACCTGCTTCCCGGTCGCAACGCCTCCCTTGAAGACGGAAACGGCTGGGAGTACGGAATCACAATCGAAGGCTGGGAACC
>QIDH01000110.1 GCA_003229305.1 Acidimicrobiia bacterium | reverse complement strand
TCGGTCGGCGCACCTTCGGTGGCGTTCAGCCCGTCGCGTTTTTGTACCTGCTACCCGTCTTCGCCTTCTTCACGGCTTTCGCTGTCGTGCCGCTGGTGCAGACCGCCGTCCTCTCTTTCCAAGAATGGAATGGAGTCACTGAAAAATCGTTCGTCGGGTTCGACAACTACATCTCTGTCCTGACGAACCCGGAGATCAGGTCTGCACTGTGGCACTCCGTGATTCTCATCATCTTCTATGCAGCCCTGCCCATATCGTTTGCGCTGGTCATCGTCGGACTCATGGTGCGTGTCCGGGTACGAGGTCGGACCTGGTTTCGGGCAGTTCTCTTCATCCCAACCATCCTGCCGTTGACGGTCGTGGCCGTTGCCTGGCGATGGATCTACGCACCGGACGGACCGGTGAACCGGTTCCTCGAAATCCTCGGCTTTGGCACCTTTGGCCGCGCCTGGCTCGGCGACTTCACCTTCGCGCTTCCCTCGCTCGGTGTGATCGGTACCTGGGTGACCTTCGGACTCGTCTTCGTCCTGCTGGCGGCCGGAGTTCAGAAGATTCCACTCGATTTGTACGAGGCCGCCAAGATCGATGGCGCGGGGGCCATTCGAGAGTTTCTGGCGGTGACCCTTCCCGGCCTCCGCGGCGAAATCACAGTCGCGCTTGTCCTAACGGTTACCGCTGCCCTACGAAACTTCGACGTCGTTTTTGTCACTACCCGCGGAGGCCCCGGCACCGCAACGACGGTGCCTTCGGTATTCATATTTCGGTCAGTCTTCCAGCTACGCACGATGGGAGTGGGTGCTGCGATCGGCATCGTTCTCATGTCAATGCTCATGGTGATAACGATGCTAATTCTCTGGTATCGCCGGAGGGGGGACCCGATCCTGTGATTGAGAAACGTAGCGAGACCTTCTTCGTTCACGCGGTGCTTGTGGTGGCAAGCATCATTGCCCTCTACCCGCTTCTCACGATCGTGCTTCTGGCGCTGAACGAGCCCGGAAACCGCATAAGCGGCTTCTCCATTCCGAGCAGACTGTCGCTCGAAAACTTTGCGACAGCCTGGGAGCGAGGCGGGTTTGGCCAGGCGCTCACGTCGAGCGCGATAGTCACGACTTCGGTGGTGACTGTGACGGTGCTGATCTCCACCTTCGCCGGCTACGCCTTCGCCATGCTCCGTTTCCCGTTCAAGAACGCGATATTCCTGATCCTTCTGACCGGTCTCGTCCTCCCATACGAGGCGCTGATAATTCCCTTGTTCTTTGGGCTCCGCGACCTCGGTCTGCTCGACACGCGCTGGGCCCTCATCCTTCCTCTCATTGGGCTCAGCGTGTCTTTTGGCACATTCTGGATGCGCACGGCATTCGAATCACAAGGCGGTTCGATCGTCGAGGCGGCGCAGATTGACGGAGCGAACAGTTGGGCAGTGCTGTGGCGGGTGCTGGTGCCGATCGTGAAGCCAGCGACATTGTCATTGGCGACGCTGCTGTTCCTGTTCACATGGAACGAATTCCTGCTGGCCCTCGTGCTCGTTCCACAGAACGAGGCCGTGCAAACCGCGCCACTCGCGCTGTCCTTTTTTGCCGGGCAGCGCCGCGGTGGTGACCCCTCCGTCATCGCGGCCGCGGCTCTGATCGTCGCAGTGCCGGTCCTGCTCCTCTACATCACGTTGCAGAGACGGTTTATGCAAGGGTTTACCTCCGGAGCGACAAAGGGATGACAGGGTGATTCAGCCAACCGTCTTTGACGGGCCTCATCAGCTTGGCGTGGCGATTGCACGCACGGTCGTGGACGGCATCCTCCGCGCCGCAGCCGAAGGGCGGTCTTTTCTCCTGGGATGCCCAGGAGGTAGGACCGGCAGACCGGTTTACGCCGCCATCGCGCAGCTCGTCTCCCGCGAAGTCGTGCCAATTTCCAACCTTGTGATCATAATGATGGATGAGTACCTGACCCGACACGGTGACGACCAACGACTGATTCTTGCTGACCCCGATGCCCACTATTCGTGCCGCCGCTTTGGTAGCCACGAGATTCTCGATGTTCTCAACGCAGGACTGCCCGAAGCCGATCGTGTGCCGAACAACAGCCTATGGGTACCAGACCCGGCTTCGCCGGAAGGCTACGACGATGCCATCGAGGCAGCGGGTGGAATCGACCTTTTCTTACTCGCGAGTGGAGCCTCTGATGGTCATGTGGCGTTCTGCGGTCCAGGGTCAGACCGATATGGTAAAACCAGCGTCGTCAAGCTGGCCGAAACAACCCGCATCGACAACCTCAGTACGTTCCCGTTGTTCACGTCCGTCGACGAGGTCCCGACGCACGGGGTCACTGTTGGCCTCGGCACAATCTCGGACCTCAGCAAGTCAGTCATACTCGTTGCCCACGGCGAGGAGAAGCGAGAGACGGTCCGCTGGGTACGTGGCGCGACGGCCTATGACGCCAGCTGGCCGGCAACGATCATTCAGGGATGCCGCCAGGCCGACTTCTACGTTGACCGGGCCGCCATTGGCGGGAATTCTGACTGAGCCGAGTTCCTTACCGGCCCGGCGATCAATCCGGACCCGTTAGCTTCACGGTGAATCAGGGTCACCATCTCCGTCGTTCGGGCCGTGGAGTACAGCCTCGAGCCATCGGCGGTCGATGCGCGCTCCGGCGGTGACCGCCTTGAGGTCCTTTCGCCACACGGGATCGCGGTCATGTTCGATCACAATCCACCGAACGGACCGGAGTGTGCCGATGGCTGAGAGAAAACCGGCCAGGTCCACGTCGCCTTCCCCGAGTGAAACCGAGATATCGCCCCACCAATCGTCGACATCTATGTTGTTGGCTACCTCGGTTGAAGGCACCGCGCCAAGACGGACGTCCTTGACGTGGATGTGGTTGACTCGGTCGGAGTAAACTGTCAAGGCATCGACAGGGTCGATACCACCCAAGAGGAAATGACCCGAGTCCACGGTTAGGGGAATCGGCGTCCGAGCGACCAGCTCGTCGAGGTCTGCCTGGTTCTCTACATATGTCGTGAGATGTAGGTGGAAGCTGGATTCAAGGCCGGCGGATGTCGCCATTGCAGCCGCCCGTTCGATTCTGGCCGACGCAAGCTCCCACTCCGCATCCGTCAACGACAGCGGGTCACCGCTTGGGCGGCCTGGCCGTCTTCGAAGAACCTCTGTCCCCTCATCCGCAAGTATCGCTACGGCTCCCTCGGTGCCGCACGCGACCAACTCGTCGATCGTGACCCGCAGCGAGGCAAGGTCACTAGCGTACGTCTGCTCATCGGCGGTGAGATGGAGGGGCACATAGGCGCCGATTGCCTTGACATCGAATCGGGCGAGTAATTGGGCGGTTTGGGCGGGCGAACCAAAGAGCCCGGGAGGCCCGAGTTCCATTGCCCGATACCCAGCTTCCGCAACGGCTGAGACCACGTCGCTCGGCTCGACATCCGTGGCCGCGGCTCCCCCAAAGATCCCGAAACTCACAGGCGCCGCCGCGATTTCGGGAAGTGTGTCCATGCTGAGATCCGTCCACTTCTATTGGAGCCACCGGAGTGATAGACCGGTCGACATATTGTAAGAATGGTACACATCCGAGGCGCCCATTAGGTGACCGACGACGCTGCGATGGCGGTTCGAGTCTCAGACTTCTCCCGCGATTGCCCAAACGGTCACACACATATCGAACGTCGTCGAAGGACAAACGTTGCGCGTTGGCACCGGTTGGTTATGGGTTCCGCCAATTCACCGTCTCGAAGGCTTCAGCATGGGAGATAACATACGTGGAGGTCCCGCTGTATTGGCAGATCATCGACGGTCCCCATTTTGACCTGCGCCGCACCGGACTTCTCAATCTCCCAGAAAAGGCGGGAGTCCACATGCACGCCGGATCCGCGGCCCTCGACCTCGCCCCTCCTTTCGACATCTTCGGTCTACCCGTATCGAACGAAGCGCTGGATTTCAACATCGCCAGCGCCAAACGGGTCATCGATCTACGCGCCGAACTGCGCTTGGAACTGGTGCAGCTCGCAGAACCGAATGTGTGACCAGCGTCGTGGAGTTGGCGGCAACCACTCGCACTGACAACCTCATGACTTTCCCCGGCGTTCGCCTCAATCGAGGACGTCCCAACACATGGGGTGAATGTCGGTCCAGGCACGATATCCAACCTCAGCAAAGTCGGTCATCCTCGTCGCCCACGGCAAGGGAAGCGGGAGACGGTGAGCAGGGTGCGTCAGTCTGTTGACCACGATGCCGATCGTGGACCAGGCGGCGGAAATGGACGACCAAGCAGCCTTTGTAGCGATCGGAAGAATGGGTTCATAGGTTCGATCCCACCCAAGAGCAATCGGCCTCAAGCTCACTGGAGCCGCGGCAACAGTCGACAGCGTGGTCGTACCAAGACTTGCCCTTCAGCGTCAAGTGGATTTGGCCAAACCCGGGGCCTTATCTTCACGATGGCGGCGGATCCGACTGTCATGAGTGATCTTGCCGCTGCGTTGTACGTAGATGTCGTTTGGGTCGTACCGCAAACGCTCCACCCTGCTCACCACGTCTTGGGACTGACCGGTGGTGGCCGCGAGTTGGGCCTTGATCGTTACCTCCAGACAGTGATAGGCATGTTCAGGTCGGACAAGCAGATCGACGCCCTCAACGAGGCAATCGACGAGATGTCGCAGTCCAGACGTCCACTGCCATGTCGGGTCGGCTTCCGCGTAGACGGTCCATCCAGCGGAATCCGTGCGCATCATCTCGTAGCCCTGAGGTGCCCAATCATCACCCAGCAATTGAGCTACGCCCCCCGAGCCGTAGAGTTCAATCGCAGGTGACCGATAGTCATGCATCGTGAATCCGGTGGTCACTGAGGCGAGTCTGGCGTCACCAAAGTCGAGAAGAATCTGGTAGTTGTCGAAATTGTCCACCTCGATCATCTCGCCCTCCACCTCCCGAACGGGTATGGCTGTCCCTGCGAAGGCAGTGACTCTCTCCACGCTTCCCATCAGGCCGATAAGGGATGTGATGTTGTAGACACCGAGGTCGAAAAGCGGACCGCCACCGGTTCGGTAGTACCACTCCCCCCACGAAGGACCGGACCAGCCGTATCGGGCCCTCGCCAACAGAACTTTTCCGATCTCCTCATCGTCGACCACCCGCTTCCACAACGCCTGGTAGGTGGGGCTCAGAACCACGTGCGGTGCGCAGACGAGCAGTCCCGGTCCGGCCGCAGCCAGGGAGACGAGCGAAGCTGCCTCGTCGAGGTCAATCGACATCGGCTTTTCGACGAGAACATGTTTGCCGGCCTCCAACGCGGCGGCCGCGATCTCGCCATGGCTTGACATAGAGGTCAACACTGCCACCGCGTCTACGTCGTCTCGGTCGAGGACCTCGTTGTAGTCGGTGGTGAACGGCAGCTCCTGATGGAGGAACTCGTTTCCACGTTGGGACCGAGATGGGGCCAAGTCACATGTGATCACCACCTCCAGGCGACCTTCATATCTCAACTCACGAATTAGTGCCGCATACGGTTCAAAGACACTGCCAAGACCGATGATGCCGAGACGCACCCTTCCCGAGGATTGACGTTGCATCAGGACTCCAGATTGTAAGGAGCTAGGACGGCGGGTTGTCGACAACATGGCTCACGACGGAGGGGACAATCAGCCGGATATTGGTCAGAATAGCAGCCACGGAGGATCAAGACGAGCCGCCTATCGACCTGGCCCGAGTTCTGTCGGCCTCGGAAAGAACCCCAAGCGTCGGTCTCCCCGACACCGGCTAGACGACCCTGGCTTCCGGAAACACAAATGTCGGTCGCTGCCGCAACTTCGTCCGGGAATATGGCAGATGACACCGCGACTTACTTCACTGGTCGGAAGCATTAGCCACCAACGATTCTGCGCCAGGATGAGCGGACATGACAAACGCCGGGTCTTCAAGGCAACAAGGGCAGGCGCCAGTCTGTCGGTGACTATCACATGGCCACGATTGGCCTCGCGTCACCAGGCACCGAAGCTTCGACCCGAAAGCTGTATCGAGACCCATCCGAGTCCTCCCCAGACCGGGTAAAAGCAAATCGGCTGAGCGGTTCGAGCGCGTTGACTCGACGATTCGGCCCCAAACCCTCGACGACTAGGCGGCGACCGATCCCACCCGGCGAGAGGACCTACTGGCTCGCCTGCACAAGTTCGAGCGCGACGAGGGTGGAGCGGCCATCACGATGCGCCGCCGGCTTTCGACGCCATCTAGGCCTCGACGACGCATGAGTGCAAGGGCCTCGTGCCATGCGGAGGTAGGACCCCACAGGCTTGCAATGCATTCCTGGGCGACCCTCTCGCCATCCTTCGCATCCGATCAGTACGCTGCGGCAGGTGATGCCATGAGGATCTGCCATTAGCGCGCAGGATACGGAGAGTCCCTACCAGACCTTGGATTTGGTTCCCTGGTGTTCGGTGGGTGTCGAAGTTTTTGACCCGGATACCTATCCATCAGGAGGCAGCTCGCTCATTCCGGCCGATGGTCCGGAAGCTTTGGTTGGGAGATGTGATCTACGGGGGATCCCATTCCAGATCGGTCCCGAGAAGACGAACGCCGAGCACTGCTATATCGGATTTCTGGGCAAGCGCCCATCTGTGACGGTTCCGGTTGGTCGACGAGCCCACCGAGTCATCTTTGCGCACACTGTGCTGGAGACTCGTATGTGGCTGCACGGTGCAGTTCCCGGTGAGCCCGTGGCCAACTACATCTTTTGCTGGGAGGACGGCAACGAGGAGACCATTGCGATTCGAGAGCGTTTCGAGATCGGCCACTTTCCCCAGCCATGGGGCCATGCGCCATTCTTGGCCGTTCCCGACCGGCACGATGGAACACAGCCCTTGCGTGGTGGGCCATGGACTGATGCGGGTCTTCGGCTCACTGAGGTCACGATGGCCATGACACACGCATATACCCTTTGGAGCTGGACCAATCCCAAGCCGGACTTAGTGGTGGAAGCGGTTCGTATCGAGCCCCTTCGATCCGGCTTCATCGTGGCAGGCGTAACCACAGGACACGTCGACGAGGAGCCCCTCCGGCTGCCACCCAGGCTTCCGGTCGTCATAACGAAATCGGATGGTGTTGGCGGAGGAGACCCGATCGAGTTGGAGATCGATCGAGGTGTAGCGACCTATACCTATGAAACCACCCCTCACGGTGCGGACGATTGGGAAGGCCTCGATGGGTGGGGAGGGTCAGATACGTCACAGAGGAGTGTTTACACCTTTGTGTCGGCCATCCCATCAGCGACGGTGGATCTGCGGCGGGGCGAGCTGGCAATCGGTGCCTTCCGTTGGTCTAAAGCGCAGGAGGGAGGCCTCAATGTCGGCGATCTCAGGGTCGAAGTACTCCCCCCGGATCGCAACTGGGTTCATGTCACTGTTCGCGACGAGTCTGGCGATTCTGTTGCGTGCCGGATCTCGTTCACATCTGAATCAGGCATTCCTTACCCACCCCATGGACATTCGGCTCCGGTTCAATCAGGCCTGCGAGCCTGGAACCTCGACGTGGGTGGCGATGTGCTTTTGGGCGACGTCAGCTACGCCTACATCGATGGCCGCTGTCAGGGCTGGCTGCCGACGGGTCGGGTCTGGGTGGAGATCGCTCGTGGTTTCGAGTACGAGCCGGTCAAGACCCAGGTCGAGATCGGACCCGGCCAGCGTCAGCTGGACCTGTCCATCAATCGCTGGATCGACGTCAATGCCGAGGGTTGGTACAGCGGAGACACCCATGTTCACTTCTTGTCGCCAGACGGTGCTCTCACCGAGGCGTCGGGTGAAGGGCTTAGCGTGGTCAACCTGCTCGTGGCTCAATGGGGACATCTCTTCACAAACGTGGAGGACTTCACCGGCCGTACTCGGGTCAGTGATGACGGTCAGACGTTGGTGCATGTGAGCCAGGAGAACCGGCAGCATATGCTCGGTCATCTGAATCTTCTTGGACTGAGCAAGCCTGTGATGCCCTTTTCCAGTGACGGGCCGTCGGAGGGGGAGTTGGGAGGCGGCCTCGACACAACGACGAGCCGATGGGCCGATGAGGCTCACGAACAGGGTGCGACGGTCATCGTTGCCCATATGCCAACGCCAAATGGTGAGACGGCCGTCTTGATTGCTACCGGCAGGGCGGACGGCCTGGAGATGATCGACTTCAACCATTTCGAGCACCTTGAGTATTACCGTTATCTCAACGGCGGCTACCGGCTCCCACTTGTTGCCGGGACGGACAAGATGGAAGCCACTATCCCGGTGGGAATGTATCGGACGTATGCCCAACTGGAGGAGGAATTGTCCCTCGACGCGTGGTTGCGCGCAGTGCGCGCCGGTCGAACGTTCGCTACGAGTGGGCCGATTCTGACATTCAACGTCGACGGTCTGGGACCGGGAGCCGCCATCGCCAGGCCAGTCGGCTCCCGTGTGACGGTACAGGCCACGGCTCGCTCAATATTCCCCATCCATTCACTCCAGATCATTCAAGGTGGCGATGTTGTTGCTGAGCATGAGGTGACCGGCGGGACTCATCGACTGCAAATCGACGAAGAGATCGAAGTCTCGGCGCACGGGTGGCTGGCTGCGCGGTGCGCCGGTCCAAATTATGGACCAGGAACCCGGCATTTCGACCATGACCGCAGACCGGTTATGGCCCATACTTCACCCGTGTACTTGGATACAGGCGTCCGCCGGCCACAAGTTGGAGAAACGGCGAGATACCTCAAGACGTTGGTCGAAGGCGGGCTGGGATACGTCATGGGAGCGATCCACCATCCCCAAGGATCGGTCGCATATTCGCATGGCCGGCCGGATCACGAAGCCTATCTGGCGGAACCGTTCCTGGACGCATTGGGCCAGCTCGAGAAACGAATCAGCCAATGGGAACACTCATAATGACAGAGCAAGTCACCGCAGGGCATGTCGATACGTATTTGCGGTCGCTCGCCGGTGATTGGCCCTACCCGAACGACACTGTCGACACTTTCAAGGCTGGAGGCCCGAATACGATCGTGACGGGTATGGCCGTTGCCTGGCTCCCCTTCACTTGGGCGCTCGAAAAAGCCTCGACCCTCGACTGCTCGTTGTTCATCACGCATGAGCCGACCTTCTACGACCATTGGGATTCCAGGAACGAACTGTTCAATCTGAAGATACCGAGAGAGCGTCGCCGTTTGCTCGAGAGATCTGGGATGGCGGTCCTGCGGTGTCATGACCTTTGGGATCGGTATCCAGGATTGGGCATCACAACGGCTTGGGGCGACCATCTCGGCCTCGATCGACTCATCACCAGCGACGAATATTCCCGGGTGTACGCAGTGGAGCCAACCACGGCACGAGAGTTTGCAAGCCAGGTCGCCGGTCGTCTGATCTCTGAAGGACAGCCCGGTGTCCAGCTTGTAGGCGACGGAGACACTTTGATCGAGACGGTTTGCATTGGAACTGGGGCGGAAACACCATATCTGGATCTGGTGGCGAAGTTTGACCCAGATCTCGTTGTTTGCTCCGACGACGGGATGAACTATTGGCGAGATGGCGCCTTTGCTGTGGACGGAGGCCCGCCCATCGTTGTGGTTCACCATGGCGTCAGCGAGGAACCAGGCGTTGCGAGGCTCGCCGAGCAACTCCGCTCCGGGTTTCCTCAAGTCAAAGTGCACCACATTGCGCAGCGATGCATGTACGAACTCATCCCTCCCCCGACCGCGGAGCACGAGCAGAATGACAAAGATCGGAGCGACAACCCGATCTCATGATGAGATATGCAGATGAAGCCCTATGTGTTTGTGGGCCGGCAACGCCATGATGATGAGCGTCGCCCGGGTCCGGAAAAGGCTACGTCTCGAAGACGCTTGACCCGCCTCCGCAGGGGGTCTGTCCCCAACTGCCATTGTCAGATTCGGCGGCGGGCGACGACCGCTCCGTCTTTGTAGCCCGTCAGGTTGACCGCCTCTGGGGTGGGGGCCTTGGACTTGAAGGTGGTGGTGCCGTCGGTGACGTCTTGGGAGGCGACCCAGCGGCCGTCGAAGGCGACATCGACCCTGTCCAGATTGGCGGTCGTCAACCGCACCGACGGGTTGGCGGCGCCCAACAGTTCCGCATCGAGACGATACCCAGGTAGACCGCTGAGGATTTCACCTGCCCGCCCGATCAGATCCTCGTTGCTGCCGAGGATGTCGTTGCGGGTCATGTAGTGGCGCTCATCCGGCTCGACGCCGAGATCCTCAACTGGAGTGCCCGCCCTCGCCTTGACCCGCAACGTACGGCGCACCGCAACCCGCATCCCTGATCCAGCCGGCAACTCGACAAGCCGCGAATCGCCTGCACTCTCGGCCAGGATGCGCAACAGCTCATGGGTCCAGACGTTGGCGCCGCCAGCGCCCGTCGCATCTGCAATGCCGAGCACCGTGCCGATGTCGTGATCCTGGAACCCTGCGGCGAACATGTCGGTCGCCGAATAGCAGAGGGCATCGGTGATCAAGACCACCGGACCGTGATAGGTCTGTCCGATGTCGTTCGCAAAGTCGGCGCCGGTGATCGAATGGGCGGTCGAATAGGTAGCCCCGGTCCGCACCGCCAGGTCCATCGAAGGCTGCCACGAACCGAGGTCGAAGCTCGGGTCGAGCGGCGAGGGTGAATGGCCCTCGACCAGGCCGAGCATCATCGAGGTCGTGACGAACTGGGCGGGTGACGGCTCGATGGTCTTGGGGGTCAGCACCTGGAGCAACCCCTCGGCGGCGGTGATCAGGCCTCCGCCGTTGTTGCGAACGTCGATGATCAGCCCCGTCTTCGGCAACACAGCCGACAGCCGGACAAACTCATCGACGAAACCGCGCGCGTCTGGCACGTTGAAAGTGAAGATGCGAATGTAACCAAAATCGCCTGACGGGGTCGTCACAGAACGAGCCCGAAACACAGTCGGCATGGTGGTTGCCAGGTCGCCGCCGCCCAGGTCGACCATTGCCCGTCCGATCGAAGCGCCCATTCGTACCGCAGGCGGGGCGTAGAGGGCCTTGCGGGCCTGGTTGACCGCGTCTGTCTGAAGGTCGTACCCGAGCGAACCGGCCAGCGCAATCGAATCGCCACCGTCTGGGTCGACACTCTCCGGACTGCCAGGCGACCACACCTTCCAATCGATGCGGATCTCCAACTCCGCCCCATCCGGAGAGCGATAGCCGATGATGACCCACTCCTCGTCGGGTGGCAGTGATCGCACCAGCGGCCGGATCGTGAGTGCGTCGAGGCCTCTGGCCAGTCGCGCCGCTCGATTCGAGCCTGCCTGGTTGTCTGCGTTCGCCTGCACCGCGGCGGCGATCGGCACGGCGTTCCAATAGGTCAGTTCCGCGCCCTCATCGAAGGTCGGGTGGTCGAAATCTGGGGCGAGCTTGGTAACCAGATAGCGAGCGGTGCCATCTGGTTCGAAGCATTGCTCGACGAGGAAGGGCAGAAAGGCGGTGTGCTCACGGAACGGCGAAGGCAAAAGGTAGTTGGTGTGGAGGTCGCGTAGTTCGGTGAAGATCGAGGTCATCTCCCGGTGGAAAGCGGCTTCGGGCTCCATGCTCGCCTGGGTCGACCTGTCGAGCCGGTGGGCCAGCAATCTGAGCCGCTGGATCGGGTCGACTGCGTGCATCGCCTCCTTGAGATCGAGATGCACGTATGCGTCGGCGATCAACACTCTGGCCTGGCTGACCAGCAGTTTGCGGTCGGCGAGGCCCAGTCGACCGACGGCTTCGTTGAGCTCGGCGAGGGTCGCAGGTCCCATCGCGTCCCGACCTAGGCTCTTGGCCGTGCCCATCGTGAACACGGACGGGTCGGGCTTGGGCGCCGATGTTCCGTAGTAGCGAGGCAAGCCTTGCTTTACGTATTCGGGGAGATTGGCCTGGTTGACGATGCGATGGAAGAAACGCTCGTCCGCGACTACCGCCAGGGGGTCCAGTTTGACCGACTCGAGCGTCTGGTCGAGTGATTCGGCTCCGGCGCCGAGACGGTCGGCGAACGAGTCAGGTGCCAGGCTGCGGTTGTCGAACCCCTCGTTGTCGAGATCCAGCACCCACGAGCCAGGCCGGTCCTGCGCGACGATCCCCAGAGATCCGACTGCGGTGACCGGGTTCGCCAGGGTGCTGGCCAATTCCGGGAGCCGGTGCATCGCTTCATCGAGCCGTTCGGTGGATTCACCAAGGGTCAGGGCGGCCACCACCGGGTCGGCTGTTTCCTGCTCGAAGTAGAACGAGCGACTCGAGCCGTCGAGGTCGAACGCCTCGGTGGTCCCATCGAAACGGTCCATGAGGCGGGGTTGGCCGTAACGAGGGATTCCATTGATGACCGACAGTACGACGGAGGTCTCGCGAGCCTTGATGAGGTGCCAGTAGGGGTCGCCTCTTCTGTTGTCGATGACCACCAGGTCGGCCCGTTTACCAGCTTCGATCGAGCCAAGCGCGCCGTCCCATTTCAGGATACGGGCCGGGTTGATGGTCGCCATCGCAACGATCTCGCGATCAGTGAAGAGGCCACCTTGCTCGTTGCTGACCATCTGCGCGACTTTGAGTTCGCCGAGCAGGTTCTTGCTGCCAGATGGAGACCAATCCGACCCGAGGGCGATCTGCACGCCCTCGTCGCGGGCCCGTTTGATGTCGGCGGTGCCTCCGTAGAGCAGCAGATTGGAGAATGGGGACCACACCATCTTGCCGCCCCGACTACGCAGCGTCGCGAAGTCTCGACCGACCAGGCCTGCGCAGTGAATGCCGGTCAGAGCGTCGGTGATCGCCCACCTGCGGCCCTCGATGCGAAGCGCCTTGAAGTGCTTGCGGGCGGTTTCGTCGACACCCTCGGCAAGGTGAAGTAGAAGGGTGTTGGCCTTGTCGAGCCGACGTCGAAACGCCACCGCATCCTTGACGTCCCCCACCCTGGTCAAGGCGGGGGGCAGCGCCGGATCGTCGGTCTTTTCGACGTTGCGTACAATGCCCCTGTAGTAGTGAGGGATCGCCGTGCTGATCAGTGTGATGCCCTGCGAGGTGGTGACTCCCCCAAGCAGCGCCTTGGCCTCGACGTAGCGCACTATCGCCTCGATGACCCCTGCGGTACTGCCAAGGATCCGCATCGGCCCGCTGATCAGGCGCTTCTTGTCTGGGGCGCTGCGCCAGTTTCCTCGGTTCCCATAATGACGAGGGACCTGCCAGAGCCGAAGGATGTTGTAGCTGAGGTGGTTGTGCAGTTCGATCATGCCCGGGTAGATGGTCCCTCCGGTTCGGATAAGAGGTGCGCCCCTGAAACCTTCCGGCCGCGGAGCCGAAGCATCCTGAACCGCGACGATCGCACCTGCGTCGATGTATACCCTGCCCCGGTCGAGAACTTCGAACCGGTCGTTCATCGTGACCACTCGGCCGTCGAGGATGTAGCGGGGCCCGGTCATCGGGTCGATCAGATTCGTTGCCATGGCTTTTACCTCAGTTCATCCAGGCGGCGACGTTTGCGTGCCGACAGCGGTTCGGGGTCGAGGTCAAACGCCCATTCGGGCATCACCAGCTTGAAGTAGTCGGGGGAAGGTCTGCGCGATCGCCGGGCCTTGAGAGCCCGGTCGCCAGAAGTGGCCTGCCAGCGCAGCGTCCCGTACGGAAGATCACCGCGCGGAATCTGCTCCCGCTCCCCACCGTAAGTGAAACTCGGCCGCCTGATGTCCTTGCCGTACCGCAGTGGGCGCAACTCGCCAAGGGCCATACGCCAGTCGACAGCAGACCGGCTTTGAGAGAATGCCTTCATCGAGACAAGCGGAATGCGTCCGACATCCAGGTGGCCAACCAATCGACGGGCGTTGGGTCCGACGGCCAGGATCACCTTGGGACGGGACCTGCGAACGGCCTCGGCGTAGAGCGCGATCGTGTCAGGGTCATCGACTGCCGCCCGCACGTCGGCCGAGTCCTCATCGAGGGTGTCGACGGGGAGAACCCGCAGGATGGCGTACCGCCTCCTCAGTCCGGCTGCGGTGAGAAAGGCCTGGAGGTGCTGGCCGGCGTTACCGGTCAGCGCCCTTCCGGTGAATTGGTCGTCGTGGCTCTGCTGGTCAGCGAGTAGCAAAAGGGAAGGCCGGCTCAGTCGCCCGCGGTAGATCGGACCGAATCCGAATGACGGATGGCAAGCGAATCCAAGGTCGGCAAAATCAGGCCAGTCAAACCCTCGGGACCCACCCTGGAGCAGTCGAGCAAAACTGCGACCTGGGCCGGCGTCGAATTCCCGGTATTCCTCCTTGGGTGGCTCGTAGGCGAGATCGCCAGGCGGCGCGCCGTAGCCGACATCGGACCCGGCCGCATCCGAGCTATAGCTCAGTCGGTGACCTCGGCCGTTGTACTTTCCGTCTGCCGAGAAGATCTGGATGGACCGCTGATCACGACTGCGATTACTCGACGTAGCGCCTCTGCCGAGCCGCCAGGCAGTACCAAATGGGAGATCACGGAAGGGAATCGGGGCCGAGCGATAGCGATAGTCACGAGCCGCCAACCGCTGCCCGTCTGAGTCGACAGGTAGCCAACCCGGATCAGCTGCCGCCCATCGTTCAATCCGCCGGATGGCCGACTTGAAATCGGCGATGATCACCGAAATCGATCCACCCTTCGATGCCCCACCAGGGTGACGCACGCCAACCACCTTGAGCTTGGGTCCGAGCCGTCCGGTGTCCGCCCTGTGCAGGTTGGCCGGCTGGGCCGAGCCACCGTTGGCCTTTATCCAGGTGGCAACCGTCTCCTTGGCGGCTCGTCCAACCGCGATGACCAGCCGGAGATCGTTGCGAGCCATCGTGTAGTCGAGGATGTCGTGGCGATGATCGACGATCGGCGAGGCCAGATCCTGGGCAAGGGGGCGCAGCGAGTCGTTGTACTGCCCGAAGATCGGATAGACGAACGTATTGAGAAACAGGTAGGACCTGGTGATACCGATGTGCTTCAGCAGATACTGCATGCGGGCGCCGGTGCCGCCGGTAAAGGAGCGATGTGACAAAGATTCGTCTTGGGCTCCCTCCTGGCCGATCACCAAGACCTTTACCTGTCCGTCTCGCAGCCGCCCCCTGTAGAACATTGGTCCGAAATGCCAGCGAAACGCCTCGCGGCCGACCACGTCGACTCCAATCGCCCGATAGTCAGGCGTCTCAGAGAACAGACGGGGCCAGCTCCTATTGCGGGGCGGACCGGAGTCGTAGTCCCACGGGTCCCCACGGTCTTGCCAGTACTCGTTCCACATGGAGGCCTCCCCCGGTTGCAGGTATCCAACCCTATAGATGGGTTGGCGTCGTGGGAGATACATCCGAATCCGTCGGCCAACGAAGAAGTTGACCTTGACGAACGGGGCCTGAGTGTGCTGCAATACGCCCGAGTACATATCGCGCTCATCTAGAGCGGTGGAGGGACAGGCCCTCTGAAGCCGCGGCAACCAACGGACTCAGTTCGTAGGTGCCAATGCCTGATCGATGAGTTAGCCGAAAGCGGACTTTCCGCTCGCGGCGCTCGTAGAGCGCGGAACTAGCGAGAGGAATGTGAACGTGAGGCAATTCGATTCAGCCACAGTTAGGCGGTCGGGCGCAGCCTGCCGAATGATGTGTCAGTGTGAACGCTCTCGAGTGGGCAGACCGGGCGACCTGTAACCCCGGCACTACGCCACCACCCGAGAGCTGACGTTTCTTCGGCGTTTCAACTTTTCATCCGGCGGCCAAGCCGCCGACCACTGACTATTGGAGCTGTGACCCATGACCACCAAGACAAATACTCTGAACGAAGTGAACCTGCCTGCCGTTGGCGCCCTCGCCGCCGCCATCGAGGGCAATCCTGACAAGGCGAATACGGTCTGGAAGGCGAGCGTCACCTGGACCGGGGGTTTCCGGTCAGAGGCCAGAGTGCGTGACTTCTCGCCGGTGCCCTCGGACGAGCCGGCCGGCCTCGGCGGCGGTGACACGGCGGCGAATCCTGTCGAGCAACTCCTGGCGGCGCTCGGAAACTGCCTGGCGGTTGGCTACGCCGCAAATGCTTCTGCTGCGGGCATTGAGATCAAGGATCTTCGCATCGATGTCGATGGCGACCTCGACCTGCACACGTTCTTGGGTTTGAACCCAGACGGAAACGCCGGTTATCAGAGCATCCGAGCCGCTGTCCACATCGACTCAGACGCAGACGCAGGTCAGCTCGCCGACTTGCACAGCAAGGTCACCGGCACGTCGCCGGTAGGGCACTCCCTGGCCAGGCCGATCCCAATCGAAATCGAACTCGCCTAACGATCTCCAGGCGGGTTCCGGGTGCCAGGCCCGAAACCCGCCTGGCGTGTCATCAACGAAATGGATTTGGTGCCA